>NZ_CP011387.1:1530000-1859166 GCF_001644565.1 Deinococcus puniceus | reverse complement strand
CGGCGCACAAGACTTGTCGGGCGTGCTGGGAACCGTGCTGGCGCGGGGCATTCCGGCAGAGTGGGGCGTGGCGTCGGTGGTACCCGTGCCGCTCCACTCTGGCCGCCAGCGCGAACGCGGGTTCAATCAATCTCTGTTGCTGGCCGAAGTGGTCGGGCGGGAATTGGGCATTCCGGCTGTGCCTGCCGTGCGCCGAATCCGGGCCACCACGCAGCAGGCCAAGCTGCACGCCACCGAACGCAGCGCCAACCTCGCCGGGGCATTTCAGGCCGATGTCGCCAAGTTGCCACGTGGCCCCGTGCTGCTGCTGGATGACGTGATGACTTCCGGCTCCACGTTGCTGGCCTGCCGTGACGCCCTGACGACTGCCGGAGTGCGCGAGTTTTATTACGCCGTGGTGGCCCGCTGAGGCTGTTTTTATACGAATTCCGTATGATTCCCGTACAGTCGGAAAAGCGCCGCCTGTCCGTCCATCTCCCGGAATCCGTACCTTCTCCCACTCGCTCCGCTCAAATTGAATCCCAACACTACGGGATTCAATCGGAGTTCTTTTCACTCCCCCCGAACCGCCCGCAAATGTTCCCGCTTCCCCTTCGGCCCCGTCCGTTTTTCCACGCTGAGGCCCGCGCCTGCCAGTGCCCGCCGCACCCGTCCCGCCGCGCTGTAAGTAGATAAGACGCCGCCCGGAGCCAGTGCTGCTGCCAACCGCACAGTAAATTCCGGCGTCCACACTTCCGGGTTTCGGTCAGGCGAGAAGCCGTCCAGATACAACGCCGAAGCCCAAGCCTGTGGCAACTCGGCGGTCAGGACATCCATGAAATGCACAGTCAGGCGCACGTGCTCAGCCTGCACATGGACTGTGGACTCACTTCCCCAGCCTTCTAACAGGGCCAACCACGCCGGATGCTCCGCGCCCTCATTGCCCTCGGCTACGGCCCGCAGTACATCTATCGGGGCCGGGTCAAATTCATAAGCGACATACTCCAGCCCTACTGCCCGGAGGGCGGTATCCATCACAGTCGCCCGGAAATTGACGCCCACGCCGAAGCCGATTTCCAACACGCGGGGGGCGGGGTGCAGGTGCGTGCCCGTGCCTTCCACGAACACATGCCGCGCCTGTCCTGCCGCGCCGTGCCGCGATCCATACGACTCGCCAAACCGGGCGTTGAAGGCGGTGCGCGAGCCATCCGGGGTTTCGATGAGGGGGGCAGAAACGTCAGGCATCGGCCAAAGCATAGCGGCACACCTGTTGCGAATGCTCCCGCGAGAGGTATGCTGACGCCACCAACATTTGCCTGATCAGCACTGTTCACGATGCGGCGGCTGTTCGCCTGCTCACTCTCAGACCCACGTGGTCTGGCAGTTTCCCTAAAAGGTCTGGTGGTGCAACTATGCCCTTCCGTATTGTCAGTCTCGCCGCGCACAGTGGCGCGGGAAAAACCACGCTTTCTGAGGCCCTGCTGCACCGGTGCGGGGCCGTTTCACGTGCCGGAAAAGTAGAGGACGGCACCACGCAGTCCGATCATACGGAGGCCGAAAAACGCCACGGCTTTTCCATTACCACCGGCGTGCTGCGCCTGAGCTGCGGCGGCACCGAATTCACACTGCTGGACACGCCCGGTTACGCCGACTTCGTGCGCGAGATTCGTGGGGCGATTCGGGCCGCCGATTCCACGTTGGTACTGGTCAGCGGCGTCAGCGGCGTAGAAGTGGGCACCGAGCGCGTGTGGGCTACCGCTGACCGCTTTGCTATGCCGCGTGTGGTGGCGATTGGCAAGATGGACAGAGACCGCGCCGATTTTTATGCCGTGCTGGCCGACATCAAATCTAGTCTAAAGGGGCCCGTGGCCGCCGCCTATCTGCCGCTGGGAGAGGGTGCAGACTTCCGGGGCGTGGTGGAAGTGCTGACGGGCCGGGTGATTTCGGAGAATCCAGCAGAAGACGCCTCCGCCCTCCGCGCCCCGCTGAGGGAAGCCCGCGAAACTCTGCTGGACGCCATCGTAGAAACCGACGATGACCTGATGAACCGTTACCTAGAGGGCGAGGAACTGAGTCACGATGAGTTGCAGGCGGCGTTCTTGAAGGCTGTTCATGCGGGAACGCTGTATCCGGTGATTCCAGTCAGTGCCGCCACAGGCGTGGGCCTCAGCGCCCTACTCGACCTGATGGTGGCCGGAATGAGAAGCGCCCGCGAGCGCGGCCCAGTGACTGGAACGGACGGCCAGACCCGCGAACCCGTGCCCGAAGCGCCTGCCAGCGCCCGCGTGTGGCGTGTCAGCGTTGACCCGTATGTGGGCAAACTGGCCTACATCCGCGTCTGGAGCGGTACGATTAAACCCGGCGATACGCTGCGGAATACCACGCGGGGCGTAGACGTGAAACCCGCGCACCTGTACGTGGTGAACGGCAAAGACCTGACCGAAGTGCCGGAACTGCGGGCCGGAATGATCGGCGTGCTGACCAAACTCCCCGACTTGCACACGGGCGATACGCTGGCCGACCCCGCGCAACCCATCGAATACGATCCGCTGCTGCTGCCCGATCCGGCGCACACGGTGGCCCTGCACGCCACCACCCGCCAAGACGAAGACCGCCTGAGTGCGGCCATGTCGCGCATTCTGGACGAAGACCCGACCCTGCACTTTACCCGCGAACCGCAAACCGGAGAGCAACTGCTGTCGGGCATGGGCGAGATGCATACCGTGATCGCCATAGAAAAACTGGCCGCGTTGGGCGTCAACGTGACCACCACCACGCCGCAGATTCCGTACCGCGAAACAATTCACGCGCCCGCTCAGGCGCAGGGCAAGCACAAGAAACAGAGCGGCGGGCACGGGCAATACGGAGATTGCCGCATCCGAATAGAACCCGGCGAAGGCTACGCTTTTAAAAGTGCGGTGGTGGGCGGCGCAATTCCCGGCAAGTACATTCCCAGCATAGAAAAAGGCGTGCAGGACGCGCTGCAAAAGGGGCCGCTGGCAGGCTACCCGCTGCAAGATATTCACATCACCGTGACTGACGGCAGTTACCACGACGTAGACAGCAGCGACATCGCTTTCCGGACTGCCGGAATGTTGGCCCTCAGAACCGCTGTACAGGACGCCCGCCCCGCCTTGCTGGAACCTGTGATGCTGCTGAAAGTTCGTGCGCCCGCGCAGTTTACCGGCGACCTGATCGGCGACCTGCAAACCCGCCGCGCCCGTGTGCAGGGCATGGAACCGGAAGGCACGGTCATTACCGTCAGTGCCGTTGTCCCGCAAGCCGAACTGCAAAACTACAGCGCCGACCTCCGCAGCCTGACCGGAGACCGGGGGGCGTATTCGGTGAAATTACACGGCTATCAGGATGTGCCGGAACACTTGGCAAAAAAGGTGATCGAGGAAAGAAGGGGGGCGGGGGCGGAGCGATGATTCGGAGTGTTTTGGTATAGAGTCCTAGCCTATGATTGCTGACGCCCTGTATTGCAAGCTGTATCTTGACGCGAACTTGGGGAAGCGACGCCTTATTGAAGTTGTTGCTCAGATCATCCAAGGTGATATGGCCTTGAGCGAGTTGAAGTCGGATGTATTTGATCTCTATGTCAAAGAGAATGAATCGGCAGTAGAAGGCTCCGGGGATTTTATACAGTTTCGGTTTTATATTGAAGTCGACGTGTCGCAACAGTTTAAGCGCACCCAACAGGCCTACAAGCAGGAGCTGGCTGACTTAATCCAAACCATGTTGAATCTAGGCTTCAAAGTCGTCCCCGCTTGTAGCTTCGAGGACGAATTGCCCCGCAGTTGAATCTACTGGAACTCTGAAAACAGCCCCCGGCGTGAGTGTGTCGGGGGCCAGTTCATTTGTGCATCCATGCCGCACCGCACGTTTTGTGCTTAGTCAACTCCCGCGTGTGGGATGCGGCGTGCGGGTATTCTCCTCTCCAAAATCAATTTCAAAGAAGAGGAATCCTTCTTGGCCTGCATCGGCGGCCTTGTAGCCCATCTGCCGATAAGCCGTGCCTGCCTCACCTATGTTGGCGTACCAAAAAATGTAGCGTAAGGGGCGAGTTTTGGCCCATGCCTCTGCCGCCTTCATCAGTTGCCGAGCGATGCCACGTCTCCGGAAGTCCGGCAGTGTGTACAGATCATCCAGCTTGGCCGTGCGGTGCATGTCCCCGGAGCGCAGATGGCTGCCGTAATCGTGCAGGAAAGCGTAGCCGACCAACTTGTGCTGACCGTCTTCTTCTAATTCTGCAACCAGCACGCCGTACGTCTCAGCCTGACAGGAAGCAGCAAAGCGGCGTGCCAATCCAGACTCGTCATCAACAAAGCCCATATCGAGGAGCATCGGCTTAAGCTGCTCAAAATCGGCAGGCCGAGCCGCACGAATGTCAATAGTCATAGCCCGAACTATACGGCCAGTTCATTTCCAGCCAGCACCCGTTTCCACACCCCACGTCCTACATCCTCAGTCTGCCGCGCTCTCGCCGCCGTTCTTTCAGCAGCCCGAGAATCTGCTTTCCGTCGCTGCTCGAATCTGCTCTTGCATCAAACCAGTTGGGGTAGGTGATGGGCAGCGCGGTGATCATGAACTGGACAAAAAATACGGTCATGCAAGCTTGCCACACCATGCGTTGTCCGCCTGCTACGGCCTGCCCGTAAAGCACACCAGAAATCAGCAGAGCGGCCAATGAAATCAGTGGCCCCGCCAAGAGAGCGACCAGCAGATGATTCGGTTTGAGAGGCCCGAAAGCGCAAAAACCACTCCAGAAGAACAGGGGCGTCATCTCAACCTTCAGTCGTCCGAACGATACAGTGAAGATTCTATGTTTGGACGGCGCTCCGAGGCCAATGACAACGTGATTTTTGGTGGCGATCAGTGGCAATGCTGCATGTCCTAGTTCGTGAATCAGGGCAGAAATAGGCAGAACAAAAGCAAAAATCAGTGCGATAGAGGCGTCCGGCGGCATGGTCACCTGAGGCTAGCAGGCCGGTCATGCAGATGTAAAAGAAGTCAGCAAAAACAGCCCCCGACGCACTCACGCCGGGGGCCATGTTCAACTGTTTCCACTCACCACTGACTGCTTTACTCCGTCGCTACCGACTGGTCCACCGTCTGGGACGCGGGCAGCACCATGCGGAAGTGTCCGGCAGGATTCACCAACAGTTCGGCAATTCGGCGGGCGGGTACGGGCTGTTCACTCTTGAGCAGCAGCTCGTGGTATTCGCCCAACAGGTCGCGGATATCGGTGGCTCCCTGTGCGCTGAGCGGCAGAATTTGCACGCTGGCCCCTTTGGCAAGGCGGCGGGTCAGCGCGGCGTCGTCCATGCCCTGACCGGGTTCGTAGCGCAGGTAGACCACGCCACCGCTCATGCCGGAGCAGATCCACGGGCCGGGGTCGCCCACCACGATGGCGCGGCCTGCGGTCATGTACTCGAAGGCGTAGCCCTTGGCGTTGGCGCGGGTGGCGAGTGCGCCCAGGGTGTCGTCGATGGGCGTGCGGAGGTCGCCGCCCAGCACCACGTCGGCCCCACTGAGGCGCACGCAGAAGCGGCTGTCGGCGCTGCCCTGCACGAAGAATTTGCCGCCGATGGCCCCGTAAGCGAAGCTCTTGCCCACGCTGCCGTCTACCCGCGTGCCCTGATGGTTGCGCCCCTTCAAAATCACGATTTTGCCGCCCAGCGCACTCTTGCCCACGCCGTCTTGTGCGCCGCCGTCCACGTGAATATCCACCGGACTGTTGTTGAATGCGCCGAGGCCGTTGCCGGGAATGCTGCCTGCCTCGAAGTGCAGTTTCACGCGGCGAGCCTGACGGGCGGTGCGCGGGTCGCGGGTCAGGGTGCCCACCAAATGCGTTCCCAGCGCACGTTCGGCGCTTTGCACCGGGCCGTCACGGTAAACGATGTCCTCCTCATCCTCTTCCTCGATGGCTTCCGTGACCCATTCGCTCACCATCTTGGTCATGTAGTTCAGCGGCTTGTGAATGACCCGTTTGCGGCCTCCCACCGACTGCCACGCTTCGGGTTCTTCGGCACGGCTCAGCAGTTCGGTCAGGTCGAGGGCGTCGGTCACGCCGCTCAGCAGGTCGGCACGGCCCACCAAGTCTTGCAGCGAGCCGAAGCCGAGGCTCGCCACCAGCACCCGCAACTCGGACGCGATACCGCTGTAAAAGGCGTGCAGGCGGTCAACTTCGGTGGGCAGCACCCGCGGCACGAAGCGCTTGAAACCGTGTGCTTTGGCCTCTTCCTCCGTCTCCACTTGGGTCGTAATGCCCACGTGGCAGGTGTCCAGTTGGCAGCCCCGGCAGATCGTACAGCCGATAGCCACCATGCTGAGGGTGCCGAAGCCCACGCGGTTCGCGCCCAGCGCCACCATGCGGGCCACGTCCAGCGCGGTCTTCAGGCCACCATCGGCCCAGAGTTCCACGCGGTCACGCATTCCGGCGGCCACCAACATCCGGTGGGCACGCGCCACGCCGAATTCTACGGGCATTCCAGCGTATTTCAGCGCGTGACTGCGGGCCGCGCCCGTTCCGCCCTCAAACCCCGACAGCGTGATGATGTGCGCCCCGGCCTTCGCCACACCCAGCGCAATAGTGCCCACACCCGGCGTCACCGGAACCTTCACGCTGATTTTGGCCTGCGGCGCAATGGTCTTCAGTTCCTCGATGAGCTGCGCGAGGTCTTCGATGGAATACACGTCGTGGTTGTTGGAGGGCGAAATCAGGTCGGTGCCCTGAACTGCGTGACGGGCCGCCGCGACTTTAGCGCTCACTTTCTTGCCGGGAAGGTGGCCGCCCTCGCCGGGTTTCGCGCCTTGTCCCACCTTGATTTCAATCACGTGGGCGCTGTTCAGCATCACGGAGCTGACGCCGAAGCGCCCGCTGGCGACCTGCTGCCCGCGCCAGTGGGTGTACTGGTTCAGCATAGAGGGAATCTCGCCGCCCTCGCCGTTCATCGCCATGATGTTCAGGCGTTTGGCCGCTTCCACGTAGGCGCGGAAGGCCGTTTCACCCTGAGAGCCGAAACTCATGGCGCTGATGACGAAGGGCAAGCTGTGGCCGCCCACCGCGAGGTCTACGCTGTCCGGGTCTACGTCTTCGCGGTCTACCGGAGCCTTGAATTCCAGCAGTTGCCGCGCCGACAGGGGCATTTCCAGTTCCAGCGCCCGAATCCGCTGCTGGTAGTCGGCGGGGCTGATGTCTCCGTTGGCGAGGCTGAAAGCCGCCTTGAATACGCGGGGGTTGAACCGCTGATCTCTGTCCATCGTTTCGCCGCCCGCGTCAAATTTGGTCAGGCGGGTGTGCAAGGTTTTCTCGATTCCGGCGAGGTCGTAACCCTTTTCGCCGCCCCAGAAGCCGCGTGCGCCGATAGCGTTCATCACGTCGGCAGCCAAGCCCAGCGCACTGAAAATCTGGCCGTAGCCGCGCAACTCGTGAATGCCCATCGTAGACATCACTTTTTCTACGCCTTTGGTCAGGCCCGCCACCAGTTTGTTGCATGCTTCTTCGGTGGGGTACAGGGCGTACATGGCGCTCGGTTCCACGGCGTCGGCTCCCAGCCCAATCAGGAGCATTACGTCGTGCAGGTTGCGAATCTGGCCGCTGCGAACCACCACGCTGGTCAGGCGGCGGAGGCCCACGCCAGCACCTGCGCTAGAGCCAGCATCGGTGCGGGCATTGGTCAGGGCCTGTTCCAGCGACCCCACCGCCAGCGCGATGTCTATGGCAGCTTCTCCGTTGGCGTACAGCGCCGTATCGTCCACGATCAGCACTTCCGCGCCGCCACGCACGGCCTCGGCTCCCTGCGCGTGCAGGCGGGCCAAAGCGTCGGTCAGGCGTTCGCCCGCTTGCAGGTTGGGCACCAGCGTCACGGTCTGGAAGTAGTCGCGCACGCCCTGCAACGTCAGCGTGCCGTGTGTTTCGGCCACGACTGTGCTGGGAGCCAAAATCGGCGTCAGCAAATCCACGGAGTTGCCGTCGCTGCTGCCGGGAAGAGGGCGGCGGCCCAGCAGGGCGCGGGTCGAAAAGTGCTCGATTTCGCGCTCGCGGTCAATGGCCGGGTTGGTGACCACCGCCACCGTTTCCTTGAAGAACTCCGCGAGGTTGGGTTTTTCGGCCCGCAGCGCAGGCATCTGACCGTCGAAGCCCAGCGACGCAATCGGCTCTGCGCCCTTGTCGGCCACCGCTTTCACGTACTCTTCGTCCCAGCGTTCCCAGCCCATCGCCGCCCGTTGCGCCTTGGAGAATTCGGGCAGACTGGCTTCGTCGGTGGCGGGAACATGCGGGCCGCTCACGCGCTCATGGGCGTTCTCGAAGTTGTAGCCTTTGCCGTGAACGCGCTCCAGCACCAGCCGCTGCACATTTTCGTTGGCGTGCAGTTTTACGGTGCCGCCGCCTAAGCAGGCCACCATTTTTTCACCGGGGGCAAAGGGAGCCGGGTCGATGACCATGCTGCCCAGAGGAATCACGCCGCGCTCTGAAGACCAGAAGTATTCCTTCTCGGTTTCTCCGAACCACAGCGGGCGCAGACCCATCGCGTCTACGGAAAACACGCACTCGTTGCCGTGCCGCGCAATGATGGCCGCCGGGCCTTGCGCCAGTGGCCCACCGCCTGCCCGCAACCCGATATAGGCACTTTGTAGCGTCGTGGAAAAGCTCTTGACCTCGCTCAGCACGGGCGGGAACACGCTTTCTACAGCTTCCAGCAGGCTCATGCCCCGGTCATGGATATAGCCCATGAGGACGCGGTTCAGGTCTTGGCTGTCGCTGCCGCCCGTGAGAGGCAGGCCCAACTGCGTGCCTTCTTTCCGCAGGCGGTCGATGGTATTGATCTCGCCGTTGTGGGCCAACAGACTGAACGGCTGCACCTGCTCGAAGGTGGACAGCGTGTTGGTGGAATAGCGGTTGTGCCCAATCGTGACCACCGACATGAAATCGGGTTTGGACAGTTCGGGGTAGTAGCGGGGCAAGAGTTCGGCGCTGCCGCGCACCTTGTACACCACCGCGTTGGTGGCCAGGCTGACCACATGCACCGGGTATTTCTGCTCCAGCTCCAGCGCCAGATTAAACAGCTGAGAATCGCGCTCCTGACGGGTTTCGCCCTTCACCATGCCCGCAATCTGCACAAACTGTGGCTCGGTCAGGCGGGCAATCGGCCCCAACGCGTGCGAATAGACCTGCCCCTGACGCTCCAGCGACACCGTGACGCCGTACCGACTGGCCGCCACCCGCAAGGCGTCCAGCAGTTCGCGGGTACTCTGGCCCTGCGGCACAAAAAAGTGACCGACGAAAAAGTTGGGGGAGTCTACATCGGCCACATTCTGGCGGCCTTCTTCCATGTAGCGCTTCCACACGAGGCGCGGAATATCGGTCTGAATGCCCGCGCCGTCGCCCTCGCCGCGCACTTCGCCGCTGCGGTGGGCCATGTGCGCCAGTTCTTCCAACGCCCGCACCACATTGCCGTGACTGGCCTCGCCCGTCTTGCGAATCTTGCACAGAATCCCGCAAGCATCGTGCCCGATCTCATCGAAATTGCCGGGGAACATCGGTTCCAGCCGCGTGCGCTCGGACTGGCGGTACAGGCTATCGCCCGGTTGGTAGAAGGGTCGGTCAGAGTGAGATGGGTTGGTCATGGCATCCTCCGGAGAAACTGGAACGGGGTTGAGATGTGGTGCAGGTGCGGCTTCGTGTCCGGGAGACACCAACAAGGTGCAGGCGGAGCGAAATTATTCATGTATATGGCATAAACCAACCGTCGCGTGTGCAGGCCTGTCCAGATAAAGCGGGTTACTTGTGTAGGCACAGACCTTCATGAAAGCCCAGCCTGAAACCGCATGAAAGAAAAGCTTCTGCTGTTACTCCGTGACGTTCCACATGTCATTTTGTCCCAGATCTATTCAACTGATAGGGGCGGGGCATACCAGAACGGCCACCTCCGACCCGATTGGTCTAGTCTTTTGCCCGTATGCAGGCAGTGCATATAAACTCTCTTCGGGCTGTTATTGATGCAGGCCTCCCGGTACCTTTCCGAAATCGAGCGTCAATTCAGCAGGGGACTGACGGCGGAATCGCTCGTGCGGGCCGCGCTGTGAAACCAGCGGAAAAAGGCGTCCACCACATCCGGATCAAGTTGCTGGCCGCGCTGCTTTTTTAGTTCCAACAGCGCCGCCTGTTCTGTCCACGCGCCGCGGTATGGGCGCACGCTGATCAGGGCGTCGTAGCAGTCGGCCACCGCAAAGATGCGTGCCAGCAGGGGAATATCGGTTCCAGCTAACCCAGCAGGGTAGCCGCCGCCATTCCAATGCTCGTGGTGAGAACGCACGATGTCGAGGGTGCCGGGCAGCACACCGGGAAAGTGGGCGGCCAACTCTGCGCCCAGCCGGGTGTGGGTATGCATGACGTCTTGCTCGGCGGCGTCCAGGGGGCCGGGTTTCAGCAGCACGGCGTCTGGAAGCTGCAACTTGCCCAGATCGTGCAAGTACGCGCCCTGCCGCAGCGCCGCGATATTCTGGGCACTCAGGTTGAGCCAGCGGCCCAAGGCCGTTGCCAGCTCCACGACCCGGCGGGTGTGGCCCTTCGCCTCGCCGCCCCGCGTTTCCATCGCCAGCCCCAACACCAGCAGCGCCCCTTCCTGTGCCAATTGTGTTTGAAGCCGTTGTTGGTGGGTTGCCAAAATAGCGGCGGCCCACAACCCGAACTCCTCGGCCATGACCAGCGACGCTGTCTTGAAGGCGTGTGGGTCGTGCAAATTGTCGAGATTCAGTTCGGCAAACACTTGGCCGTCGATCAAAATGGGCAGCATCAGGTTGGCCTGTAGCCGTTGCGAATGGCCCATCAGATCGCTTTGGGCGGGTGAGGTCGCCGCCAGTTCGAGGTGGCGCTGGTGCAGGGCCGACCCGGCCAAGATTCTGGGCCGCCCTTGCCCGTGCCCTACAGGGTCGCCGTACCAGCTCAACATATTGGAGGCGGGGTAGACAAATCCCAACAGTTCAGGACTGAATCCCACCTGTGCCTGAATTATAGATTCGTCGCCTTCCCGCACCGACAGGCTGCCTGCCTCTGCGCCCGGCACGCACAAGATGGCGGCTTCCAGCAGGCCCTGTACATCGGGCGTTTTGCCGCCTTGATCGGCCAGAAAATGCAGCAGTGCTCGGATGGTCGCCACAGCCGGAGACGCGGCGTTCAGCGGCGACTGTACCAAGGGAGCCAGCGGAAGATGCCACGCGACGGCCACGCGGTTTCGGCCTGCATTTTTGGCGGTGTACAGCAGGTCGTCGGCTCGCTGAAAGGCCGAAGGGCCGTCGACGACCAAGCCGCCTGAGAGGGTAATACTCCGGTCTTGTGCATCTGGTTGACTGGCATGAAAACGCTCGGTCAACAGGCGCGTCACCTCGGTGTGGATGGTGTGTGCCAAGTTCTCGGCTTGCTGCCGCGTGCCCTGAATTCGTACCGCGAATTCCTCACCGCCCACCCGGTAGGCATGTGCAGCTAGGCTGCTGCCCTTCACATGAATGAGGAGCAGGTGGCCAAAGTCGCGCAACACGCTGTCTCCGGCGGGATGCCCGAACCTATCGTTCAACGCCTTGAAATGGTCGAGGTCGAGGAGCAGCAGATAGCGGTCAGGGCCGGACACGTCGGGCTTATCGGTTTCGAAGGCGTAGCGGTTGAGCAGGCCCGTCAGGGCGTCGCGGGTGGCCAACACCTGATAGGTGCGGGCGCTCCGGAACCCACGCCGCATGAGCAGCACCGTGGTGGCCCACAAGGTAAACCCCAGCACACTGAAGCCAAATTGCAGCGCGAGATTGGCCCAGGCGACGCCCGACCAGACGTCGAAGCCCCAGTGGACGATATTGAACATGATGCTACTAGGACTGAAAATCAGCGCCGCGAGGTAGCTGTAGGCCCGTACACTCTGCCAAATCCACGTGGTGTTGGACAGATCGGTCACAGCAGGCCCGGCGTCCAAATCTGCCGGGGGAGTGTAGGTGTGTTGAAGCTTCCGGAAGACAGGCAGACGCAGGTAAACGCCCCAGCGCAGCGCCCCCCCCACGCTCATCACCAGGGCCACATGGATGAGCTTCGGTGTCGTAAATTCGTCACCGAGTAAAACGGTATACACGGTAACGACCAGTGCCAGCGCCAACGCCCGGCTCGTTCCGGCGAAAAAGGCGGCGATGGCCAGTGGCACGCCCCAGAAGTTGACATACAGCCCCGAAGACAATTCGTAGGGATGGGCGAAAAAGGTCAGACTGGCCAACCCGTACACCACTATTCGCAGCAAAATACTTGTGAATGAGGTGGCCCGCGTAAAGGTAAAGCCGATCACTAGGGCAAACATGGCAAAAAAAGCCACGTTGGTAAAGAGTCCATCTACCCCAACCCTCAAGACCTCATCCATCTGGGCCCATCTTGACCTAAGAAGAGTGTTTTGTGAAGTGCCAGAGGGAAAATTACATATATGAGCGGCTTCTGACCCACCGGATGCGATGGGGTGACTACTAGTATTGTTGGCTTGATAGCCCGCAGTTGGTAAATCATCTTTTGGTGCTCGCGTCTGTTCTATTTGCTTCTAGAACGAAGATGAGGCTAGACTGAAACCATATTCACAAAGCGGGGTGGGCGGCCTGTGTATTCAGGGGCGTACATGACGTCTGCCGCGCTCTGTAGTGCGCCGCCTGTATGCAACTCCATCGCCCTTCACCGCCAATTCTGTTCAGACCGATTTAAGGAAGTGACCTAGAGTGGAAACCCTGCGCGTGTCCGGCAAATCTCGCCCAAACGCCGTGGCTGGCGCTATCGCCGCCCTGATCCGAACAGAAGGACAGCTGGAAGTGCAGGCCATCGGCCCCGCCGCCGTGAATCAGGCGGTCAAGGCGCTCGCCATCGCCCGCAGTTATCTGGAGGGCGACCACCTCGACCTGACGGCCCAGCCTGCATTCGTCAAACTCGACCTAGAATCCGAGGAACGCACCGCCCTGAAATTCGTGGTACTGGCACACACGCCTGTGCGCTGAGGTACGTCCGGACAGATGTGCGGTTGCTGAATCCGTCTGCCAAGTCATCTCATAGACTCCGAGTGGGACACACTAAACTGGCGGTGGAGGAACTGCCGCTATGGACTTTCTTGCCTTTCTCGGCCCCTACGGGCCACTCATTCTGATCGTCTTCGTCGCGTCCATGTTGATTCAGGGGTACCTGAGCCGCACCTACGGCAAGTGGAGCCGCATTGCCAATCCCCACCAACTCACGGGCGCACAGGTGGCCCGCCTGATGCTGGACGAAAATGGCCTGCAACATGTCCCGGTGAACGCCGTGCCGGGGCAACTCAGCGACCACTACGACCCGGTACGAAAGACCGTGAATCTGTCTCAGGGCAACTACGCCGTGCCCAGCGTGAGCGCGATGGCCGTCGCCGCGCACGAAGTCGGGCACGCCATTCAGGACAAAGTGCGGATGCCTGCGCTGGTGCTGCGGGGCAGATTGGCTGTGCCGCTGAGCCTCGGCATGAACTTAGCGCCGTTCCTGCTGCTGGCGGGCGTATTTTTGCAACTCACGGGCCTGATCTGGGTGGGCGTGTTGCTGTTCGGTGCGGCGCTGTTCTTCCATCTGATTACGCTGCCCGTAGAGTTCGACGCGAGCCGCCGCGCACTGGCCTACCTAAACGAACGCGGCCTGAACGGTAGCTCCGACACGGCCAACGGCGCACGCACGGTGCTGACCGCCGCTGCCCTGACCTACGTGGCCGGATTTGCGATGGCTCTGGCACAACTGCTGAATGTGCTGGGCATCGCCCGCAGCCGCAGTGACTAAAAGAGGTCGTGGGTCGAAGGGGATGTGGGCGCGTGCCTGCGTCCCCCAGTTTTTGCCCTATTCCTAAACCCGGCATACTGGCCGCCATGCAGCAATTCGTCTATGTGCTGGAAGTGGTGCGCGGCAATGGCTACATTCGGGTGCATTTTGCCCAAACAGCGGGGGCGGCGCAGCGCAGGGCCAGCAAGTATGTGGCGGGCGGCGTCTGGGCCGAAACCGGGCAAACAGGCCAGCCACTGCGCCTTCTAGACGGCCACCGGGAATTGGCGCGGGTGGTGCGGGAAACGGTGGAGTACGGGGGCTAAGGCTGCCCGCCTAAACGTCATTCCCTCTGCCGCCCGCCCCAGCCCCTATGCTGGCCCCCTATGCGCGTTGTTCTGAAGTTGGGTACGAGTGTTCTCACCGCTGGGGGAGACCGGATTCACGCGCCCCGGATCGTGGATCTGATGCGGGGCATGGTGGCGGTGCGGGCGGCGGGCCATGAAGTGGTGTTGGTCACGTCGGGCGCGGTTATTGCCGGGTGGGAGGCGCTGAATTTCCCGCCCCGTGACCGCACGTTGGCCGAAAAACAACTCTTGGCCGCCGTAGGGCAAGGCCGCCTGATGCACACCTACGCCCAAATTGCCGACCTGTACGGCGTTCCGGTGGCCCAAGTGCTGCTCACCGCCGACGATTTCCGAGACCGCACACGCTACTTGAATGCCCGCACCACGCTGGACGCCTGCCTGTCGCGGAGTGTGCTGCCGATCATCAACGAAAACGACACGGTAGCGACGGGGCAACTGAAGGTGGGCGACAACGACACCCTGTCTGCCTTCGTCGCTAATCTGACCGAAGCCGATCTGCTGGTCATCCTGACCGATGCCCCCGGCCTGTACACCGCCGACCCGCGTACCCACCCCGAAGCCACCCTGATTCCCGTCGTGGAGCGCGTAACGCCTGAAATTTGGGCGTTGGCCGGGGGCGTAGGCAGCCACCGGGGCACGGGCGGCATGCACACCAAAATTCAGGCCGCCGAAATTGCCACCCGCGCCGGAACCCCAGTGGTGGTTGCGCCCGGAGACGCCCCCGACGCCCTGCCCCGAATTGTAGGCGGCGAAGGCTTGGGCACGCGCTTTTTGGCTGCCGTCAACCGCCTAGAGGCCCGCAAACGCTGGATTCTGGCCGAGATCGCGCCGGGCCGCGTGTTGCTGGATGAGGGCGCGGCGAGGGCAGTGCGCGAACGGGGCGGCAGCCTGCTTCCCGCTGGAATCGTGGCCGTAGAGGGTGCGTTCGAGCGTGGGCAGACCATCCGCCTTTTTGCGCCCGATGGCAGCGAGGTGGCGCGTGGCCTCACCCGTTACCGCGCTGCCGATCTGTCGCGCATTCTGGGCCGCCAGTCCCGCGAGATAGAGGGCGTGCTGGGCTTCACCTACGGCGCAGAAGCGGTGCATAGGGACGATCTAGTCAGAATTTAAATCGTGAAGCGTGGGTGGTAGATCGTGGAAAAAGCGCAGAACCGGACATCCCCCCGCCCTTCCCCCCATACTGTTGCCCGTGCGTTCATCTCGTGTCCCGCCCATTCCCGCCCTGATCCTGTCCATGCTCTCTATTCAGGGCGGCGCGGCTTTTGCCAAAACGCTGTTTCCGCAGTTGGGCGCGATGGGCACGACCACGCTGCGGGTCACGTTGGCCGCGCTGATTCTGGGATTGATCTTCCGGCCCCGCCTCAGCGCCCTGCGCCGCGCCGATTGGTTGGCCATCCTTCCCTACGGCCTGTCCCTCGGCCTGATGAACTTGGCGTTTTACCTGTCTCTCACGCGCTTGCCGCTGGGGTTGGCCGTGACCCTCGAATTCGTGGGGCCGCTGCTGCTGTCGCTGTTCCTGTCTCGCCGTCCGCTGGATTTCGCTTGGGTGGGGTTGGCCGCCGTGGGCATCGTCATGATCGCGCCGCACGGGGCAGGCAGCGCGGCCCTTGATCCGATAGGCGCTGCGCTGGCGCTTTTGGCAGGTGCCTTTTGGGCGCTGTACATCGTGGCGGGTGGGGCGGTGGGGCGGCGTCTGCCGGGGGCAACGGGTGTAGTCGCGGGTATGGGCATTGCCGCGTTGGTGTCTCTGCCGTTCGGGTTGGTACAGGCGGGCGCGGGGTTGCTGCACCCCTCGGCGCTCCTCATCGGCTTCGGCGTAGCAATCTTATCGAGTGCGCTGCCCTACACGCTGGAGATGTACGCCCTCCGCGCCCTCCCCGCCCGCGTGTTCGGCGTAATGATGAGCATCGAGCCAGCGTTCGCCGCCCTCAGTGGCCTGCTGTTCCTGAACGAACGCCTGACGTTGGTGCAGTGGCTGGCGGTGGCCTGCGTCATCGCCGCGAGTGCCGGAATCAGCCTGACCGGAGTCAGCGCCCACAGCGAGCCAGAGCCGATTGGGTAAGGAGTTTGGCTGGTCGGACGTGAATGTGACCGATGATCTCCAATCGTTTCTTTGCCCACACGAGCCAAAAAAACGCGGAGTGTGACCGTAATAGCCTACGGTCTACACTCCACATGCCCTTTCCTGCTCTTTCCAGCCGGATTGGAAGCCAAAAACACAGCTCCCAATCGGAATTCTTCCTTACAAGTTAAATCCGAACATCCGCATCTGGCGTTTGCCGTCTTCGGTCATTTTGTCTGGCCCCCACGCGGGCGTCCACACGAATTCCACGTTTACGGCATTCACGTTATCTAAGCGGCTCACGGCCATCTCGGCATCGGCACGGATCAGGTCTTGCACGGGGCAGCCCACGCTGGTCAAGGTCATGGTGATATCGATATTGCCGTCTGCGTGAATGTCCACGCCGTAGATCAGGCCCAAGTCCACCACGTTCACGGGGATTTCGGGGTCTTTGACGACTTTCAAGGCCTCGAGCACTTGCTCCTCAGTGGGAAGGCCAGAGACGGCACTTTCATTAGCGGCGGCAGGGGTCAAGTCGTCCATTATTGTCCGCCCTTGACGGTGGGCAGGCCGTCATTGGCCCACGCCATCGTGCCGCCCTTGAGGTTGGTCACGTCGCTGTAACCGTTCTGAAGCAGGAATTGTCCGGCCCGGTCACTCCGCGCTCCACTGCGGCAGATCATGACCAAGGGACGGTCTTTGGGCAGCTCTGCAAAGCGGGTTTCAAATTCGCTCAGGGGAATCAGCGTGGCTCCCTCGGCGTGGATTTCGTCGTATTCGTTCTGCTCGCGCACATCCACCAGCATCGCGCCGCCCTGCACCAATTGTTGCCCTTCGGCGGGCGTCGCTTCGTTCAAAGTTCCGGCAGTCATAGCCCCATGATACCTGAGCAGAGCAGTCGGATTGTGCTGGCTGCATAGGCCCCAGCGTTATGCTGCGTCCATGCCCATCCCGCCCGAAGCTACGCTGATAGACCTGCGCTCGGAGGCGCTGCGGGCCACCCAGCCGTTGGGAAACTATGTCAATAACCCCGTGCTGGCCGTCACTCTGGAAGCTATAGAAGAAGGCCAACACAGCCTCGCCACTGTGCCGGGGCCGCTGCTGGTGATTTGCGAACGCGGCGTGCGCTCTGGCCTAGCCGCCCGGTATCTGCGGGCCGATGGCTTGGACGCGGGACATGTGGCAGGCGGCGTGGCGGGGTTGGTAGAAAAGTAGCTGTTGCATCCGTTGAGAAGCGAGCAACGTGGGCTTGCCCTCGACCCTTAGACAGTCCTCTCCACCCTCTAACCCCAACCCGCCCCACCTTCCCCAGTCTCCCGGCCCGCTAGACTAATGCGTTATGTCGTCTGAGCCTGCCCCCCCCAATTTGATCCAATCTACTGTAGGCCAAAGAACCAGAGTCAAGCCGGAGGTCATGAGTCCGGTGGGCGGCTGGCCTCAATTGCGGGCGGCAGTCGAGGCGGGGGCCGACGCCGTGTTCTTTGGGGTCAACCCGGTAGAAGGCACAGGTTCCGGCTTTCATGCCCGTGCCAAAGTCGGCTTCGACGCCGCCGAATTGCCCGACATCATGCGCGATTTGCACGAACGGGGCGTGCAGGGTTTCGTGACCTTCAACGTGCTGGTGTTTGACCGGGAACTGCGCGACGCCGAGCGGCAATTGATTCACCTTGCCGAAAGTGGCGTGGACGCCATCATCGTGCAGGATCACGGCGTGGCACGGCTGGCCCGCCAGATTTGCCCTGATCTGGCGGTTCACGGCAGCACCCAGATGAGCGTGACCAGTGTAGAAGGCGTGCGGCACGCGGCGCGGTTCGGGGCCAGCCGGGTGGTGCTGGGGCGCGAACTCTCGCTGCGCGACATAGAACGAATTGCCGCTGCCACCGACATAGAACTGGAAACCTTCGTTCACGGCGCACTGTGCGTGTCCTATTCCGGCCAGTGCTTTTCCAGCGAGGCGTGGGGCGGGCGCAGTGCCAACCGGGGCCAGTGCGCCCAAGCCTGCCGCCTGCCCTACGAGATGCTGGTCGACGGCGTGCAGCGCGACCTCGGAGACGCCCGCTACCTGCTGTCTCCCGGCGACCTGTACGCGCTGCATCAGGTGCCGGAACTGGTGCGGATCGGCGTGAACTGCCTGAAAATCGAGGGCCGCTACAAAGACGCCGAATTCGTGGCCCTGACCACCGCCGCCTACCGTCAGGCCGTAGACGAGGCGTGGGCAGGCCTGCCCCTGAGTGTGACGCCGCAGCAGGAGCGCGACTTGGAGCAGGTGTATTCACGCGGCCTTGCCCCGCACTTTATGGCCGGAACCAATCACCAAACCGTCGTGCGGGGGCGTGCGCCGCGTCACCGGGGCGTGCAGGTGGGCGTGGTGCGCGGCCTGACCGAACGCGGCGTGCTGGTGGAACTGTCGGAGGCGCTGAAGCCCGGCGACGGCTTGGTGTTTGACCCGGCCAACTGGCGTGCCCCCGAAGGCCGCGAAGAAGGCGGATTCCTGTACGGGTTGTGGGCGCAGGGCCGCCAACTGAGCGAAGCTGAATTGGGTGCGGTGCGCCCCGGCCAGACCTACGAACTCCGCTTCGGGCGCGGCGCAGTGGATGGCCGCCGCGTGCGCGTGGGCGACCCGGTGTGGCGCACCCATGACCCGACGCTGGTGGCCCGCGTCAAACCCCTGCTGGACGCCAGCGATCCGGTCTATACCCGCCCGATTTCGGCTCAGTTCGTGGGGCAAGTCGGCCAGCCTGTAGCTCTCACCCTCACCGATGAAGCGGGCCGCAGCGTCACCGCCACCCTGCCCGAACCGCTGGCCCCCGCCCGCAACCGCGCCCTTGACGAAGCCAGTCTGAGAGAACAGTTGGGCAAATTGGGCGGCACACCATTTTACCTGTCGGCCCTGACCGTGCAACTCGAAGGTGCGGGATTCCTGCCCATGTCAGCGTTAAATGCCCTGCGAAGAGACGCGACAGATCAACTCCGGGCGCTCCGCCGAGAAGGAAAAGCTCAAGCCGTAGCCCAAACGTCAGCGTCCTTCCCACTCCCCACTGACCACTCCCCACTTCCCGCCCTTGAATCCCGCCTGCACGTCCTTGTCCGTACCCCCGAACAACTGGACGCCGCCCTCTTGGAGCGCCCCGACTCCATCACGCTGGATTATCTGGAACTGTACGGCCTGAAACCCAGCGTGGAGCGCGTGAAGGCGGCGGGAATTGCCGTTCGGGTGGCGAGTCCGCGCATCCTCAAGCCCACCGAACAGAATTTGCAGAAGTTCCTGCTGTCGCTGGGGGCCGACCTGTTGGTGCGTTCCGGCGGCCTGCTGGAAGGCTTGCAGGACGCGCTGGCCGAGTTGCCTGAAGACCAACGCCCCGCGCTGATCGGTGATTTCAGCCTGAACGCCGCGAACGTGCTGACCACCCGCGCCCTGCTGGACTTGGGCTTACAGCGCGTCACACCCGGCCACGACCTGAACGCCCGCCAAGTCACCGAACTGGCAGGCCTTGCCGGAGCCGCCGCGCTGGAAGTCATCGCCTACCAGCATTTGCCCGTGTTTCATACCGAGCATTGCGTGTTCTGCCGTTTTCTGTCCGATGGCACCGACTACACCAACTGCGGCCACCCCTGCGAAACGCACCGTGTGGCCCTGCGAGACGAGCGCGGTGTGGCGCACCCGGTAATGGCCGATGTGGGTTGCCGCAACACGGTCTTCGAGGGCCGCCCGCAAGTGGCTGCCGCGCATCTGGACGGCTGGCGGGCGGCGGGCCTGCGCGACTTCCGTTTGGAGTTCGTTCATGAATCGCCCGCCGAAGTCAGCGAAGTCATTCAGGCCCACCGCGCTTATCTCAATGGCTCGGAGTCGGCCCACACGCTGGCGACGCGCCTAGCTCCCATCGGTGCACAGGGCGTCACCGAGGGCAGTTTGTTCGTGCCCAACAGCTTCGAGTTGCTGCCTGCCTTGCCTGTACTCTGAGCCCTCGCCTCCTGTGAACTTGTCTACGTTGCCCCCATTAGATACCCCCCCAGTTATTTAGATCTCTAGTTTTTAAGTTCATCCCAGTCAAGTAGGCTGCTGTATGTCGGTTTCCTCGCCACACTGTTCGCCTGCCGAGGCGCATCCGGTCAAGACCGAGCGGCACGATACCGACGCCATGACGCACTGCACCAATACAGGCCTGCGCCATGTTCACACTTACCGCGAACACACGCACGGCCTGTTCGTGGCCCGCGCCTTTGACCGGCATCCGCGCATTCGGCATTGGCAGGCACAGCTTCTTCCAACGTTAGACGTGCAACTGTGCCGCTACGACTTCCATCAGGCCCGCGAACACGACTACTACATAGACATTGCCACCATCTCCCGGCCTGTGGGCAACGCCGCTGTATGGGAGGTGCGAGACCATTACCTTGACATCATCGTGCATGAGGGCGTGACCGCCGAACTGGTAGACGCCGACGAATTGGAAGCCGCCCAAGCCGCCGGATTTGTTTCCGAGAACGAAGCCCGCCGCGCTCACGCCGCCGCCGATGCGGTCCTGATCGGCTTAAAACTGGCCCGGTACCATGTGGCCGACTGGCTGGAGGCGCAGGGCGTGCGCGTGGAGTGGATGCAGTCGGAAGGTGTGGGGCAAGCTCAGTCGGCTGAACTGATGTCTTAGGCGGGCGAAACGTGGATCGTAGAACGTAGGAACAGCCAAACCACGATCTACACTCCACATTCCCGCCTGTCACCTTCCCGTGACACGCCGCCCGCTAGCGTAAACCCGTGATCGAAGTCAGCGGGTACACCAAACGGTACGGGCGGCATGAAGCGGTCAGCAACCTGAGTTTCAGCGTGCAACCGGGCGGCGTGTTCGGGCTGTTGGGCAGCAACGGCGCGGGCAAAACCACCACCATTCGGGCGCTGGTGGGCCTGACCCGCCCCACGTCGGGTACGGTGCGCGTGCAGGGATTCGACGTGTGGGCCGATCCGGTGAAGGCCAAAGAAGCCTTCGGGTACATTCCAGACCGGCCCTATCTGTACGGCAAGCTGACCGCCCGCGAGTTGCTGCGCTTCGTAGGCCAGCTCTACCGTGTGCCCAACGCCGACCCCGAAATAGACCGCTGGCTGGAGTTGTTTCGCCTGACCGACTACGGCAACGAATTGATCGAAACCTACTCACATGGGATGCGGCAAAAGGTGGCGATTGTGGCGGCCATGCTTCCCGACCCACCCGTGCTGATCGTAGACGAACCGATGGTAGGCCTCGACCCACACGCGGCGCGGCAGGTGCGCGAGTTGTTCCGGGCGCACGCGGATCGGGGCCGCACGGTGCTGCTGACCACCCACAGTTTGCCGCTGGCCGAGGCGATTTGTGACCGATTGGTGGTGCTAGACCGGGGCAAGGTGCTGGGCGAGGGCACGATGGATGACCTCCGCGCCCGCACTGGCACGGCGGCGGGCGGGGTACACGGCGACAGCCTGGAGCGGATTTTCTTCCGGCTGCTGGAGGAAGAATTGGCCGAAGCGGAAAGCAGGAAGGCCGAGGCGATGGGGTGACGACCCAGCCCTACCGTCCCGCTCAGCCCGCCACCCGCGCCCCCAGCCTGCTGGCGCTCAAGGCCACCGCCTTCGGGCACACGCTGCGGCACGGGCCAAAGTGGGGGTATGCCTTTTTAGTCGTTCTGGCGCTGGCGCTCATCTCGGCGGAAGTCTACGGTACATGGCGCTCACTCCAGTTCTTAGGCCGCTTCGGCTCCATCGGCACCAACGTCTTTGCCCGCGTGCTGGAAATCGGCCTGATCACCCTCAGCAGCGGCGTCACTTTTTCGGCCACCACCACCGCCATTTCCACGCTCTACCTCTCCGACGACCTGAATTTTTTGCTGACCCAGCCAATTCCCACACGCCGGGTCTTTGGCCTGAAGGTCTTTGAGACGTTCCTGAATACCGCCCTCGTGCCGCTGTTCTTGATGCTGCCCCTGCTGGCGACCATCGGCGTGTTTTTCGGTGCGCCGCTGTGGGCCTACCCGGTGATGTTGGTGGCCGCCGTCCTCACGTTTGCCGCCCCAGTCGGCCTCGGCGCACTCTTGGCAGTCGGCCTGATGCGGGTAGCTCCGGTGGGTCGCGTGCGTGAGGTGTCCACGGCGCTGGGCGTGTTGTTCAGCGCAGGCCTGGTGTACGCTATCCGCGCTCTGCGGCCCGAAGTCTTGGTGCAAAAGGTGCAAGACCCGGCGCAATTCGAAGCCCTGATGCAGAACTTCGCCAGCCCCAGCAGTCCTTTTTTGCCGCCTGCATGGGCTTCTCAGGGCATTTGGCAAGCGGCGCAGGGCCAGTTGGCGTGGCCGCTGCTGCCGCTGGCGGTGTTGTCTGGGGCATTGTTGTTGGCTGCCACCGCCCTCGCCACCCGCGCCTATCAGGAGGGGTGGGCGCGGGCGCTGGACTCCAGCACGCCCCAGCTCGATCCCCGCCCACGCCGTGCCAGTGCCGCCGAACGCTTTGCGGGCCGCTCCGGCATAGGCGGCAGCCTCGCCTACAAAGACCTGCGTCTTACCCTGCGCGACCCGACCCAGTGGAGTCAGTTGTTGGTGGTTGTCGCACTGGCGGGCGTGTACCTCGTCAGCGTGAAGTCGGTGCCAATCCCGATTCCACAGTTTCGCGGCATTCTCGGCTACGTGCAATTGGCTTTTCAGGGCTTCATCATCGCGGGGGTGGCGGTGCGCTTGGCGTTTCCGGCCCTGTCGGTAGAGGGCCGCGCCTACTGGCTGCTCCGCACTGGCCCCATCACCCCGCGCCAAATCGTGGTCAGCAAGTTTTTGGGCGTGCTGCCCGTCACGCTGATTTTGGGCTTGGTGATGGGCTTGGTCAGCGCCCACAGCATGAATCTTGGCCCCACCTTGTTCCTGCTCAGTGGGCTGGTCAGCGTCAGCAACGCCTTTGTCATCACGGCGTTGGGCGTGGGCCTCGGCGCGGCGGCTCCCAAATTCGATGCCGACAATCCTGCCGAAATCGGGGTCAGTCCCGGCGGTTTGGCCTTCATGGGCCTCAGCCTCGCGTATTCCGTGCTAGCACTGCTGCTGCTGGCCCGCCCGGTGGCCGGAAGCGTTCTGCGACCTGATCTGTTCCCCGGCTACAGCGCCCTCGCTACACCCGAAGGAATCTTGGGCTTAGTCGGGCTGGCGGTGGCAACGGTCTTCTGTACGCTGGGGGCGCTGCGCTGGGGCTGGGTGCGATTGGATCGGTTGGAGTAGGGGTGTGGGGCATGGGAAAGAGTACGCCGTGCCCGTCGAGTAGATGTTCATGGCCCATAGCTCGTAGCCAAAAGAGTAGCCAAAAAGAGAGGGCGGGAAAGCGCACCCACACGCCCCCGCCCTCTGTTTTTGACCTGTCTACTCTATACAGCCCATACCCTCATTCAGTCGTGAACGAGTTCAATCCCCGCCAACTCTTCCACCTTCAGGCCCCACTGGTTCATGGCGGCCACGAAGGGATCGGGGTCAAATTCTTCCACGTTGTACACGCCCGCTTTTTTCCAAGTGCCCTGAAGCATCAGCATCGCGCCGATCATGGCGGGCACGCCGGTGGTGTAGCTGATGGCCTGTGCCTGCACTTCCTTAAAGGTTTCGGCGTGGTCACAGACGTTGTAGACGAAATGCACCTTCTCTTGGCCGTCGTGCCCGATGCCGCGAGCCTGCACACCGATGCAGGTTTTACCGCTGTAGTCGGCGGCGAGGCTTTCGGGAGCGGGCAGCACGGCCTTCAGGAACTCGATGGGCGCGACTTGCTGGCCACGGAAATTAATCGGCTCGATAGAGGTCATGCCCACCGCTTCCAGCACGCTGAGGTGCTTGATGTAAGCTTCCCCGAAGGTCATCCAAAAGCGGGCGCGTTTGATGGTGGGAAAGTTGACCACCAGCGACTCCAGCTCCTCGTGGTACAGCACGAAGCTCTTGCGGGTCGCGACTTTGGGGTAATAGATGTCCTGTGCGATTTCCAGCGGCTGGGTTTCGATCCACGCGCCATTTTCCCAGTAGCGCCCGTTGGCCGTAATTTCGCGGATATTGATTTCTGGGTTGAAATTGGTGGCAAAAGGCTTGCCGTGACTGCCGTTGTTGCAGTCCACGATGTCCAGATAATGAATCTCTTTGAAGTGGTGCTTGGCGTGGTGTGCGGTAAACACGTTGGTTGCGCCGGGATCGAAGCCGCAGCCGAGAAGCGCCATCAGGCCTGCTTTCTCGAAGCGCTCGCGGTAGGCCCACTGCCACGAATACTCGAACTTGGCCACGTCCAGCGGCTCGTAATTGGCGGTATCGAGGTAATGCACGCCCGTTTCTAGGCAGGCGTCCATGATCGTCAAGTCCTGATAGGGGAGAGCCACGTTGATGACCAGTTCGGGCCGGAAGGAATTGAACAGTTTCACCAGTGCAGGCACATTGTCGGCATCCACGCTAGCCGTACTGAACTTGGTTCGGCTGTTGGGCATGTGCTCGTGAATCTCGGCCACGATCTTGTCGGCCTTGCTGACGGTGCGCGTGGCAATCAGCACTTCCGTGAACACGCTGTCGTTTTGGGCGCATTTTTTGGCAACCACGTTGCCCACGCCGCCCGCTCCAATAATGATGACTCGGCTCATACGCGGCCCAGTGTAACCTGTCTGCGTAAGCTGTCGGCCTCCCCGCTTCCCGGCACTGTGAGGGTTCTGGTCAGGCGGTCTTGCTAGGCTGCCCCTATGAGTCCGCCCACCCCGCCCCCTGCCCGAACCATTACCGATGCCCAGCGCAAAAGCACTTTCCGTACTTTCCTTTGGATTCTGGGTGGATTTGTCGCCACCATCGGCCTGCTCGTCGCCACCTTCAGCTTTCAGGGCCGCGCCGCCCGCGAATACGGCTCCCGCGCCGTGCAGGCAGCCATTGCCAGCAAGCCTTCGCCCAGCATTTCCTACGAGCAGCCCTGCGCCGACTTGCTGAACATGCCGCTGCCCGACACCGTAGACAAGTGCGTGATCAGGGTGATGAGTGGCGCGCCGGAAGCGATTCTGGACGTGGAGGGCGGGCGTCAGTACCGCGTGACAAAGTAATAAGCGGCAGGTGAGATAGATTGCCGGGCTGATATGTAACAATTAGCCTAACAGTCAGATAAACCCACCAGAGTGTATGGATGACCTTGGCTTGCCCTAAATCGGCTTTGGCGCTCATCTCATCTGCATGAATCGTAAGCGTTTCACACTATGAGACATGAAACACCTTATGTTCCCGACGGTGGCGCAAGCCGACGCTTTTGTTCAGGACTTGCAAGCACAGGGCGTCATTCGTCCCGAAATGGGTTCGGCGTCCATCAACCGCCGTAGCGCTATGTCTGGTGGCACCATGACCGACAGCAGCATGGCCAGCACGACGGGCGTAGCGCCGCACACCGATGTTGTTGACGGCAGCGCCGAAGACGCCGGAGCAGGTGCAGTGAAAGGCACGGGCGTCGGCGCGGCTGTGGGTGCAGTGGCCGGGGTCGTGGCTACGATTGCCACGGGCGGTTTGGCAGGTATTCCCGTCATTCTGGGCATGGCGGCCCTCGGCTCCGGCGTGGGTGCAGGAGTAGGCGCAGTGGGCGGCGCGGCAGGCGTGGACGAAACCAACGGTATGGGCCACACCTACGACGTAGATGACGATCACTATGAGCGGATGAGCAGCACGGTGTCCAGTGGTGGCCGCGCCGTCGCCATCGAAGATTCCATTCCACATGATGTGGTGGCTGCCGCTGCCGCCCGTCACGGTGGACAGTTCGTCTAAGTCCTGCGCTTTACCCTCAATCAAAAGAAGGCCGCTCCGATGTGGATGCGGCCTTCTTTCGTTGTCGACTGGGCGAATAACTGGGCGAAGATCAGTCCGAAGCGTTGACCGCCAACGGAGCGCCAGCGGCATTCACGTCGTTGACCAGTCCACCGTCGTCACGAGTTTTGGCGACGGCGATGGCATAAATCAGCAGGCCGAACAGCGGTTTGGCGAGAACATCGGCGATGGTGTAGCCGACTTGCACGCCCACCACGGCGCTTGAACCCACGATGCCCAGCATCGGCAGAATGTAGGCGATGGGGTACACGCCCCACGACAACAACAGCAGCAGCCGCAGGTTCCGCACCAGCACTTTTACTTCTGCGGATTGGCGCTCGGTGGCGCGGGCGAGTTCCACCCACAGGATGTACAGGATGTACAGGAAAGGAATGGTGCTGAGCGTGCCCCACAAGAAGCGCGTGCCCGTATTGGTGGAAATTTCGCCGGGATAGCCCAGAACGATCATCAGGGTGGCGGCCACGGCCAAGCGCAGAATCAGGCTGTTGGCCACGTTGCGGGCGAGGGCCAGCACGGCAACGGCCTCAACCAGCAAAAGGGGCACAGTGAGCAGCCAGTCTACGTAGCGGTAGGCATCGTTGAAGGGCACGCTCGTCGGTGCATAGACGCCCGCCGCATTCAGCGCGTAAGCCGCCTCGAAACTGTTGAAGATTCGCACGTAATGATAGGCAGCGATGGTTACCACGACGCCGCTGATCAGGAGGGCGATCCGGTATTTGGGAGCCACGCTGGAACGTGCCAAGAAGAAGAAGATGGCAGACGCGCCCATTGCGGCAATAGCGAACGAGAAGAAGTTGTAGATAAGGTTGAACTGACCTGCGGTGAGGGTTGGCCCTGAAGTATCTGGCCCGCCAACATTGGTTTGGGCAAGCGCGACGCCCGCAAACAGGACGGCAAGGAATGGCAGCACACGTTTCATCATTGTTCCCCCAGAAAGCGCTGCATACAGCTGGTGATACGGATTCCGATTCAAAGCGCCATAATGTGCGCTTCAATCCGAGCGGACTGGCACAGCACGAAGTGAGCGAGTGGGAAAAAGTACGGGCTACGCGATATGAAGCCGCAGAGGGGGCTGTCCCGGTTGTGGCGGAATAGAGCGGAGTCCGTATAACTAAACAAAATGACAGGTCACAACCGCACACGGCGATTGAGTTGGTTTGGGCGCTCGAGCACCACTGAGTTTCTGGCCGAACTCATCATGCTCCTGCCCTTAATCAAATTTAATGATGATCTCTTACAGTCTGATCTAGTGACCAGAACCAACACTCTTTAAACCGCCAGTCATCAAAAGGAGCAGTGTGAAATTCCCATCGTAATGTCGCTTCTGGGATTGACTCACTGATGTTTAGGGACATTTGACTACTGAAAGTTGACGAGCTTCCAGCTTTTAGCCTTTGCCTCGTTCGTCTATTAAGCTGTACAGAGATGCGTTCTTCCCGCCTGAAATTGCCGCCGCGTTGGCTGATGTTGCCCCTTGCTCTGGCGGTGTTGGTGGGCCTCGGCCTGAATACTCGCCAGAACCGCAGCGCCGATTTGGCGGCGGCCCGTGCCTATGCAAGCGCCGTGCAAACAGCGGCCCAGCGGGCGTGGAAGGCTGACCCGGCCCAGCCTTTTTTGGAAGCGGGCAGCAGTGAAGACTGCCGGGGCGCGTACCGGGGCGGTGTGGCAGAGGCCAAAGTCAGCACCTGTACGGTCACGCGCCTGCCCAACGGCTTTGAAGTCGACGTGACGCTGGGGCAGGCGCAAGTGACGGCCACGACGTATTAAAACCGCACACGCCCCGCACTATTTCAGGTTGCGCTTTTCAAACAGGCCAGCAGTGTCGGAGTGCGTTTTCATGGCCTCGGCATTGGCGCTGATCGCCCCTTCCAGCACCCCCACGATTTCGGCCAGCGGTAGAGTAAACACGCCCGCTTCTCCGGCATCGAAGGCGCTTCGCCACTGCTGGTAGCCGCTCTGGTCGGTGGGGATTGCCGCGTGTGCGTCTATCAATTCGGTCAGGCACGCTTGGGCCGCCGCTTCGGTAAGGGGCAGGTGGCCCAACTCGGTTTGCAGGCCGCTGGGCGTCAGTGGGTTATGGAGGCGCAGGCCGTCCAATTGAACGTGTAGCACGGGGCCGCCGGGCAATTCCTCGCGTTTCAGAATCAGGGCTGTAGACGTGTCCTCGCCGGGGCGGGTGCGGTAAGTCCAGCGCTGGCCGGGCGCAAAAGGGGTCATGTGCTTACTGTACGGCCCGCCATGTAGGAGGGGAATCGGCGTTTTGGCGGAGCTTGGGCAATTGCTTTGGCCTGCGTTAGCCTTTCCCTATGACTGACTCCGTTGATACTGACTCTGTAGGTGTCGCAGCGTTGTACCTGTCGGATGTACGGGCACGAATGCGTAGCGTGAAGGCGCTCGGAGACGGTGCGCTGGCCCAACTGCGGGAGACGGAAATCGGCACGGCGTTGTCGGCAGAAGGCAACAGTGCCGGGGTAGTGGTGCAGCATCTGGCCGGAAATATGCGTTCCCGCTGGGGTGGCCTGAGCCACGGTTATACGGCGGCGGAAGGTGAAACAGGGACACGCAACCGCGACGCCGAATTTGAGCCGCGCCTAGCGAATCTGTCTGAAGTGCTGGCCGAGTGGGAAGCGGGTTGGGCTGTGTTTTTCTCTGCTCTAGATCACCTCACGCCCGCCGACCTGACCCGCCCGCTGACCATCCGGAGCGAGGTGCATACCGTGCTGGAAGCCATTCAGCGGCAGGTGGCGCACTACAGCGGGCATGTGTATCAACTCATTTTTCTGGTCAAAACGTTGCGTGGTGCGGAGTGGCAGACCCTCAGCATCGCGCGTGGAGAGTCGGCGGCGTTTAATGCACAAATGCAGGAGCGGCAAACACCGGAGCGGCAAACACAGGAGCGCAACGGCTGACGCTCCAGCCCTGTCTGACCCGCCCGCCTGTCTGTTCCGGCCCGCCGCGCGATACTGCACGCCATGAGTGCCGATGGCCTGCCCGAACGGTTTGATGTGATGGTGTACCCCGCCGCCGAATTGCGGGGCGAACTGCGGGCACAACCCAGCAAAAACTACACCACCCGCTACCTGCTGGCGGCGGCGTTGGCCGAGGGAGAAACCCGCGTGGTGGGCGTCGCCACCAGTGAGGACGCCGGGGCCATGCTGCGTTGCCTTGCCGATTGGGGCGCGGGCGTGGAATTGGTGGGCGACGACGCCGTGATCCGGGGATTCGGCGCACATCCGGCGGCGGGCGTAACCCTCAATCCGGGCAATGCGGGGGCAGTGGCCCGCTTCCTGATGGGCGTGGCGGCGCTGACCACGGGCACGACCTTTGTCACCGATTACCCAAATTCGTTGGGCAAGCGGCCCCAAGGAGATTTGCTGGACGCCCTAGAGCGGCTGGGCGCACGGGTCAGCAGCGACGCTGGAAAACTACCCATTTCTCTCTCCGGGCCAGTGCGCGGCGGCCCAGTGGAAGTGAGTGCCGAACGCTCCAGCCAGTACGCCAGCGCCCTGATGTTTTTGGCCCCGCTGCTGCCCGGCGGCCTAGACCTGCGCCTGACTGGAGACATCAAAAGCCACGCGCCACTGCGCCAGACGCTGGATACGTTGGCGGCGTTTGGAGTGCAGGCCAGTGCCAGCGATGCCCTCAGCCGGATTTCTATTCCCGGTGGGCAACGTTACCGCGCAGGCCGCGTGTTGGTGCCCGGCGACTACCCCGGCAGCGCTGCACTCTTGGCGGCGGCGGCCACCCGCCCCGGCGTGCTGCGCCTCAGCAATCTGCGCGAGCATGACCTTCAGGGTGAGCGCGAGGCCGTAGACGTACTGCGCCAGATGGGGGCCGATATTACCCGTGAGGGAGACACCCTGACCGTGCGCGGCGGCCTGCCCCTGACTGCCGTGACCCGCGACGGAGACGGCTTTACCGACGCTGTACAGGCGCTGAGTGCTGCCGCTGCCGCTGCATCCGGCACCACCACTTGGGAAAACGTGTATACCCTGCGCCTCAAGGAGTGTGACCGCATCAGCGACACGCGGGCCGAACTGGAACGCTTGGGCCTGAGCACTTCGGAAACAGAGGACAGCCTGACCATCACGGGAACTGAGCGAGTCGCGGGCGGCGTAACTGTCAACGGGCACGGCGACCACCGCATGATCATGCTACTCACCCTGCTGGGGCTGAGGGCCGAGGCTCCCATTCGGATCACGGGCGCACACCACATCCGCAAAAGCTATCCGCAGTTTTTCAGGCATCTAGAGGCGCTTGGGGCAAAGTTCGAATATTTGCCGACTGACGCGCACTGAGGGAGCGAGCATTCGTCCCCAGCTTTAAGGGGGGTGTTATGTGAGCAACGGGGGGGGTTGTCTTCCAACTCCGCCCAATTTTTACACCGCGTTCCAGAACTGAGGCGCAGTCAGTAAAACTATTTATGCTGAGTTCAAGATTCAACCCGGTGCAAATAGAACCGTTTGAATCGGCCCAGCGCCAATGCCAAGCCGTGAAAGCCTAGCGCCACTGCTTTCACACTACAGGAGGTTTTGCCCGTGACTCAGCCCAATCTGTACAGCACCCCTGACCTTCAAGGCGATTCGTCCGCATGGATGAGCTTTATCTGGATCGCGTTCGGCCTCAGCTTCTTCATGATGCTCGTGGGCGTGTATTACCTGCCCGTAGATTGGTGGATCAAAGGCTACTTGTACATGGGCACGATGTTCCTGACGGCCAGCACGCTGACGCTGAGCAAGAGCCTGCGTGACCGCCACGAACACGAACGGCTGGTGAACCGCGTCAAGAGCGCCCGCACCGAACAGGTATTGAGCAAATACGGCGAATAAAGTCTGGGCAGCAAAATAGTTAGGGCAGCAAAAGCAGTGGGACAGGGCCATGACGCCTTGTCCCACTTTCACGTTTGAGCTGGTAGCCGTTATTCTTCGCTGCTGTCGCGGTTCTCGCGGGTTCGCCCGTCGTGGGTGCTGTCGTTGCCGTCTACTCCCGCAAGCAGATTGGTGTGCAAGATGGCCGGAACGCCGCCCGCCGTACCCCCAACGATTCCCGGAACGCTGCTGGCGTTGCCGTTGGCGATGGCCGGAACAAACGTTTCGTCGTTGTCGCGCCGCTCCTCGCCTTCTACCGCCGAGTTGACCCGGTTGCCCGCGTCCTGCTCGATTTCTTCCACACTCTTGCCGAGAGGTTCGTTGCCGTAGCGGTTAGAGTTGTCAGTCATAGGTTCAGTGTGCGCGCGCTCCTTGCGGGGCAGCGTGAGTGCAGCTTACGGGCCTCTTCATGCGTGAAGGCCCAGTCAGGCTAGAGGGCGCGAACTGTGAAGAGAGTCGGTATGCTGCATAACACAGTGAATGTCACCTCGCACGCCGCCCCTTCCTTCATCTTAGATGCCCCCACTTGTGCCGGAATTCTCCCCACAGGAGCAGACGCATGACTGACCGCGCCCAATCGGCCCTGAAAGCCACTGGAATGGATGAAACCCCTCTCGCCTCGCTGGAAAAAGATGACGCCCTTTTTGCGCTGACCGCACAGACCCTGCTGTTTCAGGATGGCGGCGGCACCCGGCGCGTGACCCTGCGCGACTTGACCCGCATTCACAGCGATCAGGAAGGCATGTTGCGCGTAGAAACACCCGCTGGAACGGCGCTCACAGCCAGCCTGCTGGGTTTCGATGCCGCCCGCGTGCAAGCCTTTTTTGCTCATGTGCGCGACACCACCGCCCGCGCCAAGCAGCAGGCCGCTGCACCTCTGCCCACCTCATCTTTACCCAGTGGGGGAGAGAAAACTTTTGTCAACGCCCCGGCAACTCCCGCAATCGCGGTGGCCCCACCACCTGTTGCGCCAGAATTCCCGAAGCCTACACCGTCAAAGCCAGAACCCCGCACAGCCCCGCCCACCATCGTCATTGGCGACTCTGAAGCTGGGGATGAGGAAGCTGGGGCCGACGCTCCCGCCGCTTCCCCGGTCACACGCACCGTCGTCAGCCCTGCTCCCAGCACTCCTGCTCCGAATCTGACCAAGCCCACGGCGGCTTCTGCTGCGGCCCCCGTGCCTCCAACCCATACCACTCCACCCCCGACCACCCCAGCGCCCACTTCCCAACCAGTCGTCATTTCTTCCAGCGGATTTTCGCCGTCTAGTACGCGGCCTACGGTGCCGTATGGTTCCGGAACGGCCAGTCCAGCCGCTGCTGCGGCAACTCCCGCACCCAAAGCGGCTGCACCAAAAGTGGCCGCACCAACAGTAGCTGCGCCGACTCATCCCGTTGCGGCGGCCCCCACGCCTACAGCTCCCGCGCTTCAGCCCACCGCCATCAAAACCCTGCCCACGCGCAGCGCATCGGTCAGCGGGTTGTACGCTCAGGCCGACGCGGTAGAAGCGTTGGTCAGTCGCCTGCGGATTCTGGGTGTGGTGCTGGGCGTGTCGGCTATCGCGCTGGCCTTCTTCCTGTTCACCGCCGGGCAGGGTCTCAGCGGTATCTGGACACTGATCGCAGGTGGCGTGGGCGGCATTGCCCTCCTGACGTTGGCAGAACTGGCCCGTTTGTTGGTGGGCATTGCGCGGGCCACCGGGAATGGTGGCGGTTCAGACAACGGATAACAACAGACAACGGATAACGACAGATAACACGGCCAACGGATAACGCCTCCAAAGGACGATGTGGCCAGGAGTACGGTAGTCTCACGCCGATGACCTCCGACGCCACCCCACCCCACTCAGCTTTGACGCCCGCCCAGCAAGAAGCCCGTGATCTCCTGATAGAAACCGTGCGGATTCCCTCGCTGTCGGGGGAGGAAAGTGCGGCGGCACAGTTTTTGACCGAGTGGATGACGGCGCACGGCTTCACGGCGCACGTAGACGAGGCAGGCAACGCGGTGGGCGAGCGGGGCAGCGGGCCTTATACGGTGGCGCTGTTGGGGCATATAGATACCGTGCCGGGCGACATTCCCGTGCGGGTGGATGAATCCGGCGTGCTGCACGGGCGCGGTAGCGTGGATGCCAAAGGCCCGTTCTGTGCCTTCGTGGCTGCCGTGGCTGCCCTGCCGCCCCAAACTCTGGCACAGGCCCGTTTCGTGTGCATCGGGGCCACCGAGGAAGAGGCCCCCAGCAGCAAGGGCGCACGCCACGCCATGCATACGCTCTCGCCCGACGCCGTGCTGATCGGAGAACCCAGCGGCTGGGCGGGTCTGACGCTGGGCTACAAGGGCCGCCTCGTCGCCAAATTGCGCGTTACCAAAGACAACTTTCATACCGCCGGGGAGGGCACCAGTGCCGCCGATGACCTCACCGAAGCTTGGTTCAGAATCCGGGCGTGGGCGGCGGGCGTGGGCGCGTACCGCCCCGGCATTTTCGATCAGGTGCAGGCCACCGTGCAGGATTTGGGCGCGTCGGGCGACGGGCTGACGCAAAGCGCGTGGGCCAGTGTGGGCCTGCGCCTGCCGCCGAGCCTGCCGCCCTACGCCGCCGAGGACGCCGTGTACGACGCAGTTGATGAGCTGACCACCGATATCACTTTTACCGGACACGAGAGCGCCGTGCGCCACCCCAAAGACAATGCCCTGACCCGCGCCCTCCGCACCGCCATTCGCGCTCAGGGCGGCACGCCTACCTTCAAAGTAAAGACCGGAACCAGCGATATGAACGTGGTGGCCGAACTGTGGCCCGTGCCCACGCTGGCGTATGGCCCCGGCGACAGCAGTCTGGATCATACGCCCGAAGAACGGCTGGACTTGGCCGAATATGACCGCGCCGTGCTGGTGCTGACCGACGCACTGACCCGCTTGGCCCAAACGGCGGCAGCCACAGCGTCAGCGTCTTCTTAGAGCAGTGGCCCTCAAGATGACTGGGGTTCACGGCTCAGAGCGTTGGCCCCAGCACACGGAGTTTTAGCGCCTCACCCTTGACTGGGACAGCCCGAAGGCGGGGGGACTCGCAGAGCTGCGCCAACAGAGGGAGTGAATGGGCAAGGCCTCCCAGACAGCGTTTTTCTGTAGCCTGCTTTTCTGGGGGACAATCTGTCCGAACCATCGTCAACCGCGTCTTCTTAAACACTTTCTATGCACGGCCTCATCAGGCGTCCATGACGGCGGGTCAGTCTGCCTGAACGCATGGAACCCGTCACGCTCATCCTGATTCTGTTCGTGGCGGCGCTGGTGCTGTTTGCCACCGAGTGGCTGCCCATCGACGTTACCGCCCTCTGCCTTCTCTCGGCCCTGCTGGTGTTGGGCCTGATTCAACCCAAAGTCGCCTTCGCCAGCTTCGGCAGCGATACCGTGCTGACCCTCGCCTCTCTGTTCGTGCTGACGCGGGTGCTGCTGCGGGCGGGCGTGATCGAATGGATCGGCATGACCCTGACGCGGCGGGCCAAGAATCCCACGGCGCTGCTGCGGGGGCTGCTGGGAACTGTGACGGGCGTGAGTGCTTTTACCAGCAACACCGCCACCACCGCCGTGTTTTTGCCTGTGGTGGCGGGGGCTTCCCGGCGGGCAGGCATTCCGGCCAGCCGGGCGCTGATGCCCTTGGCCTTTGCCAGCATTCTGGGCGGCACGATTACGGTCATCGGCACGAGTACCAATCTGGTGATGTCCGGGGCGCTTCCGGCCAGCGGTCTGGCCCCACTGGGCTTTTTCGAGCTGGCATGGGTGGGCATTCCCTGCGCTGTCATCGGCCTCGCTTACCTGTTCTTCGTGGCCCCGCGCCTGCTGCCCGCCCGCGACACCGAACTGGCCGAAGGCGTGCGGGCGTATCTGGCCGATCTGACCGTGGCCCCCGCCAGTCCGCTGATTGGTCAGAGCTTGCGCGAAAGCGGTCTGGGACGCGATTACGGCCTGACGGTGGTGGCCGTGCGCCGCGCCGGAAGCACCGACAGCAGCTACGGCCCCGGCCCGGATTTCGTTGTTCAGGAAGGCGATACCCTGACGGTGGAAGGCCACACCGAGCGCATTCTGGCGGGAAAAACGGCGCTGGGTGTGGTCAGCCGCAGCGAGGAAAAGCTGCTGGCCCTCGCTTCTGCCGAGGTTGGGGCGGCGGGCGGCGCGGCCCGTCCGGGCGATGTGCGGTTGGTAGAGGCCGTGGTGATGCCCGGTTCCAGCCTGCTGGGACGCACCCTGCGCGAAAGCCAGTTCCGGGAACGCTACGGGGCGTCGGTGTTGGCGCTGCATCGCCGCTCCCGCACGCTGGCCCGCGCGGGCACTCGGCCCCGTTCAGACATGAGGGCAGACATGATCGAGCGATTGGGCCGCACCCGCCTGCAAATCGGAGATGTGCTACTGGTGCAGGGAAGCGCCGCCCGCATAGACGCCCTCGGAGAGCATCTGGTGGTGCTGGGCGACCTGACCGAGCAGGTGCGCGACCTGCGCCGTGCGCCGCTGGCGTTGCTGCTGTTCGTGGGCGCGGTGCTGGCGGGCGGCCTCGGGTTTGTACCATTGGCGGTGGCGGCGGTAGTGGCGGTGGCCCTCAGCGTGGCCCTGCGCCTGATCACCCCGGAGGAGGCTTACCGCAGCATCGAATGGCCGATTCTGGTTCTGGTGGCCTGCATGCTGGCGTTCGGCACGGCCTTCGAAGCCACTGGCGCGGCCAAAGTGCTGACCACTGCGCTGTCGGGCGTGCTGGAACCGCTGGGGCCATACGGGCTGCTGGCGGCCCTGTTCGCGGTCACGGTGGCCCTTACGCAGCCCATGAGCAATCAGGCCGCCGCGCTGGTCATGCTGCCGCTGGCGATTGGCACGGCCACCGCGCTGGGCTACGATCCGCGTCCCTTTGCCATCGGGATCACGGTGGCGGCCAGCAATTCCTTCATCACGCCGCTGGAGCCGTCGTGCATGCTGGTCTACGGCCCCGGACGCTACACCTTTTTAGACTTCGTGCGGGTGGGCGCGGGCCTCACGTTTGTGACGTTCGTCGTCGCCATGCTGATCATCCCGAGGGTCTGGCCGTTTTAGAGTCGGGCCGATAAGGAATGTTGAGACAACGCAACAGGCGGGCAGCCAGAATTTCTCAGCTTGCCCGCCTTAGTTTTGTGCCTCAACTTCCCTTCAGATGAACAGAGGTTCGTCCGGGTCGTCGGGCAGGGGGCGGCCTTTGCGGGCCAGCAATGCCGCCGTGGTGCCGATGCCGACAAGTGCGCCGACAGCCAGCACCACCAGCGTCCACGTCAAGACGAGATGTGAGCGATCCGGTGAGCGGTCTGAACCCATAGCAGCAGCATAACAGCCCCCGCCCCGCTAAACCTGAAATCTGAAAGCTTACCCACTATTGAGGAAGCCGGGGGTAGGAGTGGGGAGGCGAGAAAAGCGGTGAATGAGCGCCAGCGATTGCCCTTCTTTCGACCCCAGACCCCTGACGGCCTGACACAATTTATGAGAAAGCGTCCCCGGTAGGGGACACTTTCTGTTTGTGAAGACCGAACATGCCACCGGGGACGCCTCCCGACTGTACCAAGCGATCCTGCCCCACCTCCACCCCGCCCTGTGGAACGACGTCCGCAACGCCCGTACGCTGGCGTGGATGGTCAGCGGCCTGGTGCTGTCCCAGAGCGTTTCCATTCCCTCCTGGCTGCCGCACATCCACTCCCAGGCCACGGTCGCCCAGAGCACCGAACGTCGGTGCCGCCGGTGGCTGGAGAATCCAGCCATCGACCCTGGCAGCGTGTATGGCCCCCTCATCACCCGAGCCCTGCGGGATTGGGGCCCGCATTCCCTGACGCTGGCGCTGGACACCAGCATCCTGTTCGGACGTTTCTGTCTGATCCGGGTGGCCGTCCTCTACCGGGGACGAGCGGTACCGCTCGTCTCCCGCGTCCTTGAGCATGCCAGCGCTCAGGTCAGTACCGAACACCTCCTGCCCATCCTCGCTGAAGCCAAAGGTCTGCTGGATTTTCTTGGGCTGCGTGATGTTCGGCTCCTGGCCGATCGGGGCTTCTGCGACACGGCGCTGATGGGCTGGCTCCGCGTCTGCGGATGGCACTTTCGCATCCGCATCAAATCGAGCCTGATTCTTGCTGCTCCAGACGGGCAACGGGTCTGCACCATCGGCGAGATCAAGCTCGCGGCGCGCGAAACGCGCTGCTTCCACAACGTCACCCTCACCGGACACCGATTCGGGCCGGTGCATGTCGCTCTGGGCCGTCCCACGGACGGCCCAGAGCAGTGGCAGGTCGTCAGTGATGAACCGACCAGCCTCGGAACGTTTGCTGAATACGGCGAGCGCTTTCAAATCGAGGAGGGATTTTTGGATGACAAGAGTGGCCTCTTCGGTCTGGAAGACTCCAAACTTCGTGATGCCGCCAGTCTCGAACGCCTGATCCTGATGATCTCCGTGGCCACGCTTCTGCTCGTCTCCGAAGGACTCCAGATCGTGCGGCAGGGTGCCCGTAGAGCCAGTGATCCCCATTGGAACCGCGCCCTGAGTTATTTGAAGCTTGGTTTACGCGGCGTCCACTTCGCGCTGAGCCGGGGGCGGGCAGTACTCAACCGCCTGACTCTCCAAGGGGGCGCCGATCCGGCGCCTCCCGGACATCGCAAGAAATCGCATGTCAGTTCTGTGGACGCTTTAGAAGGCGGCTGGGTGCTCAGATTTCGCTCTCCCTCATAAATTGTGTCAGGCCGTCAGCCCCAGACCCTCAGATACAGCACTCTTAGACCCCCCACCTAACAGCCCGCTCCTCAACCCTCAGTGCCCCTCAATCCGCGCTGGACAGCCCCACCGCCCCCGCCTGAGCTTGCGGCTTATCCAGCTTGCGCGGCAGCCTGCGCCACAGCGCCGCTACCGCCAAGGCTCCCAGCGCGGCCAGCGTCACCAAGCCCCAGCGCGATCCCAGGAGGCCAGTGGTCGAAATCAGGCTGCTGGCGATTAAGGCTCCGGGCGGCCCCATGCCCACCAGCACGAAGGAATACAGGCTCATCACGCGGCCACGCAGATGATCGGGCAGGGTCAGTTGCACGGTGGAATTGGCGCTGACCAACAGGGTGAGCATGCCGAAGCCGCAGACGGCGAGAATAGGCGTGGCGATGACCGGGCCGGGAGCGAAGGCCAGCGCGACGGTACTGACGATCAAGATAATGCTGCCCACCCGCAGATTTTTCAGGGGATTGGGCTTGCTGGCCTGCCACAGCGCCCCCGCCATCGCGCCCACGCCAAAAGCCGCGCTCAGTACGCCGAACACAGCTTCACGCGCATCGAAGACCACGCGGGCGTAATAGGGAATGATCACGTTGAAATTGATGACCGTCAGGCTGAGTGCGCCCACCAGCAACATCACGTTCCGGACGGCGGGTGTGCCGCGCACGTAGCGCAGGCCTTCGCGCACGTCTTCGGCCATGCTGCCGTGCTGCCCACCGTCGCGGGCCGGAAAGGGCAGGGTGGCAATAACGAACAGCACCACGAAAAACGACGACACATTCAGGTAGAAGGGGAGAGCCAGCCGCGAAAGATTGTCGGGATTGCCGCCCGCCAGCAGCGTCACGCCCAGCGCCGCCACCACCCCGAACAAGGCTTGCCCGATGGTGCGGCTCACATTAAACGAGAGGCTGTTGAGCGCCACCGCGTTGGGCACGTCGCTTCTGGGCACAAAGTCCACCACCATGCTCTGGCGGGCGGGCATATCGAAGGCGTTGGCTGTACCGCTGATGAAGGCCAGAACCATGACCAGAGGCAGGTTGACCACGCCCAGATGGGTGGTGACGGCCAGCGCCGTTGCCGTGATGAGCAGGGTAATTTGCGTTGCCAGCAAGACCTGTCGGCGCGGCACCCGGTCTATCACTGCGCCCGCATACAGCGACAAGAGCAGGCTGGGCGTGAACTGCGCCACCGTGACCCATCCCAGCGCCGCGCTGCTGCCGCCCGACAGCTCCAGCACCAAGTATTGCTGGGCGGTGGCCTGCATCCACGACCCCACCAGCGAAAGAAGTTGGGAAAACCAGTAACGGCGGTAATGGGGGTGACGTAGGGCGCTGAAGGTTCGGCTGCCCCACGCGTGGGCACGCGCAAGCATTCACGCAAGATAGGCCCGGAGCGCCGGGGCTGTGGCCTGAGCGCTGGCCTGAACTGTCCTTCAGTCAGTCATGCGGGACGGCACGGGGCAAGTATGGGGGCAGCATCGGCGTCTTCATGGTTGGCATGGGGGACTTGGCAGGCCAAAGGTGCGCGTGTTACGGTGCGTCTATTCCTGTCCTGAGTGTCACCTGAAGAGAGCTTGATCTTCGGTGGCCCGCCCTCCAAAACCCCCTGTGAGACCCGTCTAGTGCGCTACGTTCTCTCAATTCGCCGTTCTGTGTTGGCCCATTTGGTCACGGTTGGCTTGCTGCTCGGTGGGGGCCTGTCTGGTGTGGCAAGCGCGACAGGAGGGTCTGTTTCTTCCCCAGTCACCGCCCCGTTGACCGTGACTGTGCAACCCGGCGACACCGCCTACGCTCTGGCACGGCGGGCAGGGATCAGCCTGGAAGCGTTGCTGGCCCTAAATGGCTTGACCCCGAACGCAGCGGGCGGCGTGGATGTGCGGGCGGGCCAAGTGTTGCGAATTCGGGACTTGCCGCCCCATGTGGTGCAGCCCGGTGAAACGTTGTATGGGCTGGCCCGCCGCTACGGAATCACGGTAGACGCGCTGCTGGCCGCCAACAGTTTGCCTGCGGGCGTGGTGCTGAGCGTCGGCCAGAGCCTGCGCCTGTTCGCGCCTGTGGCGGCTGTGACTGGCGCGGCTTCGGCTGTGGCCCCGGCACCCACCATCGCCGCGCCCCCGACTTCCCCTCCGACTGCTCCTCTCGTGCCTGCTCCGGCCTCCGTTCTGACCGCCCAGAGTCTGTCTGTGCCAAGTTCCAATGCACCCCAGATTCAGGGTTCCAGCGTGGCCCCGAGCATTCTGCCTAGCACATTGCCTCCTCCACTGCCCAGCACCTTGCCTACCGACTGGCGCGGCGCGGCTCTGGCCTTGCTGGGTACGCCCTACGTGTACGGCGGAGCCACCAGAGTCGGCACCGATTGCAGCGGCTTCGTGCTTCAAGTGTTTGGCCCGCTGGGGCTACAGTTGCCCCGCCGTAGCGCGGATCAGGCTCAGGCGGGCTTGCCCGTAGACGCCGCCGCCCTGTTGCCCGGCGATCTGGTGTTCTTCGACACCGAGGGACGCGGCGCAGTCACGCACGTGGGCATTTATCTGGGCGAAGACACCTTTGTGAATGCCAACAGCTACAGAGGTCAGGTGGCCGTAGACAAACTGATGTCTGACCGCTACTGGGCGGCGCGGTATGTGGGAGCGCGGCGCGTGTTGCCTGAGGCCTTGGCTTACAGCCGGTAAAGCGGGCAGAGGCGCACTCCATCTGCCGTACCCCCGCGTTCAGGCCAGTGAAAGACCGCCCACTGTACTAGGCGGCTCAGTGGTGGGCGGCTCAGGACTGGGCGGTTCAATCGGTGCAGTCTAAATTCAGGAGTCGTCGGCGGGTTCGGTCTGATCCAAGATGGCGCGGTACTCTTCCATATTCTCGCCTTCACCGAGTTCTCTGGCAATTTTTTCTATGGCGAGGCGCACCACTTCGCTCTTGCTGATCAGCCGTTCTGGGCTGGACAATTCATACGCTGTGCGCGTCAGCAGCGCGTCCTGCTCGTCGCTGATGACCACCTGCAAGCGTTTACGGTCTTTCTTGGGCATGACGCTCCTGCTCGGCCCTCGCTGAATGACACTCGCTGAATGACATGGGAAAGCGTGGGGAGAATATGAGAGGGGAGGGCGGGAAAGAATCCGGGATACCACAGCAAAACGGTTGAAACTTGGGCCTGTGGGCAGCGTAGCACGCATGAACAGTGACCTCAACATCACCCTCACCTGACTCAAGAGGCGGCCCTGAGTAGCAGAAGTGAGGTGAGTCTGACTCTACCCCCAAAGGAGGAAAGCAAAGTCGGTCTAGACGCGCAGTGAGTATCGTGTGTAAGATGCACCTGTTACGAGGACATCCGCCAACGACACTGGCCTTGTTGTCCTTACCCCCTGCCAAGCTCGACTGGCACACCAACTCTACCCCCCCGCGCCCCCGCGCTGTAAAAGGAAACCTCATGCAACTGACCCCACTGCACATTCAGGGAGGCCGCGAACTTGGCGGCGAGATCGCCGTTCAGTCCAGCAAAAACGCGGCCTTGCCGATTATTGTCGCCAGCCTCCTCAGCAGTGAGCCGGTCACTTTGCACGGCATTCCGCGCCTCAGCGACGTGGATACGATTCTGGATTTGGCACACCATATCGGCACGCGGCACGCTTGGGTCGGCCCCAACAGCCTGAGCCTCTATACCCCCGAAATTCTGAACACGCACGCGCCCTATGCATTGGTCAGCAAAATGCGGGCCAGTTTTATCATCATGGGCGCGATTCTGGCCCGCGCGGGGAAGGCCACCGTGAGCATGCCGGGCGGCTGTGCGTGGGGGCCGCGTCCGGTAGACCAGCACGTCAAGGCGTTCCGGGCATTGGGGGCGCAGATCACCGAGGACGGCGGCGACTTTGCAGCCGAGCGCACCGGCAGCCTGAATGGCACGTTTGCCTTTGAGCTGCTGACGGTGGGCGGCACCCATAACGCCGTGTTGGCCGCTACCCTCGGAGACGGCGTGGTGGTGCTGGAGAACGCTTCCATCGATACCGACGTGATCGACATGATCGAGTTCCTGAACAGCCTCGGCGCACGCATCGAGGGCGCGGGCACCAATACCCTGACCATTCACGGCGTACCCGCCCTGCGCGGCGGTGAATATACCGTGATTCCTGACCGGATCGAAGCGGCCACCTTTATGATCGCTGCCGCCGCCACCCGCAGCCGCATTACGCTGACCAACGTGCGCCCCGATCACCTGCGGGCCGTGACCGAAAAACTGACCGAAATGGGCGTGGACATCACGGAATCGGGCAAAACGTTGGTGGTCGACGCTACTAACCGTGACCTGAAACCCGTGAACGTGACCACCCAGAGTTACCCCGGTTTTCCCACCGACGTGCAGCCGCAGATGAGTACCCTGCTGGCGACCATTCCCGGCACCAGCGTGGTGCAAGATCCCGTGTACCCGGATCGCCTGACGCATGTGGCCGAGCTTCACCGCATGGGCGCGGATATTACGGTCAGCGGCTATACGCAGGTCATTCAGGGGGCCAAGCTGCATGCCGCACCCGTGAAGGCCGCCGACTTGCGGGCTGGAGCCGCCCTGTTCATCGCGGCCCTGACTTGCGAGGGCGAAACCGTGATCGACGGGGTGCAGTTTTTGAACCGGGGCTACGAACGCCTGGCCGAGCGCCTGCGTGGGCTGGGAGCTGACGCCCGCCAGCCGGAGCCAGCCTTAGCCAGCGCCATGGACTGAGATTTTAGAGCAGTTCTCCGAATTACGCCACCGAAAAAAGGGACTTTCGCTGGCTCCATTCTCCGTCCTGCTCGGTAAAATTCACTCGCTTCGCTCGGTCATTATTATGACAAATGCTGTAAACTTGAATAAAAGCGCCTGCTCCGGTGATCTGGAGCGGGCGCGTTCTTTTCTCAAGCTGTACCCTAAGGCTATGAGCCATCCTCCCCCGGTTTTTTGGGAAATGACCGAAGAGGAGTACCTGCGAACAGAGCCGCTGAGTCCGTTCAAGCGGGAGTTTGTGGCGGGGTACGTGTATCCCCTCCACGGCGATGGACTCTATGCACAGGCCGGGGCCAGTAGCGCACACGGCGAAATCGTTCTCAATATCGCAGCCACCCTCTTGGGCGCGGCCCGCCGTCAGGGATGCCGAGTGTACGCCGCCGATATGAGGGTCAATACCTCAAGTCCCACCGGAAAACGGGTGTACTTTTACCCCGATGTCGTCGTGACCTGCGAACCGATGACCCCTGAGAGCGTCGTCAGTCAAGCGCCTTGTCTGCTGATAGAAGTCCTCAGTCCGAGTACGGGCCACACAGACCGCACCGACAAAGTGTGGGCCTATACCAGCTTGCCCAGCCTGCAGATGTACTTGATCGTCAGTCCTTCCCAACGACACCTTCGGGTGATTGAGCGCACGGCTGACGGCTGGCAGGAAACCGAGCGGCGCGGTCAAGAGGCCGTTGATCTGGCCTGTTTGGGGAGCACTTTGACGCTGGATGAAGTGTATGCGGGAGTGTTGAGCTGATCGGTAGATCAAGCCGCAAGGGATCGAGCAAGAGTTTCCACCACTCTCCCAATCGCGTGTCAGGCGGCGTGGAGGTGTTGTGGTACAGGCTGCACCTCGGTCAGGACGTACAATTCTGTGTGTTGTGCCGCTCGGTGCTGAGCCGCTCGCCACGTTAATTGCGGCTGCTCCTGACGGACGAGTAGCACCGCATGAAGAGCCTCCACCACACACCAGGCCCAGTTATCTTGAGCCTGAATGGTTCGACAGCGGCAGCGTGCTAGACCGAGATTTTGCTTCATCAAGCGGTGAATCACTTCCACGTCCCAACACCAGTACCGCTGTAAAGCTGGAAGCCACTCGGCCTATCATTGGGTTGGACAGCCTCGTTCGGCTCGCTCGCTTTATCCACCGCAGCGGAGCTGCGGCTCTTGTAGAGGACGGTCACCTATGCCCGGATCGAATCTCCCCCCCCGTCGACCCTCTGGCTGAGCCTTTCTCCAGCACGTCAGCAACGCCTGCTCCAGGTGTTGATTCGGTTGCTGGAACGGCAATTACAGACCACCACATCGGAAAAGACGCAGGAGCCTCATGACCGCGTCCATTGAAGTGCGACGTCATCACAAGATCGAGGTGAACCACCTCGACCGGCTGGCCATCGTTTACGTGCGCCAATCCACGCTGGCCCAACTTCAGCAGCATCAGGAATCGACCCGTCTCCAGTACGCGCTCGTCCATCACGCCGCCACTCTGGGCTGGGCTCCAGAACGCGTGCTGGTCATCGATGATGACCAGGGAAAATCTGGAACGAGCGCCGCGGGCCGTCCGGGCTTCACCCGCCTGGTGACCGAGGTGAGCCTCGGTCACGTTGGGTTGATTCTCGGCATTGAGATGAGCCGACTGGCCCGCTCGAACCGCGACTGGCACCACCTGCTGGAGGTCTGTGCCTTATTCCAAACTTTGATTGGAGACACAGACGGGATCTACAATCCGGCCGACTACAACGATCGACTGCTCCTCGGTCTCAAAGGCACGATGAGTGAAGCAGAGCTGCATATTCTCAAGAACCGCATGCATCAGGGCAAACTCAACAAGGCCCGCCGGGGTGCGTTGGGCACACCGACGCCGAGCGGCTATCTCCGGGATGTGTACGGCCAGATTCAGCTGGATCCAGATGAGCAAGTACAACAGGTGATCCGGTTGATCTTCCGTAAATTTGAGGAATTGGGCACCCTGCATGCCGTACTCCACTACCTGGTGGAGGAACGGATTCAGCTGGGCGTCCGCGAGCGGACGCGCGCTGGTGGGGGCCTCTTGACGTGGCGCCGACCCAACCGGATGACCCTGCAGAATCTGCTGCACAATCCGATGTACGCGGGAGTGTATGCGTATGGCCGACGGCAGGTCGACCCCAAGAAAAAGCTGGCTGGACGAAGCTCGACCGGACGGGTGACACTGCCGCCGAGCCAGTGGCATGTGTTGCTGAAAGAGCATGTGCCCGCGTACATCAGTTGGGAGCAGTACCAACAGAATGTCGCTCGTATGGCCGCCAACCGCAATATCGCATCGTTGTCGGGTGCCCCGAAACGGGGCACTGGGCTCCTCAGTGGTGTGCTGAGGTGCGGACACTGTGGGCACCGGATGGTGGTCTCCTATCACACCGCACTCGGTGGATCAGCATTGCGTTACAACTGCATCCGACAGGTATCGGATTACGCAGGTTCACCCTGTTTCAGCTGTACAGGTGCGGTGGTCGACCACTGGGTGACGGCTCAGTTGCTTGAGGCCTTGACGCCGGTCAGTGTGGCCCTCTCCCTCGAAGCACAGGCCGCGCTGAATCGGGATCGTGAAGCTTTGGATCAGCACTGGCACGCCCGCTTGGAACGGGCGCACTATGAGGCAGAGCGTGCTGCCCGTCAGTATCGGGGAGTGGAGCCCGAACACCGTCTCGTCGCGCGTTCCCTGGAACGCGCTTGGGAGCAGGCATTAGAGGCTGAGCGAACCTTGAAAGAGGAGTACGAGCGACACGTTCATCTGCGCCCACGGCAGTTGACCCCAGCCGAGATCCTTCAGGTACAGACCCTGTCAACGGCCTTGCCCGCACTCTGGTCTGCATCGACCACAACGATGCAGGATCGCAAGGAGGTCCTGCGCCTGGTCGTCAAACAGATCACGCTCTGGGGCGCAGTCAATGATGAGCGAATGGACGTGCGCATCGAATGGCAGGGGGGAAATGTGACAGGGGGTCAACTGATTCGACCCGTCGCCCGGCTCGATCAGGTCAGTACATATGCGGAGCTGTGTGCACGGGTCGAGGCGGGGGTGACACAGGAAAAAACGGCACTGGAGATGGCTGACGAACTCAATGCAGCCGGGCTGCGTCCACCCAAACGTCGAACCACTTGGAATGCGGCCCAAGTTCGGAGTCTGGCTCAACGTCTGGGCCTTCGGTTTTCAAAGGGCACAGATGGACGTGCCGTCCCTTCAAGGCGTCCCCCGCGGGCGGGGGACTGGTGGACGCTGGATGGATTGGCACAGAGGCTGAACATGCCGGTCGTAACGTTGTACGGCTGGCTGCACCGAGACATCGTGAAGGGAGAACAACTGAAACAAGGGGGAACCTGGCGAATCTGGGCGGATGATGCGGAGGTCAGGCGACTCCAAGTCTTGAGAGCTGAACCCATCGGCGCTCGGCAACATCGGCAATGGGTCAGCAAAGCCACTTCAATGCTGGAAGAACCGGAGGTTCGAGATGTATCACCGTAATCGAGTTGGCCCGTCTCGATGCCCCAGCGGGCCTTCCAGGCCCGCAGCAGCGCCCGGACGGTGAAGGCAGCATCAAACGTGCTGAACAGAAAAAAGCAGCTCCATTGGCCGTGAACCTTGCGCCAAATGATGAGCACATCGAAGGCCCCGACGTCACGCGACACGGAGAGCCGACGGACACGCCAAGCGAACTCGGCATAGAGATGGCACCGTTCGGGCGGAAAGCGCTGTGCTAGAGCGTTGAGGGTGAGAGACTCACCCTCAACTTCAACACTCATATTCCGCTTGGCTCGCACCAGCACGGGGATCTGCGTGTCGTGACTGAAGGTCACGACCTCATTTCGTCCGAACTCTCCATCCAGCAGCAGCCCAGTGATGGACACCCCGGCCTCCCGGCACTGCGTGACGGTGTGAATCATCTCTTGGGTCGCGGTGCGGTACGGATACGCAGCGGTCTCCAACAGGCGAGAGACTGTGAACCGCTCCAACAGTGGCGTCGGATCGGTCCCGAACTTCACCAAGGCCGCTGAGGTGAACTGGTGCCCCAATTGAGTCCGCGCCTGACCGCTGTAGTGAAAGTTCAGACCCTCCATCTCCAGCCCCGCGTGCGGCACCATCACAAAGTCAATAGCCAAGAGCGCGCCACACGGCGCGCTCTTGGCTCGACGCTGGAGATCTTGGGTCGTCGTGAACGATTGCTGTGCCAGGGACTGGCACAGCGTGCTTTTCCGGACGGTGCTGTAGGGGGCGATACCACTCACACTGGTGGCACGATTCAACAACGCGGTGACGATGCTGAGCGGTAGGCTGGAGGAGCGAGGCATAGACACTTCGCATGAAGGCCCACGAGACCGGGGAATTTCAATCCCCTCCTCAAGGGCCTTCGTTGCTGTCGCCATAAATCCCTGCGTGGAAACTCTTGATCGAGGCATGACAAAGCGCCTGCTCCAGTGAATTGGGGCAGGCGCTTTTGCTGTACTACAGGGGTTTGAACAGTCACTACACCAACTCGGCCCGCGCTTCCTGCTCTTTGCGGAATTGCAGTTCGTACAAGTCGCGGTACACGCCGCCCGCCGCCATTAGTGCCTCATGCGTGCCGTCCTGCACGATCCGGCCCTCATCCAGCACCACGATCCGGTCTGCATTGCGAATGGTGCTGAGGCGGTGGGCGATGACAAACGTCGTGCGGCCCACCATCAGCGTCTCCAAGGCCTGCTGCACCAGCGATTCCGATTCGTTGTCCAGCGCACTGGTCGCCTCGTCCAGAATCAAGATGCGCGGGTCTTTAAGAATGGCGCGGGCAATGGCGACGCGCTGCCGCTGACCGCCCGACAGTTTCACGCCGCGCTCGCCTACAACCGTGTCGTAGCCCTTCTCGAAGGCGCTGATGAACTGGTGAGCATTGGCAGCGCGGGCGGCGGCCTCGATGTCTTGCGGGGTAGCGCCGGGGCGGCCATATAGGATGTTTTCGGAGACAGTGCCGGAAAACAGCAGCGTTTCCTGCGGCACCAGCCCTACCTGCGCCCGCAAATCTTCCAGCGTGTAGTCCCGCACGTCATGTCCGTCCACACTGAGGTTGCCTTCCGATACGTCCCAGAAGCGGGGAATCAGGTTCACGAGGGTAGTCTTGCCTGCCCCACTTGGCCCCACGAGCGCCACCACTTGTCCGGCGGGCACGTCCAGATTGATGCCGTTCAGAATGGGTGCGCCCTCATACCTGAAGTTGACGTTCTGGAAGGCGACGCGGCCTTCTGCACGGGCCAATGGCAGGGGCTTGGACGGCTGAGGCAAGTCACTTTTTTCGTCCATCAGTTCGAAGATTCGGCCCGACGCCCCCAGGGCTTCCTGAAACTGGTTGAAAATCCCGGTCAGCGCCGCCACCGTGCCGCCCACTTGCAGCGCGTAGATCAGGAAGCTGACGAGTTTGCCAGGGGTCAGGTCGCCTGCCATGACCTGCCGCCCGCCATACCACAGCACCACCGCCAGCGCCCCGAACGTCAGGAAACTCATGACGCCCGCCATCAGGGCTTGCAGTTGGGCACGCTGAAGGGCCGCCACGAAACTCGCCATCACACCACGTCCGTAGCGGCTGCGCTCCACATTCTCGGCGGTAAAGCTCTGCACCACGCGCACACCGCTGATGGCTTCTTCGGCGCTGGCGTTGGCATCGGCGATAGCGTCCTGCACGGTGCGGCTGATCTTACGAATACGCCGCCCGATGGTGAAGGCCGTGCCGATGACGAGCGGAATGACCGCCAACGTGAGCAGGCTCAAGCGCGGGCTGGTGGTGATCAGCAGGATCACGGCCCCGATCAGGCTCACCGTCTGAGCGGCCAACTGCGCCAATGCCGTGCTGGTCACAGTTTGTACGGTGCCTACATCGGCGGTGAGGCGACTGGTGAGGTCTCCGGTTTTGTGGTTGCCAAAAAAGCGCGGCGACAGCGTAATCAGGTGTGAAAACAGCGCCCGCCTCAGATCGGCCACCACGCTGGCTCCCACCCGTGAGAGCAGGTAGGACTGCGCCGCACCGAACAGGGCCGACAACGCAAAAATGCCCAGCAAGCTCAGCACAGTACGGTCAAGGGGGCCAGTGTCGGTGCTGCCCACTTTCAGAAAAGAAGCGTCGATCAGGCGTCCGAACAGGCTGGGAAACACCAGATTCAGGCCGCTGGAAACGAGGGTCGCCAGCAGGCCCAGCACGAACAATTTCCAGTAGGGGCGGGCATAGGCCAACAGGCGCAACAGTTGTTTGGGATCGCGTTTGGGACGCGGCGCGTTGGGGTCTGCATCGGCAGGCAACGCCATAGAACGGCTCGGACGGGACAACATAGGGCTTAGGGTACGCCTCCAGGCGGGGGAAGATGGCCCGCCCGCCTTCAATCCGGAAATCTGAGTTTGCTCGCTAGTCAGCTGAACTGTCCTCCTAGGAGCACTTTTGCTGCTTAGCTCTCAGGATTTTACAAGTGGAGAGGGCACAAGACTCTGTCTCAACTCGGCTTGATTGCAGTGTATGACAGCAAAAAACAATGCGGCGGGCTGCCTACACGCCCACCGCTTCTACGATTGCTAAAACCCACTTGGGCTTAAGCCAACACTGCCCCAGTCTCTACGTACTCCATACCCAGCGCGTCGGCCACGCCCGCGTAGGTCAGCTGGCCCGCGTGCGTGTTCAGGCCGAGGCTGAGTGCCTTGTTGCGGCTCAGAGCGCCGATGCCGTGATCGGCCAGCAGCAGGGCGTAAGGCAAGGTCTGGTTGGTGAGGGCAAACGTGCTGGTACGCGGCACGGCTCCGGGCATGTTCGCCACGCCGTAGTGAATCACGCCGTCCACGAGGTAGGTGGGATCGTCGTGTGTGGTGGCATGAATGGTTTCCACGCAGCCGCCCTGATCGACAGCCACGTCCACGATGACGCTGCCTTCCTGCATGAGTGGCAACATGTCGCGGGTCACGAGGTGGGGGGCTTTTGCGCCGGGAATCAGCACCGCGCCTACCAGCAGGTCAGTTTCGGGCAGCAGGGCGCGGATGTTGGCCTCGCTGCTCATCATGGTGGTCAGCTTGCCGAAAAATACGTCGTCAAGGTAGGTCAGGCGGCGGTGAGACACGTCCAGCACGGTCACTTTCGCGCCCAATCCCATCGCCATTTTTGCAGCATTGGTGCCCACCACGCCGCCGCCCACGATCACCACATGTCCGGCCTGCACACCGGGAACCCCGCCCAGCAACACGCCGCGCCCGCCCACGGGCTTTTGCAGATGGTACGCGCCCGCCTGCACGCTCAGGCGGCCCGCGACTTCGCTCATGGGCATCAGCAGGGGCAGACTGCCGTCTTCGACCTGTACGGTTTCATAGGCAATGGCGGTGGTTCCGGCCTTCAGCAACGCTTCGGTCAGGGCGCGGTCTGCGGCCAGATGCAGGTAGGTAAACAGCAGCAGATCGTCGCGCAGGTAACCGTATTCGCGCTCAATCGGCTCCTTCACCTTGACCACCATCTGGGCGGCCCACGCTTCGTCTGCCGTACCCATCACTGCGCCCGCCGCCACGTATTCGGCGTCGGCAATGCCGCTGCCTACGCCTGCGCCGTGTTCCACCGTTACGGTATGGCCCCGGCGCACCAGCGTTCCCACACCGCCGGGAGTGAGGGCGACGCGGTTTTCTTTGACTTTGATTTCTTTGGGCAGTCCGATTTTCATGGGGTTCTCCTTGGGGTTTGCCAGAGCTGAGCCGCAGTGCTATTCACGCGGCGACACTTGATTGAGATGGCGCAATGCTAGCAGGAAGGCTCGCCGCCGCGATTGCCCGCAGGCCCGCAAACAGGGGCATCGCCGCAATAGCGTTGCGTCAAACTGCTAAACTTGGCCCCAAGATGTCACAATCTCTGCCTGCTTCCGCACGTTCCGGTGTCGTGGAACTCGACGCCATTGACCGGCACATCCTCGCCATTTTGCAGCGCGACGCCCGCATTCCCAATACCGAATTGGCCGATGAAGTGGGCCTGACGCCCGCGCCCACCCTGCGCCGGGTTCGGCGGCTGGAAGAAGAGGGCATTATTCACCGCTATGTGGCCCTGCTTGACCCCAAACAGGTGGGCCGTGATCTGATGGTGGTGGTGCGGGTCACGCTAGACAAACAGACCAAACAGGGCTTCGAAACCTTTGCCGAACATATGCGCAACCGCCCCGAAGTGCTGGAATGCTATCTGTGCTTGGGCGACACCGACTATCTGCTGAAGGTCTGCCTGCCCGATCTGGACGCCTATCAGAAGTTCCTCGTAGACGTACTGGCGGCCATTCCCGGCGTTCGCAATACGGCCAGCACCATCGTCGTCAAGCAGGAAAAATACACGACAAGTCTGTCGCTGGACTAGCCCTAAACAGCAGTTGTCCTCCCCTCTAAGGGGGGCGTTGCGTGAGCAACGGGGGGGTTCGCCTTCCAAGTCCAAGTAAAGTCGCGTGCAAACCCCCCAGCCTGCTTCGCAGCCAGCCCCCCTTAGAGGGGAGCGCAACTGCTTTAGTCCCCACCTCCAAGGAGGGGGCGTTGCGTCGGGGGTTCGCCTTCCGACCCAAAGCGGTTTGCCCCTCTCATCTTCCCCTTCTCTATACTCCGACCATGCTCCGTAAACGTTCCGTCGGCCTGTCTGCGCTCGGTTTGCTGCTGATGGCCTGTGCCCCCCAGGCCAGCAAAGTTCCCGCCAAAGTTCCGGCTTCGGTTCCCGCTAAAACGCCCGCTGCATCGGCTCCCGCTGCCGCACCTGTCGTGTACGCGCCGCTGCCCTACCTCAGCACCACTCCGGTTCGCACCTTCACCAAAGCCGAACAAGTCATCGCGCCCGGCAAGCAGTACCGCGCCGTCCTCAAGACCAGCAAGGGCGACATCACCATCGACTTGAACGCGGCGGGCAGCCCAGTGGCCGTCAACAACTTCGTGTTCTTGGCGCTCAACCGCTTTTACGATGGAACCCGGTTTCACCGCGTCATAGACGGCTTCATGGCGCAGGGCGGCGACCCCCAGAGTGTCGACCTCTCCAAGAAAGCCGCGTGGGGAACGGGCGGCCCCGGCTACCAGTTTTCGTATGAGGTCAACAACAAGTTGCGTTTCAACTCGGCAGGCGTGCTGGGCATGGCCCGCTCGCAAAGCCCGGATTCTCAGGGCAGCCAGTTCTTCATCACCCTCACTGACGCCGACTTTCTGAGCGGTCAGTACACCGTGTTTGGCAAAGTTAGCGCCGGACAAGATGCCCTCGCCAAGCTGACACGCACAGCCAGCGGCAACGATACGCCCCTCCCCGGAGCCGTGGCCGACACCTTGCAGAGCGTCACTATCCTCGCGTCCAAGTAACCCCAGCCACACACTCGGCGCGGCGGGAACTCCGGTTTGCGCCGCTTCTCTTGGCCTGTCTGGTACGCGGCCCTGCCCTTCTTAGATCCTCAGACCCTAGACCCTTAGACTGCCCCTCCAAGCCAACCTCAACAGTCGTCGTTCCACCTTCCCACCGCCTTCCCGCTACACTCCGTCTATGACTTTGTTGCGCCGCCTTCTGCCCGTTGCCGCTGCCGGAGCCGCCCTGTATTACCTGCGCGGCGTATACCGTTTCCGCGATCCAGTGCGCCTGCCGCCCGCCGATGCCGACACGGTTCTGGCTCCTGCCGATGGCCTGGTGTGCCTGGTCAAGCGCGTGACAGGCGGGCAACTCTACGCCGATTCCGGGTCACATCCCATCCCAGTGGGCGATCTGACGGGCTTGCCGGACGCCGCTCCTGATGGCTGGCTGGTGGGCGTGTATATGGGGCCGCTGGATGTGCATTTTACCTATCACCCGGTGGGTGGGGCCGTGGTGCGTGCCCACCACACGGGCAGCCGCCAGAACACGCCGCTGCTGTCGGCTGGGGCGGCGGCCTCGCTGCTGGCCGGGCGTCCCGCCGACGTGTTGGGCACACGCGGCACGCTGGAAAACGAGCGGCACGCGCTGACCACCCATACCATTCACGGCGAAGTAACGACAACGCTCGTTGCCCCCGGCAGCGGCCTGAATGCCACCACCTACACCCGCGAGGCCGACACGGTGCGGGCAGGCAACAAGAGTGCCTTTTTGGATGAAGGCGGCCTGATCTTCCTGTTGCTGCCCGCCGCCTTCACGCCTCAAATCAGCGTGGGGGAGCGCGTGCTGGGCGCAGAAACGGTGGTGGCGCGGGCCGAAGCATGACTGTGGCGCTGGCAAGTCCGAGCACCTCTGGCTGGATGCAGGCCATCCTGTGGGGCATTCCGATAGCTATGGCGGCAATGGCTTTCGTGCCTGATCCACCCGAGGCGCCCACCGTGCCGCATTGGGGACTCCTTGTGGTGGCGGCTCTCATCGCTGCCCTATTTCAGCTCGCGCCGCACCGCCTGCGCTACCGCCTGACCCCAACTGGGTTGGAAATCAATCGTCTGCTGGGCACCACGCTGCTCCCTTATGCCGGAATGCAGGCCAGAGAGACGGCAGGAAGCTTAGGCGTTCGCACGTTTGGCACGGGTCTGCCGGGCTATCTCACTGGGGCATTTTCCTTCGGTTCAGACGGCGTGCGTTCGGTCACGGCGTTGGCTTCGGTGATGTCGGGTGGAGTGTTGCTCGGCGTTCCGGTCAACCATGAAGCCCCAGCCCGTCCGTCGTTCATTCTGCCGTCTAGGCCAACATCTGTAGCCGAACCGTTTCAGTGGTATTTCTTGACCCCCGCCGATCCTCAGCAGTTTCTGGACGAATTAGCGCGGCGTGGTGCGGTGGTGGCCCAATGACCCTCACCCTGCTGCCCGATGTGGGCGACTTGCTGCGCCTCAGCCCCCAGTACAACGCGGGCACGGTGGTAGAACTCATGCGGTTCTTGGGTGCGTCCGAAGTCTGGTGGGCCACTGGCTCTGACCCCGATCACCCCCTGCGCGACGCCCTGCCCGCCGCCCGGATCGGCATTCGGGACGTGGCCCCCGAGTGGGCTTGGGCCGACGCCGAATACCATCAACTCACCAACTTTTTAAATCAATACCCGCAAGGCCGCGAACGGTTGCGGGCGGCGGGGCAGGCCGAACGCGCCCTGAGTGCCGCCCTAGCCGAACCCCTCAGCGCACACCGGGCCATCAGCCCAGAGCTTCTGGACGCCGCCCGCGCTTACCATGACGCCACCCGCACGGCACTCGACGAAGGCCCCGGCACGCGCTGGCAGGAGCGGCGGTTGTCGGAGTTGGCAGCGGCGCTGCAAGGTCAATCGGGCGTTGTATTGGTGGCGCTGGACGATTTACCGGGCTTGCAAGCTCTCTTGCCCCTTTCTGTTCTCCCTGATCTGACCAACTTTGCCCCCGGCGAACCCAGCCGCGTGCGGGCGCTGGCAGACCGGGCGTGGCAACTGAACGAGGGTGACGATTTGGGGGCGCTGCTGGCCGCCCTAGACCGCGAACCCGGCGACGCGGTCACGCCCAAAGCAGAACTTGATGCCGCTGCCGCCAGCATTCACCTTGCCGTTGGTGATCTGGTAGCCGCCCGCGCCCTGCTGGAACGTGCTGCACACGGCCTGACCGACTTGCCCCGCAGCCTGCCCGGTCTGACGCTGGCCCGCTTGGGTCAAGTCCGCGACGCACAGGGAGACCGTGATCTGGCCGTGCGAACATACCGCGCGGTGCTGGCCCTGAGCCACGCCCCCACCATTGCCCGCGAAACGGCGGAAGCAGGCCTAAAGGTGCCGTTCAGTCTGGAGATTCCGGCCACCGATTAAGCTTCAGCGCACCCGTTCCAGCCACCACGCCCGCACATCCAAGCGTTCGGAGTGCAGCAAGTGGGGCTGGCCTTCCAGCGTTACGCCCAAGCGGTCAGCCAGCGTATTTTCGGCAATTTCGGCCTCGGCACGGCGCAGGGGCCAAGGCGTGTGGTGAATGTGGCCCCGGTAGACTCGGCCCGTTTTATCGGCGCTGTACAGGGCGAGGCGGTTGGTCAGCCAGTCTTCCAGCGTACCGGGCGCGGCCTGAAACTCCGGCCCTACCGGGTGGTAAGCGGCGGCAAACCGTCCCGCTGGGGCGTCGGCCTGCGTGCGGGCGCTGGCATAGCGCGTGACGCCGTTGTCACGCTGCATCCACATCTGGGCCAAGTTGTAGGGCAGATGAAAAAAGGTGCGGGCCAGCAGCACAGGCAGCGCTTCGGGAATGTCCAGACTGTAAAACCACACGCCGGGCACGCCGTCTACCGTCACATACGTCCTCAGATTCAGTTCCGGAAAGGCGCTCAGGCGGGGCACATCGGGCGCGAGGCGGGGGGCGACGCCGCTCATGCGGAAGGGAACGACGCCTAAGTACGCTTGCCCGCCGCGTGTGTCTACCTCTACCCCCGCTGGAAGAGTCCGGGCAATCATCTCAGGATTCACCGCCCAGTGCAGAAAACACAAATCGTGCCACTGCATCCGCAAAATCCAAGGGCCGCGTGCGGGGGGCAGGGGAGAGGGGCCAGAGGAAATCATGGGTGCAGTCAAGCACATAGGTGGGAGTCGGAATTGTCTGAGAGGCTGCCTGAAAACAGGTCAAGTGTGGTTCAGATCAGCTTCGAGGCAGAGTCCAACAGAGTTCTAAAACCGGCTGTGCCCCTTTTTCCCCTTGTTTGCTTACCGCTCCCCAGTGGTCTGCCCCACGCTCACTTCTCCGCTGCGGCCACTGCTGCTCTGCCCGCTCCCAGTTTGCCCACCGCTGCCCGTCATCATCAGGCCCAACTGGGTTTCGGTGGCGTCGGTGGCGTTCACTTCTCCGGCAATCTGGCCCTCGTACATCACCAGAATCCGGTCTGCAAGGTTCATCACTTCGCCCAAATCGGCGCTGATGAGCAACACGGCCAAGCCCTGATCGCGGGCCTCAACGATTCGGGCATGAATAAATTCGATTGCGCCGATGTCTACGCCGCGTGTGGGTTGGCTGGCAATCAGAATCTTCGGGCCTTTCCTCATCTCGCGGGCCACGATGATCTTCTGGGCGTTGCCGCCGCTGTAGCGCCCCGCTTGCAAGCTGGCACTGCGCGGGCGCACGTCGTATTTCTCCGACAGGTCACGGGCGTTTTGCTCAATCACGTCCAGATTCAGGAGGCCGAAGCGCCCGGCGAAGGGAGCCTGATCGTGTTCGCCCAGAATGAAGTTTTCGGCGGTGGTCATGTCCAGCACCAGCCCGCGCTCGTTGCGGTCTTCGGGAATGTGCGACAGGCCCGCCGCCTCTACCTCGCGCACGCCTTTGGCACTCTTGCCCAGATAGGTGATCGTGCCGCCCAGCGTGGGAATCAGGCCCGTGATGGCTTCCACCAGTTCGCTTTGGCCGTTGCCCTCCACGCCCGCGATCCCCACGATCTCGCCCGCCCGCACCTGAAACGACACGTTGTCCACGGCGTTCTTATGCTCGCCCTTCACGGTCAGGTTCTTCACGTCCAGCGCGACTTCTCTGGGCTGAGCGGCGGTCTTGTCTACCCGCATATTCACCTCGCGGCCCACCATCATGCGGGCCAACGTTTCAGTGGTGGCCCCGGCGCTGGGAATAGAGCCGATCATCTTGCCGTCGCGGATCACGCTGATGGTGTCCGAGATGTGCAGCACCTCATGCAGCTTGTGGCTGATGAAAATGACCGCGTTACCGCTGGCCGCGTACTGGTTTTTCAGGAAGTCGAACAGTTCGTCGGTCTCGCTGGGGGTGAGTACGGCGGTGGGTTCGTCCAGAATCAGGATGCGTGCGCCCCGGTACAGCGTCTTCAGGATTTCTACTTTTTGCTGCTTGCCCACCGGAAGGTCTCCGATCAGGGCGTCCGGGTTGATGTCGAAGTTGAATTGCTTGACCAGCTCGGCCACCTTGCGGCGTGCGCCCGCGATATCAATTCGCCCGCCCACCGTCGGCTCTGCGCCCAGAATCACGTTTTCGGTGACGGTCAGGGTGTCCACCAACATAAAGTGCTGAAACACCATGCCGATGCCGCGTGCGATGGCGTCGGCGGGGCTGTTCAGGTTCACGGTTTGGCCGTCTACGACAATTTCGCCGCTGGTAGGCGGCTGAGCGCCGTACACGATCTTCATCAGCGTGCTTTTGCCCGCGCCGTTTTCGCCGCACAGGGCATGCACGCTGCCCCATTTCACGGCCATAGAAATATTGTCGTTGGCAAGCACCAGCGGAAAGCGTTTGGTGATGTTCCGCAGTTCCAGCGCATTTTCAGAGTTGTGCCGAACCTCGCGCAGCACGTCGGGAGTGGGGGCGGTCATGGATACAGTGTAGCGGGGCCGGGGCTGAGGATGAAGGCGCTGAGAGCTGCGATGTCACGCACACAGATTTTTTGAAGCTGCCGCCTTTGCCACTCACCACTGACAACAAACAGCAGTCCCAGCACCCGCAAACAAATTCACGCCTCGCCGTCTCAGCCGTCCGTCAGAATGTGGGGCATGGAATCATTCTGGATGGCCGTCACGAATCTGGGGCGAGATGAAGTATTTATCGTGGCGTTGGCGCTGTATACGTGGCTGGTCAGCCCACGCGGCGGGCGCAATCTGGGCGTGGCCTTTGCCCTGAGTTACTTGGTCAACACGGCCCTGAAATTTGGCCTTGACCTGCCCCGGCCCTTTACCAACGACCCGGCGGCGGCCAGCGCGGCGGCCAAAGCCACGGCGGGCGGCCCCGGTTTGCCCAGCGGCCATACCCAAATGGCGGCCACGCTCTGGGGAGGCATCGCCCTGCAAGTGCGGCGGCCCGGCGTGTGGGTAGCGGCGGGCCTGCTCATTGCGCTCATTTCCTATTCCCGCCTTGCCCTCAACGTGCATTACCCCAGCGACGTAGTGGTGGGCTTGCTGCTGGGCGGTCTGTTTGCCCTCATGGCCGCCCGAATCCATGTGCCCGACGACACTGCCGTGCGCTGGGGCGTGCCCGCATTGCTGCTGCTGGTGGCCGCTTTTCTGCCCGCCGGAACACCCCGCGAATACGGGACGGGTCTGGGTCTGCTGGCCGGATTCTGGTTTGTGCGCCCCTCCTTTGCTCCGCCCCGCGACGTGGCTGGCCGCCTCATCGTGGCGGTGCTGGGTCTGGTCTTGGTGTTCGCGGTCTTCTTCGGCCTCGGGGCCTTGCCCCAAAGCGTAAAAGACATCGGGCTGGTGCGGGCACTCCGGTACGCACTGTTGGTGTGGGTGGCGGCGGAAGGGGTGCCGCTGGTGCTTCGGCGCTGGATGCCCAAAAACGAGTAGTGATGAGTAGTTAGTGGTGAGTGGAGACTGCAAAAAGAAAAGATCAAGCTCAAAGCTTCTGACTTTTATCCCTTGACCTTCTCACTGACCACTCACCGCTCCCCACCCTCCGTCCCTTGTGTCCCGTCTCACTTCATTTTCTAAAGCATCAGAGGTAAGATACCCGCATGACCACCCCCGACCAGCAACACGCCCAGCAAGCCGACGCTCAGGCTCCCCAGCAGCAGGTTCTGGTGCCGCTGACCACGCCCGAAGACGTCGATCAGTTCCTGAAAGAGCATCCCCTCGCCGCCGTCTTCAAGGCAGGCACTTGCCACAAAACCATGCAGGGCTTTGGCGTGCTGGAGCAGTTTTTGCAGCGCCACGAGTTGCCCGTGGGCTTTATCCGGGTCGTTGATTGGCGTCCGGCCAGCAACCACGTGACCGACCTGACGGGCCTTGTTCACCACAGCCCGCAACTGATTCTGTTTAAGGAAGGCCAGCCCCAGTTTGAAGTGAACAACTGGGACATCACCCCCGAAGCCCTAGAGCCTGTATTTACCGCTGAAGTTCCGGTTCGGGCCGGACAAGGCACCGTGTCCACTGACGATAACGTGGAACCCTACCGCCGCCTGATGAACGACTTCGTGGAAGGCCGCCTGAGCGATTGGGCCTTTCAGGATCAGTACGTGAACATGTTCCGCGACGACGCCAGTCTCCGCAGCCAGCGGGAATTTGATCTGCTGTCGCGCTTGTTTGGCGACCCCGACGCCTATCACGGCGGCCTGCACCAGTTGGGCCAGCCCCAGCAGCGCGGCGACCTGAAGGCCCGCGTACAGGAATTGCTGACCGAACTCGGTTAAGTCCCTCGCAGGCAGGCTTGAGCTTGAGCGAGTGGAGCGAGAAACGAAGAAAGTACGGCGCATTAAAAATGGAGCGGTTCGGGTGATGTTCTTGAAACGCGCATCTGAAGTGCGCCGTACTTGACCGGATCAGACAGAGCGAAGGTTCTCGGGTTCCACCCGACACTGTCCGCACTTCGGACGACGATCATTGACCATCTAAAGCAAATGTACGTCCTTTGCAAACTTTCTAACTGCTCACTTACATAAAGTTAAGTTTTTCATAGGTCTCACGTTCGACCCAGCCGTATTCGGCGGGCTGGACGTGAGATTTTCGACGTGTGTAAGCGGGCGGTAAGACGATTAGCAGTGAGATAGAGACGTTCATTTTCTGCACACCGCCCACTTAGTTTTCTCAGAAGAAGTTTTCAAACGGGTTGCTCAGAACTTCCGCTCGACCTGATAACAAGACCGCCCTGCCACGACAGCGAACCAGCAACTTCCATTCATTTTGATCGTAGGTACCCTGCCCATGTTGACCACTCTGCCTCTGCTCCCCGTGCCGCAAGACCTTGCGGTGTACTCTCACCTTTCCACCAACCATTACCCTTGGACAGAAGTCACCGCCGACCTCGCCGTACGTCAGACACAAGGCTTTACGGGGGTATTCGACGCCATGCAGGGCCAGCGGTGGGCACGGTTCGTGTGGGTACGCGGCCAGATGCGCGGCGGGTTCACGGCGGGCGGTGAGGTCAGTTGGGCCACCATGATGCGCGGATTGCCGCAGGCCAACGTCAGTTTGCAGCAGCAGGAGCCGGTGGTGGCCGAGATGGTCTGGAGTTGCCGTCAGGCCAAACCTGTCCCCCTGCGCGGCGCGTGGCCCGATGTGCAGGTCACGCTGGAGCGCGAACGGTTTTTCGGAGTCCTGGTGTCGGGAACGGCGTGCAGCTACTGGGAAACCGGGCGGATGCTGGGCGGTACTGTTCCCAAAGCGGGCGCGGCCTGCGTCACGCTGTCGCCGCCCGTCATCGATGACCGCCCCACGCTGCTGGCCTTCTGGATGGAACTGATCGCCGTGACCCACCGCGCCTTTCCGTTGGATGAGGCTTGGCGTCAGGTCAGCATCGGACTGGCCGTCGATCATCCTTGCCTCGATCCGTTCGCACAGGAAGTGCGCGTGCTGGGCGGGGTCTTGCAGGTCGATCAGGAGGTGGGCGTGAGTGAGCTGCGGCCCGCGCTTCTGGCGGCGTACCGCGCCACCCTGACCCGGCTGGGCGTGCGCCTCGCCGATCTGCCCCTCGCTTCTTTGCGTGAACAGCCCGTATGGGCCACTGCTGGACTGGAGGTGACCGCATGACCGCGCCTACTGGACAACCCAACCCCACTGGCCCGCTGAGCTGGCCGAACGATCTGCAAGACGCCACGCCGCTGCCGTTTAACGTGTGGCGCGTGATGCATCAGGTGAACGGTGAGCGAGACGCGATGGAGGTGGCGCGTCTGGCCCGCGTGAGCCTGCCCGAAGTGCTGGACGCCGTGACTCAGGCCGCCCGCTGGTCAGGCCGCGCCGCACAGCGCGAACAGCCCGTGACCGAGCAGGCCATCAAGGAAATTCAGCAGTGCCTGATGGTGGTCGTGGGGCCGATGGGCGAATTCATGGTGGACGACGCCTTTGAAGACTTGGGCGAGGACAACGTGACCCTCAGCCAACTGCTGGGGCATCTGGCGACCCAGCTGGGCGAGAGCCGCGTGCAGGCCTTCGTGCGGCAACTGCGGGCGCGGGGCATCGCGTGATTCGCCTGCGCCGTTCCAGAGACGGGCCACGACTTCCTCTCCCTGAATCACATCCCACCTCGCAGCGCCATTTCTCTGCCCCCACCACAGGCCGCGCCCCTCTTCTGCCCAGCGGTCTAGGCTTGGGCAGCCCCCACCGGAAGGTCATGCCATGAAGTACACCGTCATCATTCGCCAGCCCGTATCAGACGAGGTTCGCCCTACTCTGGAAAAACAGCTCATGGAACGCTTCGGCCTGTCGGGCGATCAGGCCCAGCGCCTCTCGGCCCGCCGCTCTGGCCGCCTGATGAAACCCACCGGACGCGCCCGCGCCGACCTGCTCATGCGGGTGTTTCAGGATGTGGGCGCGCAGGTGGCGATGGAAGAAGTCCGCGAAGAAACGGGGATGTTCAGCGATCCTTTTCAGGCGGTGGCGACTCCTACGCCCGCGCTGGCAGGCTGGGGCAACGGCCAGACCGACGAGGTTCCGATGGCCCCCAGCCGTCAGGGCGAAACGCTGGCCGAACTGATTGCCAGTGCGCCCCGCGGCGAGGGTGGACGGCAGCCTGCCAGCGCACGTGCGGGGCTGGCCGAAGATGACAACTGGGCCGATCTGGCCGCGCCTCAGCCCTTGGCCCCCAATCTGGGCGGACGCGACAGCAGCGACCTGAACAGTCTCTTTCCTGCGGGCGCCGCGTTCCCTGACACGACGGTGTTTCCCGATCCGTTTGCACCCCAACCCACTGGCGCTCCCGTGACCGCTTTGCTGGACGGCCAACCCGGCCCCCAGCAGTCCGGCGCGGCGGCGCAGGCCAGCGCTCCCGCCGACGTGTGGTCTGACTTCACGGGCGCACTGACCATTGCCGACGCCAAGCCCCGCGAGGAAGCCGCCGCCGCAGAAACGCCCTCCGCCATGTTCCTGACCGCCGTGAACGAGGAAAGCCGCAGCAATCTGGGAACGCGGCGCAGCTTGGCCCAGCAGCTGACCTTCGGGGCGCTGGCTCCGCTGGCCCTGTCCACCGCCGTGACGCTGACCCTGCTGAGCCTGACCCTGCCCGGACTACAGCGCCAGTTGGTGGCCCAGAACGCACAGGCCGTGGCCGTGGCCGTGGGTACCAGTCTCGATACCCGCGACCAAGAAACCGTAAACGCGCAGCTGGACGCTCTGCTGGCACGCTCGGCGGTAGGATTCGTGCGTGTGGAGCTGCCCGACGGAACCACCTACTTCCGGGGCCGCGACCCGCGTCTGGACGGAACCCTGCAGGGCAGCGTGGCCAAGTGGCTGGTCGACAACCCCATCACGGGCACGTTCCAGACCTCGGGCAGCGCCGCCGACAGCTACCGCACCCAGTTGCAGCAGCTCGAAGACGTGGGCGCAGGCGACTCGGCGCAGGCACAGGAGCTTCGCCGTCAGGCCGAAGACCCCGCCAACCAGCGCAGTGACCGCACGCCCTACGTGGTCAGCCGTCTGGGCGTCATCGAGGGCGAGAACGGACAGCGCACCACCACCTCGGCCACCGACAAGAACGACAGCCTGCTGTACCGAATCGCGGTAGGCGTGCCCAACGCACAGGCCGCCATCAACCTCCGCAACACGCTACTGCTGGTGCTGGGCGTGTCGCTGCTGGCGTTGGCGTTGGCCGCCGCCCTCGCCGTCCGTGCTGCCCGGCGCGTGGTGCAGCCTATCGAGCGCCTTGTGGCTGTGGCCGACGCCATCAGCATGGGCGACCTGACCCGCCCCGTGCAGGCTGACCGCAACGACGAAATCGGTGATCTGGCACAGGCACTGGAGCGCATGCGCCTGAGCCTTGAAGCCGCCATGGATCGCCTGCGCCGCCGCAAACGCGGGTAAGCTTTTCTTCAACACTCAGCGGAGCAGGCGGCAAGGGTGCAAAATCACCTCGCCGCCTGCTCCGTTTGGTGTGCCGTTTGGTGTAGACGCGGTGACTGAGCGCCAGCGATTGCCCTGCCTTGCCCTTCCTTAGCCCTTAGACGCCCCTTCCCGTCTCTCCTCTACAACCAAAAATGAACACTCCCTCAAGGCCCTGCCAGAGGCAATTCTGACCCCAGCCCTGGAACGCAACCTTTACCTTGGAGTCATGACTGCCCAAACGCCGCCGCCCGCTGCCCCCACTAGTCGCCCCAAACGCCGCGCCAACCGCGCCCTGGGCTGGACGGTGGCGGGCTTAGCCCTGCTGGGCGCACTGGCCGGAGCCACTGCCTACACGGGCACGCGCACCCAAGACATCACCGAACAGGCGGTTCAGGGCATGGTCACGGCTCTGGACGCCAGCGGTGTGGCGAGCGTAGAAAATTCTAAGTATCAGCGGGGATTCACCACTTCCACGCAAACCATGACCGTCGTGCTGGGCAACGGCGAGGACGGAGAGCAACCTGTGCGCCTGCTGGTGACCAACCGCATTCAGCATGGGCCTCTGCCGGGGTTCAAATCGGTGGGGCAAGCCCTGATCGATACCGAGGTGCGCTTTGAAGACGCCGCCCTGCAAGCCCGCATGACCGAAGCTTTGGGCGGCAAACAGCCTACCCTTCGGACGGTGGTGGGCTTGGGCGGAACCTCCACCACCGATCTGAATATTCCCGCCGGAACCCTGACCGAAGCGGGCGACACGGTAAACTGGCAACCGCTGACGGCGCAGTCCAGCGTGAGCGGGCTGACCTCGCGGCTGAATCTGAACTGGCCGGGCCTGACAGTGGCGGGCGAGACGGCGGCGACCCTAGGTAAAATAGCCGTGACCAGCGACATCACCCGCCGATCCAAGGACGATCTGCTGGGCGTGGGCAAAACCAGCGCCACGCTAGACAGCCTGACCATTGCGGGCGGCGCGGCCCCGGTGACTGTAAAGAACATGCGGCTGGGCAGCGAGGGCCGCCTGAACGGTGGGGCGCACTACGACGGCACGCTGACTTACGACATCGGGCAAATCGAGGGCGCGGGCCAGACCTTCAAAGACGTGCAGGTGCATCTGGCGGCGCGACATCTGGCGGTTGCGCCCCTGCAACGCCTCGGCAAGCTGGTCAACGACCTGCAAGCGGCCCAGCGTGGCAAAACGACCCCTACACCTGACCTGACCCCAGCGCAGGAGCAGCAGATTCAAGCCGACCTGCTGGCCCTGCTGAAAGAAGACCCCCGCCTCGTGATTGACCGCCTGAGTGTAGGCACCGACAGCGGCCCGGTGGTCTTGACCGGGCAAGTGAACCTGACGGGGCTGGGCCAACTGAGTGGTGAGGAATTGGCCGCGCTGGAGCAGATGCCCATGCTGGCCCTGAGCCGAGTAGACGCACAAGCCAAAGTGCAGGCCAGCGAACCGGCCCTAAAAGGCTTGGTGGAAACCTTCGGCTCTGATAGCCCCTTCAGCGATCCACAGGCCATTCAGCAACTCGTAGACGCCGGATTGGTGACCCGCACAGGCACTACCCTGACCGCCGATCTGAGATTCAAAGATGGTGCATCCACGCTAAACGGGCAATCGTTGGGTGATTTCTAGAACTGATGAGGCTGGCTAAGTTTGGAAGGTGAATCCCCCATTGCTTCGCAACGCCCCCCTAACTGGGACAGCACGAAGGGAGGGGGGCTGGCTGCGAACGGGGGTGTTTACCGTCCGCCGTTCATCTACCGAGAATCGACATCCAGATCAAAAAAAGGGGCAGAGGGCCGTCATTGGCTCCCTGCCCCCAGAGTGTTCGGGCTTTACTTGTTGGCTTCCATGCTGTGCTTCATGTCGCGGATCTGGTCATGGCTGGCCTTCACCTGAGCAAACTGGGTTTCCACAACGGAACGGATGTCAGCGGGCAAGTCGGCTTCTTTCAGCACGTCTTGATAGTTTTCTACCGCCACGTCTTCGCCGCGCTCGCACTCGGCCACCACCTGATAATCACCGCGTCCGGTCACGGCGTCTCGCACGTTCAGCCAAGTGCGGTGTAGGGCCGCGCCCACGCTGCCGCCCTCGCGGGGCTTGTCGCCCAGCCGGGTGATGTGAGCTTCCACTTCGCTGGCAAGTTGACTGCGCTGCGTGCTGCGTTCCAGAAACAGGCTCTTCAGGCTGGCGTCGGTGGCGTGTTCGGCGGCGTCGGCAAAACCTTTTTCTCCGTCACGCAGGGTGCCCAACAGGTATTGCAGTTTGTCCAGCACGGTCTCGTTGTTCATGGTCATGGTGATGCCTCCTAGAGCGTGAGGGCGAGTGCGGGAAACGCGGCGTCCCTTCCGGGTTGACCCCGGTGCGCCCGGCCCGCAGGCCATGAGATGAGAGTACGGGCCACACCCGCGCCGCTTGGCGCGAAAGCACACAGGGAGGATTAACACGACGTTGAGGCAACATTGGTGATGTCCTGAGATTGAGTCGGTCTGGTCAGAAGTTGTGAATTGTCGACTAACCGCTCAGCGCTAGTGGCCTGAAACGGAGCGGGGCCGTATCAGGCCGAGTACACGTATGGCACCAAAAAAGGCCGCACGAAGCGGCCCTTTAGTTGGAGAGAAGGATTAGGGGATGACGGTGGTGGACTCGGCCTTGAAGTTCGTCTGGGCCTGACCGCTGCTTTCGGCGGTGTTGTTCCAGCGCATGGTTTCAAAGTACTGGCGGGCAGCGGTTCCGGTGGGGGCCGTGACCTGCGTGCGGAGCCACAGCACGCCACCGGGAGCGACGCGGAAGGCGGGGTTCAGCGTGACTGTCTGCTGGCCGAGGCCCGTCTCGGCGTTCACGGTGTACTGGCCTGCGCCCGCGCCAACCGTCAGGCGGGTGCTGGTGGCGTTGGTGAAGTCGCTGGTGATGGCTCCGGTCTGGACATCACGGACGGGGGTAGGATCGTAGTAGACCTGCGTGTTGCTGAAGTTGAACAGGCCGGGGGTCTGCTGAACAGGATCGAGGGCACCGAAGTTGTAGATCAGCACGTTGTTGACTGCACCTTCGTTGGAAGACACTTCGACGCTGGCTGCGCTGGCCAAGATGGTGCCAGTCGCGTCTCCGCCACGGATGGGGTCAACCGTATCCGTGAGCTGGGTTTGCTCGGAGATGAACGACGTGACGGTCACGCAAGCCTGAGCCTGACCCGTGCCCGCGTTGGTGCTGGTGTAGCTGCCGGTATTGCAGTAGCTGCCGCGTGGGGTGCCTGCCGCAACGCTGCTGGTGAGGGTGAGGGTCAAGACCTGACCGGGGGCCAAGTTCACGGTGGCGGGCACGGTGCTGACGGTGCGCGTGGCGGCGTCAAAGGTCACGCTGCCGGGTTGAGCGGTGCCGGACACGGTGTAAGAGCCGCTGCCGTAGTTCATGAACACGTTGTTCAGGTTGCCCAGCAAATCCTTCACGGCAACGGCGGTGGCGGTGGCCGAACCGGAGTTGGTGACTGTGATGACGCTCTGGTAGCTGCTGCCGGGGGTCAGTTGGTTCAGGGGCGGCTGGCCCGCGACTTGGGTGTTGACCTTGGTGATGGCGAGGCGGGGCGAAGCGACCTTGAAGCAAGGAATGCCCGAAGCGCCCGTGACGGCTGCACCGTTGTTGCTGGTGGCCGTGAAGGTGCCTTGGTCGCAGTAGTCGCCGTCGACGGTGCCACTTGCGGCGAAGGTGAACGACTGCGTGGCTCCAGGGGCCAAGTTGAACTGGCCGGTGGTGAAGCCGTCGTCACCAGTTTTGCTGGTGTTGACCGTCTGGGGCGCTGTAGTGATGTTCCCCTGAATCGCGTAGTTGGCGGCCACGGTATTGTTGGCGATGGTGTCGGTGACAACGACGTTGGTGGCTGGTGCATTGCCGTTGTTGCTGACCGTAATGCGGGCCACGACGGGCACGTTCGGGCCGACGACCACGCCGCTGGCGATAGGCGTGAAGGCTCCAGCGTTGTCCAAGGTACCTAGCGTCTTGCTGATGCCGAGGCTAGGAGCCGTGACCGTGAGGCAGGCCTGATCGGAGAGCGTGGGGGTCACGGTGCCGAACGCGCCGTTGTTGTAGCTGACGATGGTGGCGACGTCACAGTAGACGCCGACAGCGCTGGCCTGAGCAGGCAACGTGAAGGTGCGGCTGGCTCCGGCAGCGAGGTCGAAGGTGACGTCGAAGCCGTCGGTAGCGTTGGCGGTGGTTCCGGCGGGGGCCGTAACGCTGTAGGCAGCGGCGTCACCAGACCTCAGGACATCGCTGAGGCGGATAGCGGTGGCGGGGCCTGCGCCGGTGTTGCTGACCGTGATCGCGAAGTCGCGGGACTGATTAATTCCGGCTTGGTTGTCCTTGGGCGTCTTGACGATGGTCAGGCGGGCGCTGGGGGCGAATGTCTTGTTCAGGAAGCGTTTGGTGACTTCGGTGCCGTTGACATAAGCGATGACGCGAATGCGGGCGGTCGCCTGCGTGGTCACGGCAGGATCGTGGTTCAGGGCCGTCCAAGTGAAACCGTTGGTGTCGGGCGTGTTCACGCCGGTCACGTTGTACAGAGGGTAGTCGGTGCTGCTGGGAAAGCGCACGTTGTTGCCGGTGGCGCTGTTGGTATACGTGTTGGCGCTCAGGGCATTGTCGTTGATGTCTTGCCCGGTCACAGGGGAGCCGGACGCCTGCCCACCATCGTCAGCGGCGGCAAAGCGCACGCTGCCCGTCTGCTCCAGAATGTCCCAGCGCACGTTTGCACCGACGATGGGGTACACCTTGCCGTCGGCGGCCTTGTAGCCCACGTATCCGCCTGCGACGTTCTGGCTCAGCAGAGGAGCCACTTCGTCCATTTCGCCTGCGGTGGGGGCTGCGGGGTCGGCAGTGCCGCCCACTTTGGTCGGGTCGATGCCGCCCGTTTCGTTTTCCATCCAGGCGTAGAAGGCAAACTTGGTGCCTGCATTGTTCAGATCATCTTTGGTAATGGCAACCATCTTGCCGTTGGCGTCCATATAGAATGCGCCGCTGACGGTGTTTGCCTGCAAGGTGGGGTACACCAAGTTAGTCGTTTTACCAGCTTCCGCCGTAAAATTCTGGGTTTGGGGAATAAAGCCGTCTTTGCTGTAGGTGGCGGTATAGGCACCGGGGGCCAGGCTGCTGTACATGCTGGGCGCGATGATGTTTCCGCCACTGTCGCGGATGGTCAGCGTGTAGCCGCTGGGGTTGGCAGGCAGGGCAATGGTTCCAACCGTCACTGCCGGAGGAGTAATAGTTTGGTCGCCGCCCCCGCAAGATGCGAGTAACAACACGCTGGTCAGAGCAAAAATACCTAATTTGACGTTCATATTCATATGAGCCTCCGGTGAAAATTGCCAACAAAAGAACTGTGAAGTACGCTGCCTTTCAGGTCAGAAGGTACTCCTAGCGGTGTTGGGCTTTCTGTTGAGCTGTTCTCATTTAGGCACATGAGTATCTTAGTAGCAACCCGCCAGAACATTAATTAGTCCTCATAAATCCGGCAGATTCTCACTTCTGATGCCTGACTGACAACCAAGTTAATTATGAGGGCATTAAACTTAATCTATGAAGGCTTTATAAAGATTATGAACAATGGGTTAACACGCGCTTATGACTCGGCGTGAATTTCGCTCAGTGAGTGATTCATCTCACACGACAGTCTTATTTGAGTAAGATTTATCACAAATAGTTGGCATGCCACACCGACCTCACGAGGTACCAGCTGTGTATTCTCAGGGCCACCTGCGTTAATTTCGAGCAATTGGCAGGCAGAATGTATACTCGCACTACACATCAAATAAGTCCATCAATGTTCATTGAAAAGTGCTATAACAATAGTTAAGGCGTATTATCAACTATTCATTAGCAACAGATTGTGGATTATCTCTGCATCGATACTTTTAGGAATTAATGAGGTCAATCTTATTAAGATCACTTAAAATCTTGTGATTCTAGGATGAATCAATAAATTGTTGGCACTCTGAGCTGTGTTGGTTGCGGCGATCCCAGCTAGGACAGGTTCACAAAGACGCTTGCCAGAGTCGTGCAAGCCCACCCTCTAACTCGTTAAATCACTTCCCTATAAGCCACACTCTGGCTCCGGTTCTGCAACTCGCTCCGCAGGTATTGCAAACGCGGGTGCTCCAGCTTGGGGTCGTGGGCCAAAATGTGTTTTGCCAACTCGCGGGCCTGCTCGATGATTTCTAAGTCGTTGGCGAGGTCGCCTAGGCGCAGGTCAGGCACGCCGCTTTGCCTTGTACCGCGAATCTCACCGGGGCCGCGCAGTTTCAGGTCGGCTTCAGCGATCACAAAGCCGTCGGTGCTGCCCTCGATGATGCCGAGGCGCTGGCGGGTTTTGCGGCTGTTCTCGCCGGAAATCAGGACGCAGTAACTCTGGGCACTGCCCCGGCCCACGCGCCCGCGCAACTGGTGAAGCTGCGCCAGCCCGAAGCGTTCGGCATTTTCGATGACCATCACGGTGGCGTTGGGTACGTCCACACCCACTTCGATCACCGTTGTAGACACCAGAATGTCGAACTCGCGGGCGCGGAAGCGGGTCATCACATGGTCTTTCTCGGCGGCGCTCATTTTGCCGTGCAGCAGGTCGATGCGGGCTTCGGGCAAGATCACTTTCAGGTCTTCGGAAAGCTGCGTGGCGGCCAACAGTTCCAGCGTGTCGCTTTCCTCGATCAGGGCCGTCACCACGAAAGCCTGCCTGCCCTCCCGAATCTGGCGCATGGCGAACCCGTAGGCCTGCTGGCGGTGCGTGTCTTGCAGCAACTTGGTTTCAATCGGGGTGCGTCCGGGCGGCAATTCGTCGATGATGCTGAGTTCCAAATCTCCGTAAGCCGTCAGTGCGAGGCTGCGCGGAATGGGCGTAGCACTCATCACCAGCACGTCGGGGCGGCCCGCCAGCAGCTTGCGCCGTTGCTGCACGCCAAAGCGGTGTTCTTCGTCTACCACTGCCAGCCCCAAGTTGTCGAAGCGCACGTTTTCCTGAATCAGCGCCTGCGTCCCCACCACCACGTCCACGTCGCCCTCGGCAATGCGCGTTTGCATTTCCAGCTTTTGCTTGGCGGTCATGGCCCCGATCAGGAGGCCCACCCGCACATCCAGTTGGCCCAAATAGCCCGACAGGTTGGCGTAATGCTGCCGCGCCAAAATTTCGGTGGGGGCCATCAGTGCCCCCTGATAGCCGTCGCGCACGGCCAGATACAGGGCGCAGGCGGCCACAGCCGTTTTGCCGCTGCCCACGTCGCCCTGCACCAGCCTCGCCATTTGCCGCTCGCTCCGCATATCGTCGGTAATTTCCAGCAGCACGCGGCGTTGGGCACCCGTAAATTGAAACGGCAGAGCGCCCTCAAAACGGTGGATGTCGTCGCCTGTGGCCTGAAACCGCTTGCCCAGCAGTACGGCGTCGTCGCCCTGCAACAGCACGCGCAATTCCAAAAACAGGTATTCGTCGAAGCGCAGACGGTTCATGCCGCGTGCCAACTGCGCCTCGTCGTGTGGAAAATGCATGCCCCACAGCGCGTCCGACAGGTCGGTCAGGCCGTATTTCTGCCGCCAGTGCGCGGGGAGGTAATCGTCCAGCGGCACGGCTTCCAGCGCCCGGTAAGCGGCGCGGCGCAGGAACTCCTGGCTGATGCCGTCTTTGGAGTCGTACACGCCCACGATTCGGCCCGTGCTGAGGCTCCCTTTGGCGTCTTCCACCGTTTCCAGATGCTCTACGCCGATTTGCACGCTGCGCCCAAACTTCTTCACGCGCCCTGTGAGCACCAGCCTCGCCCCCACGCGCAATTGGCGTTCCATCCACGGCTGATTAAACCAAGTGGCCTTCACGCGCCCGCCCGCCGGGGTTTCCAGCGTCACGTCCAGAATCAGCATGCCGGGTTTGGGGCTGCGGCGCGACTTCGCCACCACCGTGCCTTCCACCGTCACCTTCTGGCCCTCTTCCACCTCTGACAGGTCAGGCAGGGCGCGGCGGTCTTCGTGGCGGTGAGGATAGGCGTGCAGCACGTCGCGCAGGTTGTGCAGCCCCAACGAATTCAGCTTGCGCGTTCCGCCGGGGCCGGTGTCCAGTCGGGCCAGATCAGCGTCGGGCGGCAGGCGTTCGCCGGGGGCGGCGGTGGGTACAGCCACGCGGGCCGGGGCGCGGGGGGTTCTGGGGGCTTTGGCAGCGGCGTCCTGTCCGTCCAGCACGTTCAGCGCGGCATTCAGGGCGGCGGCGCGTCCGGGTTCGTCCAGATCGCCGTAGCCCTTCAGCGCCTCCCGCACGCCCGGAAAAGGGTTGCCCAGCGGCGACGCCAGTAGCTTTTCTACGCCGCCCGCCACAATTTTATTCTGATGCCCACTCGCCCGCTCCGCCAGCAGTGGCCGCCTGAGTTTGTCGCGCAGTTCTGCCACCGTTGCCATACGGGGTGCAGGCTAGCAGGCGGCGGCGGTAGGCAGGGGGAGACGGGCAACAAAGGGGAGAGGGTAGGCAGAAAACAGGGCAAAAGAAAGCCCCCAGCGGTGGGCCGGGGGCAAAGATTTGTCTTCTGAGTTGAAGTTGAGCTTCCATGTAAACCCCCCAGTCTGCTTCGCAGCCAGCCCCCCTTAAAGGGGAGCGCAGGAGCTTTTACTCCCCACCTCTAAGGGGGGGCGTTGCGCCAGCAACGGGGGGGTTCACACACAAAGTCCGAACCACCTCACTTCAAGCTATACACCCGCACGCTGTCGAACCGACTGGTGAAGCCCGCGCCGCCCATAGAAAACAGTCCGATTTTGGCCTGCCCCAGCTTGTGCGTCCACGTGCCGCCTTTCGTCCAGCTCATGCCGTCGCGGCTGGAATAGGCGGTGTAAGTTTCGCCCGCTCCGGCAACTGAGCTGGCCCGGCGCACGATTCTGAGCCACGTTTCGCGGCCCGGTGCCGATAGTACGGTGTTGCCGTAGCGCGGGAATTTGTCGGCCACTGGGTTTTGCTCTTTGGCAAACTCGATCTGGCGCGTATTCCAGATAGAGGTCACGCCCAGCTTGATGAAGTTGTCGTCGTCGCCGTAGATCAGCAGGCCGCCCTGCGCGTAGTTGAAGCAGCAGCCTTCGTCGGGCAGGTCGCTTTGCAGCTTGATGTCTACGGCGTAGTCGCCTGCGGGCGCGTTCTGAGTCAGCACCGAGGCGTTGTTGCTGTTCTCGAACAGGTCGGCGGGCTGGGTGGCAAAGCGCAGTGCACCGTTTTCCAGCCCGGCTTCTGCGGCGGCGGGCGGACGAACCCAAGTCCAGCGCGGGGCGAGGGCGGGGCCACTGAAATCGTCGTTGAAGGCGCTGAGGGTGTTGCCCAGCACGTCGGGTTTGGGGGGATTGGGCTTGTAGGCACTGAGTTGTCCGGCCTGAGCGGCGGGCGCGGGCATCACGCTGTCCGAGGCCCAGTTGCCCGCCCGCACGGTGGGCCATTCGTCTACCCAGTCCAGCGGATCAAGCAGCACGGGGCGCTTGTTCACGCCGCCGGGGGTGAAGTAGGGATCGTTCAGGTCTATGGCGTGGTACATCGTCCAGTCCTGACCCCCTGCATCGGTAAAAACCGCGTTGTGGCCGGGGCCGACCCAGCGGTTGCCGTTCATGCTGATCAGGGGAGTGCCGCCTGTGCGGGGATCGAGCAGCGACACGCCTTCCTTGTCTACGAACGGGCCAGTCGGAGAGGCCGAGCGCCCGGTGAACATGCTGTAGCCGGTCAGAGGGCCGTTGCAGCAGTTGGCCGCCGACAGCATCAGGTAATAGAAGCCGCCGTGTTTCACGACTTGAGCGCCCTCGTAGCGGTTGTCTATCGCCACTTCTTTCTGGGTGGCCGCGTCGGTTTTCAGGCCATCGGCGCTGAGTTTCCGCACCGAGATTCCGCCGAAGTAGCTGCCGTAGTACATCCAGTTCTGGCCCGCATCGTCGGTAATCACTTCGGAATCGAAGACCCAGCGGCGGTCATCGGGATTGCCTCCGGGCGGGCCTTGGGGTTCCACCACCGGGGTGCCGCTGTCTGTCCACGGGCCAGTAGGCGAAGTGCTGGTCGCCACGCCTATCGCGCTGCCCCGCGCTTTGGTGTCGCTGGCGGTGTAGTACAGGTAGTACTTGCCGTTCAGATACTCGATGTTGGGTGCCCACAGCCCCGCGTCGTCCTTCACCCAGTCGGGCTTGGTGGTAAAGGCGTCACCGATGTATGTCCAGTTCACCAGATCAGGCGATTTCGCCATGCTGATCAGGTGAAAGTTGAGGTTGTTGTTGGCGTCCACATCCTTGGTGTTGTGCGGGTCGGTGGTGCAGTACAGATACCAGTTGGTGTCGCCGGGCGTGCGCGACTGGATCACGGCGGGATCGGCGCAAGATTCCACTCTGGTGCCGTCTGCCTTCTTGATCGTCAACGGGTTGCTGTAGGTCAGCTTCACGGTCTTGTCGGGGGTCTGAAGGGTGTTGCAGGCCGACAAGAGGCCCACGAGGCCGAGCATGGGCCACGCGGCACGGGAACGGCTAGAACGGGTGGTGCTGGATGGGTGCATCACTAAACCTCCTGAGAATGAGGGGAGAGGCCAGCGGAACCGGAGAAGGTTCCTCGTTGAGTTGGGAACTGCTGGGCGAAGCACTGCGTCAAGCACGGTGTTTCTCGATAAACACTGCGCCTCTCGATAAACACTGCGTCTTGAGCCTTCGAAACGCGGAATAGAGACACCAGAGCGACTGACACAGCAAAAGCACCGTGCCAAGACCCATGCGGGCAAGACAAACCAGGTGAACTCATTCCTGCGAAACGTAAGCTTTTAGACAAATCAATCTTAACACGGAACTGGTGATAAACCCAGTTTTGTTGTGGCTTTATGAATCCCGCTCTTAAATCCCGCCGTCAACTTGGGGTAGTTTTCTGCCCCAAACCGCTCTCCGACCACCCCTACCCCCGCCGCGCTTCCCCCATCCCTGCCCCCGCCGTGTGAGGTTTCGCCTCGCCTCTGGTCATTTCCGGCATATCATGGCCCGCAGATGCTGACTCACCTCTCGCAACTTGTGACCGATGTAGACGGCGCGTGGGCTGCGGCCATCGGCGGTCTGGACGGGCTGTTGGTGGAAGGCCACACCGCGACCACCGCAGACCTGAATTTACTGGTGGCCGAACATGCCGGACTGCTCCGCACCGCCAGCGCCGCCTACAGCCAAACCCTCAACGGAGGCCAGACCCGCGAACTGTACCTGCGCGGCGAACGCCTCAGCGTGTACCTGCATCCCATCAACGCCGATTTCTTTTTGCTGCTGGCCCTCGATGGCCGTAGCAATCTGGGTCAGGCGCGGCTGTATGGCCGGGACACCGCCCGCAAACTGGAAGGCTTCTTGTGAAACTTGAACCCCTGCACGCTATTCCCGGTGTGGTCGCCAGCGCTTTGGTCGGCCCAGACGGCCTTCCTATAGAAATGTACGGCGAAGCAGGCGACGCCCTCGCCGCTGAACTCGCCTCGCTGCGGGCCAGTCTAGACCGCACGGGCCGCCGCCTCGGGGCCGGAGAAGTGACCCGCATGGCCTTTACCAGTGAGCGAGTTGAAGTGGTCGCGCTCTCCAGCGGTGAATTCGTGCTGGGCGCGGCCATGTTGCGCGGCAGCGACACCCGCGCCGCCCAGCAAGCCTTGGCCCGCCTCGCCCTCGACCTCACCGATTTGCCCAAGGTGGACGACGCATGATCGAAGCCCTGATGGAAACGCGCGGTGTGCGTCACGCCCTGTTGGTGAATGCACAAGGCGAGATCGTGACCGCCGCCGGGCCGCGTGGCCCCGAAGCCGACGCTGACCTGAATTTGGTGGCCGCAGGCCGCGCCGTGATTGCCAGCCTGCAAGCCACGCAGGGCAGCGGCGAATGGAACGACCTGCTCCTCGACGTCGACGGTGGCCCCGTGCTGCTGACTCCGGTGGGCGATCAGATTTTGCTGGCCGCTTTCGATGACGTTGCTAGCCTAGGCCGAATCCGCTTCGCCGTGCGCCGATTGTTGGGCCAGATCTAGTTCGTCACCAAGAATTCAAGCTGTGGACTAGGGGTGTCAAGGCCCGTAGTCCACAGCTTTTTGGTTCTAGATTGTGTCGGCTCACTAGGCGCGTCTCATCCGGAATCAAAAAGAGTCCTTGATCTGAGGCGGGTTTGCCGTTGGTGGCCCCCCTGCTGCGTAGCTGTACGAGTCCCGCAAATGGAGAGGGCAACAGCAGCATAGTTGAAACTCTTCTTAGTCCCAGATTATTCCCCGTCCACCGCTTCAAAGCCTGCCAGTCCGTCGAACAACCCGCGCAAGGGGAAGGCAGGCAACCCGGTTCGCGTGCCGCCGATGCTGAAGTTTTCGTTGCCCAGCATGCCCACTTCCATCGCTTCCCGTTCCTCGGGCTTCATGCGGCCCACCAGACTCTCTGCGCCCATTTGGGTGCCGTGTGCGGCGAGGGCGGCCTTTTTGTTCTCGGCATAGGGGGCCACGTTCATGGTGACGGCGATGGTGCTGGCGTCCACACCATAGATCAGGGGGTCGAGGTCTTGGCCCAACTGCGACACCATCTGGGCGGCCTCTAGGGTGAGGGCTGTGAAATACAGGCGCTGTGGCCCGCCCCCCGGCAGGTGCCCGGTGCTGAAAAACGCCGCGCTGGTGGCCCGGTGAATCTGTAAATGATCGACGTGGCCGTAGCCGCCGTGTGGGTCGAAGGTCAGGATCACTTGGGGGCGAAGGTCGGCGATCAACGCCCGCAATTTGGTTTCGACATCCAGCGGATTGACGTTCAGCATGGCAAGGGGGTCATCGGTGCGCGTGCGTTCGTGGCGGCCCGAATCGTGATAATCGAGAAAGATGGGCGGCTCGATTTCCAGCGCCTTGCAAGCTTCCCGGAGTTCCTGCTCGCGCTGCACGCCGAGATCATCCACCGTCATGCCCGGCACCGTGATTTTGCCCGCTTCGCCGCGTGTGGCACAGGCCAGCACCACGCGAACCCCCTTCCTTGCGTAGTGGGTCAGGGTTCCGCCTACGCTGAAGGCCTCGTCGTCGGGGTGGGCGAACACAGCCAAAATGGTGGGCTGGGTGTTGGGTGCAGTGTGCGTGTCATTGGAGATCGGCTCGGCAGTCATGGGCGGCAGTCTAGCGGGCCAGACTCGCCCAGATCGTCAGCTAAGCTAAACGCATGAAAGCGGCTCTGCAAGCCCTCTGGACAGTGCTGCAACAAATTGTTCTGGCGCTGATCGGGCAGCCTGTGGCGGGCAAACGGCAAAGGCCCAAGCGTGCGCCCGATTTCCGCCCTGCCTCAGCCCGCCGTGCTGTATGGGAAGTGGGGCGGCAGGCGTGGCTGGCCCTGATCGGTCAGCGGGATTCGGTTCCCAAAGATTCTGTGCCTAAAGACTCTGCTTCAGCCGCCGCCAAAAGCAAACCGCGTTCGTAAAAGTCCCAGAACTCTTCCGGCCAAGTGACGTACAGCAGGCGGCGGTTCCGCAGATCGGCGGCATCGAGCGCCTGCCCCAGCGCGGCATAAAAGCGGCTGCCCTGTTCCTGCATGGCCCGCGCCGTCCAATACGGTTCGGCGGCCAACAATCGGGTCAGGCGGTCTTCGGGGGTGAAGGGTGAGTCGGACATCTGTCTATTATTGGTTCTCGTAACGCTGAGCAACGTCCAAAAGCTGTTGTCCTCCCCTCAAAGGGGGGGCGTTGCGTGAGCAACGGGGGGGTTCGCCCAGCAACTCAGCCTCTCGCCAGCAACGTGGGTTCACCTTTCAAGCTAGAAAGACTGACCCTCACCCTGCCTGACGCAACCCTACACGCCCTCTGATACGCTAGCGCTATGCCAAAAGTGTTAGCCGTCACAAGTGAAAAAGGCGGCGTGGGCAAAAGCACGCTGGCCGTGCATCTGGCCGGAGCGTTGGCCGAACGAGGACTGAAAGTGGCCCTGATCGACGAAGACCCCCGCGTGGGCAGCAGCATTCGCTGGGCAGCGCGGGGAATGAATCTGGGTGGCTCAGGGGTGGGCGGCGCGGGCCTGCCGTTCGCCGTGTACGAGGCCGACGACGTGAAACCCAAGAAACTGGCCGCGCTGGACGCCGTCGTCATTGACACGGAAGGCCGTCCCAAACGCAAGGAACTGCGTCAACTCGCAGACCGCGCCGACTTGATTTTGGTGCCCAGTGGAACCTCGGCGCTGGAGTTGGAAGCCACGCTGGAACTGATGGATTTCCTTCAGAGTGACGCCGATGCCGCCCGCAGAGCGCGTGTGGTGCTGACCCGCGTACCGCCCGTGGGCCGAGCCGGAGAAGAAGCCCGCGAGGACTTGCGCGAGGCCGGGGCAACCGTGTGCAATACGCTGGTGCGGGCCTACGCCGCGTACCAGAGGGCCGCCGAATTGGGCACGCTGGCCCGCGACGTGCGCGATCCCCGTGCCGACACCGCTTGGGAAGACATGCTGGCGTTATCGCGCGAGGTGCTATGAGTGCCGCTGCGGTGGCGGGAGCCAGATAATGGCCCGGTTCGACTACCTGAAAGAAGCGGGCAAGGGCAGCAAGAAAGCGGCAAAGCAGGCCAAAACTGCCGCCCGTGCTGCGCCTGTTGCACCGCCCGCCCCTGCCGCACTGCCCGAAGCCGCCGCACCGCGCAAGGGTGAAACCGCCGAGCGGGTGGAAGCCGTGTATGTCCGCAAGGAAACCGTGCGGGCCGTGTGGCGCGAGGTCAAACGCGGCGGCGGCGAGAGCGTCAGCGAATTGGTAGAAGACCTGCTGCTGCGCTGGCTGCGCGAGCGAACCTGATTCTCGGACGCCGTCGCCCTGCGCTACCCTACCCGGATGAGTGTTGGCCGCTACGCCCCAAGTCCGACAGGCGGGATGCATCTGGGCAATGCCCGCACCGCGCTACTGGCGTGGCTGCATACCCGGTCTGCCGGGGGGAAGCACATCCTGCGCTTCGAGGATTTGGACGGCAGCCGGGTACGCGGCTGGGCCTACGACGCTACCCGCCGCGATCTGGAGTGGCTGGGCCTCGACTGGGATGAGGAATATCTGCAATCCGAGCGGCTGGATTTGTATGCGGAAGCAGTGGCGCGGCTGGATTCTTACCGCTGCACTTGCACCCGCCGCGAAATAGAGGCGGCCATTCAGGACAGCGCGGGCGCTCCACACGGCATAGAAGCGGTGTATCCGGGCATTTGCCGGGGCAAGCAGGCTGACCCAGCCCGGCCCGCCGCCCTGCGCTGGAAGGCCTCAGACCAAACCGTGTGCGCCAGCGACTTCCTGACCCGCCAGACCCTCTGCCAGCAGTTGCCCACCGAGGTTGGAGACATCGTGCTGAGGCGCAACGACGGCGTATTTGCCTACCATCTGGCGGTGGTGGTGGACGACGCCGCGATGGGCGTGACCGACGTGCTGCGCGGCCTAGACCTCTGGACGGCGACGCCCCGTCAGATCGCGCTTCAGCGGGCGTTGGGCTATCCGCAGCCCCGGTATTTACACGTTCCTCTGATGACCGATTACGCCGGGGAACGCCTCGCCAAACGCGGGGGAGCGCCGCCTGTGATGGCGCTACGTGAAAGGGGAGAGGATGCAGGGAGGGTGCTATCGGCCGTCGCTCATTCGTTGGGGCACGGCTTCTGGCCTCAGCCGTTGCCGCCCGAAGTCGCGCTAGACGAGCTTCTGATGCTCTGGCGTTCTAAGCTGGAGCAGCTTCAGCCCTAGCCTACCCCCCCCATCAAGTACCCCCAATCTAGACCAGTTGTCTAAGTTTCCCGAACGCCCGTTAGGTCTGGGGGGCTAGCATTTTGCCATGACCCTCAAGCTGTCCGATCTGACGCTGCTGCTGCCCGATTATCCGCAGCCTGACCCGCGTGGGCGCTTTGGCCGTTTTGGTGGCCGCTACGTGCCAGAAACGCTGATTCCGGCGCTGGACGAACTGGAAGAGGCCTACCGCAACGCCAAAAAAGACCCCAGTTTCCTGAATGAACTTGACCGATTGCTGCGTGAATTCGTGGGCCGTCCCAGCCCGCTGTACTTGGCGCAGCGCCTCACCGATTACGCGGGTGGGGCCAAGATTTACCTCAAGCGCGAGGATTTTAATTACACGGGCGCACACAAAATTAATAACTGCTTGGCACAGGGCTTACTGGCCGTGCGAATGGGCAAAAAGCGCGTGGTGGCCGAAACAGGTGCGGGGCAACACGGCGTCGCCAGTGCCACCGCCGCCGCTTTGTTGGGGCTGGACTGCGTGGTGTACATGGGCGCGGAAGATATTCGCCGCCAAGAACTGAACGTGTTCCGCATGAAGCTCTTGGGTGCAGAAGTGCGCGAGGTGACCAGCGGCACCAAGACCCTGAAGGACGCCACCAACGAGGCCATTCGGGATTGGGTCACCAACGTGCGGGACACCTTTTACATCTTAGGCAGCGTGGTGGGGCCGCACCCCTACCCCGCGATGGTGCGCGATTTCCAGAGCATCATCGGTGAGGAAACGAAGGTGCAGCTTGAGGCGCTGGAAGGCCGCCAAGCCCCCGACGCCATCGTGGCCTGCGTGGGCGGCGGCTCCAACGCCATCGGTATTTTTGCGCCCTATGCCTATCTGCCCGCCCACCAGCGCCCCCGCCTGATTGGCACGGAAGCCGCCGGAGAAGGCGTGCATACGGGCAAGCACGCCGCGTCGGTGGCAGGCGGGCGTGTGGGCGTGCTGCACGGCTCTCTGATGTATCTGCTGAACGACGATGAAGGCCAAATCGTGCCGCCGCACTCCATCAGCGCGGGGCTGGATTACCCCGGCATCGGGCCGGAACACTGCTTTTATTCCGAAACCGGGCTGGCCGAATACGTGCCCGTGACCGACGCGCAGGCGTTGGAAGCCCTGAGCCTGCTGACCCGTCTGGAAGGCATTCTGCCTGCGCTGGAGAGCGCCCACGCCATCTATCACGCCGTCGAACTGGCCCGCGAACTTGGGCCGGACGGAATCATCGTGGTCAACCTCAGCGGGCGCGGCGACAAGGACGTGTCGGAAGTGATGCGCCTCCTAGATTTGGAGAAGTTGAACACCGAAAAGCATGACGCGCATGTCGCTGTTGCTGAAAAAGTCGAGGTCATCGCATGACTGCCGTCTCCCAGACACGCGGAGCCGCCCGCATCCACGCCGCTTTTGCCGAAGCTCAGGCGCAGGGCCGCGCCGCTTTCATCCCCTTCATGACCGCCGGATACCCCAGCGCCGCCGAGTTCCCCGCCGTAGCCGACGCCCTGCTTTCGCGGGCCGACTTGCTGGAAGTGGGCATTCCCTATTCCGACCCCCTCGGAGACGGCCCCACCATCCAGCGGGCCAGTGAGAAGGCGCTGGACGGCGGCACGAGTACCCGGCGTACCCTGCAACTGGTGGCCGATTTGCGCGTGCGGCACGACAAACCCATCGTCATCATGACTTACGTGAATCCCATCTACGCCGTCGGCCCGCGTGAATTTATGCGGCTGGCACAAGCAGCAGGCGTAGATGGCCTCATCTTGCCCGATCTGCCGCCTGACCAAGACATAGAAATCGCGGCGCTGGCAGAAGAATACGGCCTCGCGGTCACGTTCTTGATCGCGCCCACCAGCACTCCGGCCCGCGTGCGCCTCGTGGCTGAAGCCTGCACCGGATTCCTGTACGCCGTGAGCGTCACGGGGGTCACCGGAACCCGCGAGGGAGCGGCGCTGAATGAAGTGCCTGCCATGCTCGCCCTCGCCCGCCAGTTTGCTCATGTGCCGATTGCCGTGGGCTTCGGTGTGAAAGACGCCGCTACCGCCTCGCAAGTGGCCCAGCAGGCTGACGGGGTGGTGGTAGGCAGCGCCTTCATCAATGCCGTGCGGGACGGGCAGGATGTCGGAGCATTGGCAGCGGAGATTGCCGAAGGGTGCAGAAAGCTGTAAGTGGCTTCAAAACCGTAGGGGGTAAGTGGTGAGTGGGCAGTGGGCGAAGAGGGAAAGGCTGGAGCTTCAGGCTTTGGTTTTGGGTTTCCCACTCACCACCGCCCACTCACCACTTACCCTATAGCTATGTCTCTCCCCAGTTCTGCCCGTTCCACTTGGACTCAACATCGCCGCGTTGGTGAAGCTGACGTGTATTCCCTGACAGACGGCCAATTCGGGCTAGACGGCGGCGCGATGTTCGGCAACGTGCCCAAGGTGCTGTGGGAACGCCGCGCCCCTGCCGATCATCTGAACCGGATTCGCCTAAGAATCAATCCGCTGCTGATCCGCTTGGGTGGCCGCAACATCCTAGTCGAAACTGGCTTTTGGGACGGCGGCGACGAGAAGTTCGAAACAATCTATGCCCTAGACCGCGATGAGACGCTGTTTCGGGGGCTGGAAGAAGTGGGCCTGACGCCGGACGACATTCACACCGTCATCAATACACACCTGCATTTTGACCATGCCGGACGCAATACCACGCTCTTGGGCGATCCAACATTTCCCAACGCCCGCTACGTGGTGCAGGCCGCCGAGTTGCAGGAAGCCACGCACACCCACGAGCGCAACCGCGCCAGCTACATTCCCGAAACCTTTCAGCCCATCCTAGACGCGGGACTCTTCGACGCTGTAGACGGCGAGCAAGAGCTTCTGCCGGGCCTGAGCGTGCTGCCGGTGCCGGGGCATAATCTGGGGCAACAGGCGGTAGTTCTCCGCAGTGGCGGCCAAACGCTCGTGTACACCGCCGATATGCTGCCTACACTGGCCCACGCGCCCTATCCGTACATCACGGGCTATGACCTGTACCCCGTGACCACGCTGGAGCACAAGCGCAAGTATCTGCCCCAGTGGTACGAAGCAGGCGCACTGATCTGCACGCCGCACGATCCCGATGTGGCGTTTGCAAAGTTGGTAGAAGGCAAAAAGGGCGGGTTTGAGTTGGTGGCGGCGGAGTAGGAAGAAGAATGCCCCGCCAATTTAGTAGGCGGGGCATTCTTTTAAAAATAGATCAGATTTAAGGCAGGACGCTTAAGAAGTACTCTAAGCCACTACCCGTAGGACGTCCGCTGGCGAGGATCGACACCCCACCCTTGGTATTGACAACACTCCTCTCGATACTGTCAGTAGGGATCAGACTTGTGGTGCCGGATACAGCATCTACTTTGATGCTGCTATTGTACCCAGTGGCCCATAAAGTGTTGGCGTTGTTCTGGTCGAAGCCGGTGATCCGCGAGACAGAACCGCCACTCACGGTAAATGTCGTTGCTGTGCCGTCGCTGTTGATGCGAGTGAGACCACCATTGCTGGAGTACCAGACTTGCCCGGTATTGGAAACTGCTGCGCTGTCAATGCTATTGCCTGAAGGATTGGCAACAGGACTGGCGACTGACGTGGAGGTATTGATAAGGATCGGGGTGCCGTTGTATTCAGGCCCGTACAAGACATACAGTCCGTTGTTACTGACGACGAGCCGATTATTGGGGGTGTAAGTCCGGCTGCCGTCTACCAGCGTTCGTGCCCCTGTAACTGGATTCCATTGAAACAATCCATAAGTGGACGCGCCGGTGCTACCGTCTAAAGTGGCGACAAACCAGATTCGTCCCTGATCGTCTACCACACCATTGCTCATGCCTGCGGTCGTCGTTGTCGTTAGGGCGCTAGAGGTGCCGTCATCCTTGACACGGTAAATAATGTTGCTGTTACGGAAGTCGGTTCCTATAGCGTAGACATCTCCGCCCGGTATTGCCAACAAGAAGTTGGAAACATCGCCTAATGTCACCTCTTTCACATTTTGTCCATTGGCAATCCGGCGCAAAGTGGCCTGAAATCCGCCGTTGGCATAGTTGTAACCACTGATGACCCAAACTCCGTTGCTTGCCGGGGCAAGAGTGTTATAGGCCAATGTACCCAATGAAGTCCGGGCAGGCTTGATCGACAACTGGAACACATTGGGCATGCCATTGTTGTTAACAGGAACTTTATCGCCTGTTACTTTGACTTGAGTGATCCCTAATGGGGCGTCTGCCGCCACTTGCATAGGAATAGCAACAGTGGTGGTCGCGTTGGCATTCACGTTGACCGTGACAGGAGAGGCCGTGACACCCGCAGGCAGACCAGTCAGGTTAAGCGTGACATTTCCGCTAAAACCTTCCTGCGGGCTGACGTTGACAGAGACAGAGGCGCTGCCGCCTTGATAGGCATCGACACCAGTCATAACATTGGCGACATAAACGTTGACAGAAGGAAGACGAATGCTAGCGGGCAATTGAGTCCTGCCCAATTCAGTTCCGCCTTGAGAAGCGATCAATGCAAGCGGCCCGGAATAATCTGTTGCCTGATCCGTCAGGCTGAAGGTCACAGTGGTGGTCAGCGCCTGTGGCTTCAACGCTTGTTGAATCAAGCTCGACCCCTGGGCCGATTGAGCTGAGAGTGAACTAGTACCGCTGAGATTGATAGTGCTAGGAGTAACTTTGACGCCTGGAACGCTGGTGCTGAGGTCAATAGAACCTGAGACGGTCCCGGTGGGAGTGAAAGTGATTTCCCGTGTGACTGAGGTTCCCGCCCCCAAGACGACTGTGCTGTAATCAGTGGGGTTTAGCCTGACAGAGGGCAGCGCTGGCACAAAACCAAGTTGAATCCTTGCATCGCTAGGGACGTTTCTAATCGTGAAGGTCGCCACACCACCTGCGTCAGTTCGGACAATGCTCAGGGCATTCCAGCCCACGCTGACGGTGAGGTCTAGATCGAGGCGGTTAGCACTGCCGCACATGGCGATCCCTTTGAGAGTGGTGGCGGTTTGGGCATACACCCGCGTGACGGGAACGCCTGCGGTTGTGGTTTCAGTGAGTCCACCCAAAAAGTCTCCGGCTGCACTGTAAGCAGAAGGATTGGCAAACTCCGATTGAAAATCACCTCCAGTGGTTCCAGCAGAGAGCGTACAACCAGACAAGAAAAGTCTCAAAGTAGTAGGGGTTGGAAGGGCGGCATTCAGAGACCCACTTGCAGAGATCGTATTGGGGGTGCCGTCAACAGTTGCCCGTGCATTGGTCATGAAGAAACCAATTTTGCCCGCGCCAGCAGTCCAGCCCGGAATCGTGCCCACGACTCGTGCCGCCTCCAACGCCGCTCCTGCCAATGCCGTGTAGGTCAGCGATACATACTTGCTGGCATCCAGCGTCACTGTTTGGGCGGCGGGAGCGGCATAATCGGCCACTGCGCCCCCCTCAACTTTAAGCACACTATTTGCGGGAAGGCCCGTAAAGGTTTTGCTGGCGTTCAGTGTCCCCTTGAAGACTTCTGCGTTGGTGGCCGTGTTGGTGACCGTTACGGGTGCGCTGGAGACACCGCTCAGGTTGACTGTCAGGTCGTAGGTAGGGGCGGGCGTGGGCTTGACATACGTCAGCGTCACCGTTTTGCTGGCATCCAACGTCACCGTTTGGGCAGCGGGTGTGGTGTAGCCAGCAACGTTGCCGCCTTCTATCTTCAGCACGTCGTTGGCTGTGAGGCCTGCAAAGGTTTTGCTGGCGTCCAGCGTGCCTTTAAACAGCTCTGCGCCAGTAGTCGTGTTGATGACCGTCACAGGCGCAGAAGACACGCCAGCCAAAGCAACCGTGAGGTCAAACGTGGTGACTGGAGGGGTCACGCCGGGGCAGGCCGTCAGCAGAACGGTCAGACCCAGCATCGCGCCCGACAATTTCAAATGAGTAAGAATCTTCATATTCACTCAGGATTCTAACGTGCAGATGAGCAAGGCGTGTGCAAGATTGAGGCTTCTTAACAACGGTTAAGGCGTCGTCAGATTGATTAGAAGGGCTGTGGCCCAAGCCGTCTATCCCACCTGCCTTGCCCCAGCCCCGGCGCGGCGGTACACTCAGGCCATGCCGAGCGCACTGACGAGAGACGGGGCCGCCCACTTGGGGCTTCTTCTTCGCTGGGGGCGTTGAGCGCTGGCCCTTGCGTTCACCTGTTGCCCCCGGAAACCTCACCGTTCCGGGGGTCTTTTGTGCACCTAGGCAAACATCACGGGCAGTACCCGCAGCACCGCAGACACAGCACCACCACTTGGGGGAAGACATATGGGAATGACGATTTCGGAAAAGATTCTGGCGGCTCACAGTGGACACGCGCACGTCGTACCGGGTCAACTGACCGAATGCACCACCGACTGGGTGCTGTGCCACGAGATCACCACGCCCGCCGCCCTGCGAATGCTGGAAGAACGCGGCATGGACAAAGTGTTCGACCCCAGCAAGATAGTCGCCATTCCTGACCACAGCGTGCCCGCCATGAATATCAAGGCCGCCAAGATGTACCAAAAGCTGAAGTCTTGGGTCAAAGAAAAGGGCATTGAGCATTTTTATGATGTGGGGCGCGGCGGTATTGCCCATGTGGTACTGGAAAATACTGGGCTGGTCAAGCCGGGGCAAACGCTGGTCAGCGGCGATTCTCATACCTGCAACGCGGGCGCACTGGGCATGTTTGCTACGGGTGTGGGCAGCACCGATTTGGCTGGGGCCATCTACGCGGGCCGCGTGTGGTTCAAGATTCCCGAAACCATGCTGATCCGCGTGACCGGAGAAATTCAACCCGGCGTGACCCCCAAAGACATCGTGCTGGAAGTCATCAAGCGCATCGGGGCCGACGGCGCGAACTATATGGTGATGGAATGGGTGGGCGACACGATTGACCGTCTTGATATGGAAGGCCGTTTTACGCTGACCAATATGGCGATTGAGGCAGGCGGCAAAACCGGGATCGTGGCCGTGGACGACACCACGCGCGCCTATCTGTCGGCACGCGGCATAGAAGCCGGCACCTACACCGAATACACCTCCGACCCCGACGCCAATTACAAAGTTGTCATCGACATCGACGCCAGCAAAGTTGAACCCACCGTCGCCTACCCCCACATTCCCAGTAACGGGCGCGTGGCGGGCAGCGACAAGATTGCCGTCACACACGCTTACGTGGGCAGTTGCACCAACGGACGCATCGGCGACCTGCGCGACGTGGCCCGCATCCTCAAGGGCCGCAAAGTGGCCGAAGGCGTGCAGATGATCGTGGTTCCCGCCACGCAGGCCATCTGGAAACAGGCCGCGCAAGAAGGGCTGATGGAAATTTTTGTGGACGCAGGCGCGAGCGTCAGCTACCCCAGTTGCGGCGCCTGCCTCGGGATGCACTCCGGCGTTCTGGGGCCAGACGACGTGTGTATCAGCTCGACCAACCGCAACTTCGTCGGGCGCATGGGCGACCCCACCGCGCAGATTTATTTGGCGAGTCCCGCGACGGTGGCCGCCAGTGCCGTGGCCGGATTCATAGCTGATCCCCGCGCCTACAACGCCGACGGCAGCAACGCGGCAGACTGAGCGTGGAGGCCAACTGATATGGGAGACGCCAAACGCCGTAAACAATTGGGCCTGATGCCCACCGTGCATCCCTTCGAAGCCGATCTGGACACCAGCGGCAATGTGACCCTGAACCGGGGGCCACAGGAAGCCGCGCTGCAAGTCCTGATCGTAGACGCCTTGCGCGAGACTCAGCCCACCGGGCCATTGTGGGACAGTGCCTACCGGACTTCCTACGTGATGGCAGGTCGCCCTGATCGCCTGCTGGAAACCGCCGATGACGTGCAGGCCATTCCCGTGCCGCCGCACCGCCGCTATGTAGGCGAATTGGCGCTGGGCACGGCGCTCCCCGAAGATGCCAACACTTACACGCATATTCCGTTGGAAGGCGGCGTGCTGCACCTACGCCAGCAAACGCATTCTGCCGACGGCGTGCGCTGGGAATCGTTTCCGGCCAATACCGATCCCCGCCGGGCGCTGGAATTTCTGATGCAGCACCCCGCAGCGGGCGGGCTGGGCAAAGTGGTGGCGACCTTCCGCATAGAGCAGGCGCAGGGCGAAGACGGGCAGCAGGGCCGCGTCACTATCGACCCCGAACCGCCTGAAGAATGGCTGGAAGTGCTGGAAGAACTGGCGAGCGAGTGGCACGGCCAGACGCCCGAAGAATGGGCCGCTTTGCACGCCGAACAGGTGGACGAAGACGAACCCACCGCGCCTGTGCTGAAGCGCAGCCTGTTCGAGTTGCGCGAGCCTGCGCTGCTGCTTTCACCGCTGGGCACACCGTTTGCCCAAGTGGGTGGGCTGGAACTGCATATAGATCCGGCAGGCTCCGGCTACTCGCTCGACGGCGAAGAGTGGATTACTTACGACCCCGACGCCGCGCGGCTGGGCGACTCCCTGCCCCCCGAACTGAGCCAGTTTTTGGACGTTGAGACCGTAACGGTGACCGTGTTTGCCGATGGCCGCGTGGAATGGCAAGACGACGACGTGCCCGCCGACCAAGCAGACCGAATTCGCGCCGATTTGATGCAGGCCACAGGCGCAGGCCACGCCGAACGCTGGGCCGACTGGACAGAGAATCTGCTGCTGGAACTCTTCGCCGACGAATACCCCGACCTGAACGAAGTGGAAACGCTGCCCGTGCCGACGGCGGTGCGCCTCGATATTCCAGTAGACGCCCTGACCGACACTGACCCACTCGCGCAGGCGTTTATAGAATCCGAGCTGACCTTCGACGGCGAGACGTGGCACGACTTGTATGCCGAAGAATTGCCCGCTGAGTTGAGTGCTGCTCGGCCTCTGAATTAAGTTGGCGTCGCGTGCAAACCCCCCAGTCTGCTCCGCAGCCAGCCCCCCTTAAGGGGAGCGCAACAGCTTTGTCCTCCCCTATAAGGGGGGGCGTTGCAAAGCAACGGGGGGGTTCACCCAAAATCCCTACTCTTTGCACCTCAGACCCTCGACCTTTAGACCCTTAGACTCCCCCACCCCCAAAAAGGAACCCCCTATGCCCAAAGTTCATGTCTTCGGACGCGACCACATCAACACCGACGAGATTATTCCGGCCCGCCACCTGACCACCGACGTGGAGGCGGAACTGGCCCCCTACGCGATGGAGGATTACGACAAGACCTTCGCGGCGCGGGTGCAACCGGGCGACATCATCGTGGCGGGCGCGGACTTTGGCTGCGGTTCCAGCCGGGAACACGCGGTCTGGGCCTTGCGCGGCGCGGGCATCGGCGCGGTTATCGCCCCAAATTTTGCGCGGATTTATTACCGCAACTCTATCAACAACGGGTTTCTGGCGCTGGAATGTGCCGGAATCGTGGAAGCCTTTCAGGACGGCGACGAGGCCGATCTGGATTTGATCGGCGGCACGATTGCCAACCTCCGCACGGGTCAGAAGCTGACCTTCGTGCCGGTAGCCCAGTTTGCGCTGGACGTGCAAAAAGCGGGCGGCTGGCTGGAATACATGCGCGACCACGATCAGGCGGCGCTGGAAGCCGGAACGTTGAACGCGGCCAGCACCGAAGCGGGACACGGCCACCCCGGCCACGAGGCTGACCAAGACGCCAAACAGGAGGCCCACCGTGCCTAAAATCGTGATCTTGCCCGGAGACGGGATTGGCCCCGAAGTCACCGCCGCCGCCGTAGAAGTGCTGCGTGAAGTGGCCCCAGACGTGACTTTTGAAGAACACGCCATCGGGGGCGGAGCCTACGACCAGTACGGCGACCCGCTGCCCCCCATCACCCGTGACGCGCTGGCCGATGCCGACGCGGTGCTGCTGGGTACGGTGGGCGGCGCACACAACAGCCCGTGGAACCTGCTGCCCCGCCCCCTGCGCCCCGAAAGTGGCCTGCTGGCGCTGCGGAAACTGCTGGGCTGCTACGCCAACTTGCGGCCCGTCCGCGTGCAGCCGGGGCTGGAGCATCTCAGTCCCCTCAAGCCCGAATTGGCGCGGGGCGTAGACATCCTGATCGTGCGCGAACTGTTGGGCGGCGTGTACTTCGACCAAGACCGCAAGATCGAGGGCGACACCGCCTACAACACCATGCGCTACACCACCGCCGAAGTGGAGCGCGTGGCGAAAGTGGCGTTTTGGGCCGCCGAACAGCGCCGGGGCCGCGTGACCAGCGTGGACAAAGCCAATGTGCTGGAAGTCAGCGAACTGTGGCGGCGCGATGTGACCGCCCTGCGTGACCGCGACTACCGCAACATTCACCTGAACCACGAATACGTTGATAGCGTCGCCATGCTGATTGTGTCCGACCCCAGCCGCTACGACGTGATCGTGACCGAAAACCTGTTCGGCGACATCCTGTCTGACCTCGCCGCCGTGATTCCCGGTAGCCTCGGCCTGATGCCCAGCGCCAGCTTAGGCGACGGCGCGGGCCTGTTCGAGCCGATTCACGGCAGCGCCCCCGACATTGCTGGAAAGGGGATTGCCAACCCCGCCGCCGCCATCATGAGCGCCGGAATGCTGCTGCGGCACGGCCTCAAGCGCAGCGACGCCGCCAACCAGATAGACCGCGCTGTGGCGTTGGCCCTGCGCGAGCATCCCACGCCCGATCTGGGCGGCAAGGCCGATACCAAAACTTTTACCCGCGCCGTGCTGAACGCGATGGGCAGCCCCAGCGTCGGTTAATCCCACTGTCGGTTAAGCAAAGGCAGATTTGAGAATGGGGCGGAGGCCAAGTGCTTTCGCCCCACTTGTTTACGGCCTGTTCTCCAACTCCCGCACGCGGTTTTCCAGCGTTTCTATACGGCTCCGTTGGCCGCTGTTGCTGGCCCGCTCAATCAGTTTGATCACCAACATGACCACGCCAACGATGACGGCCAGCATGGTCAGGATCACGATCAATTCGATGGGGCCGAAGTTAGGCATAAACACAGCCTACTTGTCTGACGGTCAGGTAGCAATGAGACGCCCACACTCCGTATCCCACCAAGGAATCCCACCATGACCGAATACCGTGATACCGCCTATGCCGCCGCTTACCTCGCCATGCAGGACGCTATTCCTCAACGCGACGTGGGCGAGCGGTTGCTGCTGGATTTCCTGCCTGCCCACACGCGCCGGGTGCTGGATGTCGGCTGCGGCGATGGCCGATTGCTGGCGCTGGCCCAGACCCGTTTTCCGGGGGCAGGGGGTGTGCTGCTCGATCATTCTGCGGCCATGTTGGACGCCGCCCGTGAACGCACTTGGGCGGCTCCGGTAGATTACGTGGCCCACGATCTCAGCCAACCCCTGCCCCCGCTAGGCACGTTCGACGCCATCATCAGCGGCTTTGCCATCCATCATTTGCCTGATGCCAGAAAGCGCGAGCTGTACGCCGAATTGCGCGGCCTGCTGAATCCCGGCGGCCTCCTGCTGAACTTGGAACATGTCGCCAGCGTGGATGACCGCGAACATGCCCGCTTTTTAGACCTCATGGGCGGCAAAGAAGACCCCAGCAATCAGCTTGCGCCCGCGTGGGATCAGGTGGCGTGGCTGCGTGAATCTGGCTTTGCACGCGCTGACGTAGTTTGGAAGTGGCTGGAACTGGCGCTGATCGTGGGCTGGACGGATTGAACTACCGCGCCCAAGCTGACTCCGGTTGCCTGCCCACTCGTCCTAAGCCAGCTTCAGCCGCCCTCCAAGCGTGTGTTCGTCTATGTCGCCGCCCACCAGCGCGGCATGAATCCGTCCCAGTGGATCGGTCACGATCAGGGTTGGAAAGGCATAGACGCCGTAGCCTTTGCGAATGCGTCCATCAGCGTCCAAGATCAACTGATCGCCGTACCCGTGTTCGGGCAAGTCACCTCTGCGGGCATCGATGACGCGAATATCGAGTTGGTGGGCCGCAGCGAACCGCCCCACGAACATATCGAGTTGATCGCAGCCGACGCACGCTTCCGCCTTGAAGTACAGCAGGGTTTGCTTGGTCAGAGTCAGAACTGTCGGTGGCGGTCTGACCGAGCCTGCTTTGGGGACAGACATGCTGAACACTTTGTCCAGTACGGTACCCAAGACGCGGGGCAGCTTAATTTTTATCTGAGTGGACATAGACTTTTCTAGAATACCCATGAATGACAGCCCGTCTTGCTGCATGTTCGCCTCTGGGTGCATCCTGTCCTCATGACCTACACCGCTGCCGTGACTTTCCCCGCCCCCAACCGTATCCCTTACCCCGGTGGTTGCGTGCTGGAGCCGGGGCCATACGCGCTGGATTACCTGCTGAAATGGCGGGCCGATGTGATCATAGGCGGTACTGTTCACGCCGATATGCCGGTGTTTCCGCTCATCCGCGCCTTGCTGGCCGACCCCGCCGCGCACGGCGTTACTCAGGCCGAAGCCGAGGCCGCACGCGAACGCTTTTTGGAGGTGGCGGGGCAGGCACTCACGGCAGAGGGCGGCCAATTGGCGTGGCTGGCGCGGGAATTTGAGCGGGCTTGACCCTCATCCCCGAGTTGCTGCCCACCCTGCCCGGTGAAGTGCTGCACGCCCGCGTGGCCCGCACCCTGCGCGACGCCGTGCAGCGCGGTGTGTTGGTGCAGGGCGCACGCCTGCCCGGACACCGCACGTTGGCCGCGCAGTTGGGCGTGTCTCGCAATACGCTGGTAGACGCCTTGGCACAACTTCAAGCCGAAGGGTACGTGAGCGCAGGCGAACGGTCTGGAACCCGTGTGGCGGTGCCGCCTGCTGCGGCTGTGGCTCCTGCCGTTCAGCCCCCGTTACCGCTGAGCGCGTGGGCCACCCGCGCCCTCGCAGGCCGAATCACCGACGCGGGCGGCGTGTACGCCGTAGATTTCCGGGTGGGCCAACCCGTGCCCGACTTGTATCCGGCGGGCGCGTGGGCTTTGGCCTTGGCACGGCGGGCAGGGCAGGCCAGTTCGGGTCAGTTGGGCCTGCCGCCAGATTCACCGACTGAGCCGGGCCTGAATGAACTCGGCCCACTGGAAACCCGCCGTGCGCTGGCCGCCTACCTGAATGCCGAACGCGGCGCACGGGTCACGCCCGACATGCTGATGTTGACGGGCGGGACGCAATGGGCACTAGACGCCCTCGCCCGTGTGTTTTTGGAAGAGGGCCGGGTGGCCGCCACCGAAGACCCCACCTATCCGGGAGCGCGGGCTGCACTGGCCGCCACCGGAGCCACACTGCTGCCCGTGCCCGTAGACGAATACGGCATAGACCCTGCCGCGTTGCCCGCGCACGCCACGCTGCTCTATGTCACCCCCGGTTGCCAGTACCCCACCACTGCTGCCCTGCCCGCCGCCCGCAGTGGGGCCGTGATCGCGTGGGCGCGGGCCTGCGGAGCGTTCATTCTGGAAGACGACTACGCCGCCGACCTGCACCACACGGCGCGGCCCCCAGCCGTGATGCAGGGCCTCGCGCCAGACCGGGTGTTGCTGCTGGGGAGCTTCAGCAAAAGCCTAGCCCCCGTGACCCGCAGCGGCTACTTGGTGGCCCCGCCCGACGTAGTGCGTGTGCTGGCCGGAACCCGCCCCCTCACAGACCGCGCTCCCGGTGTGCTGGACGCCCTCGCGCTGGCCGACATCCTGTCTTCTGGAGCCTACGCCCGCCACCTGCGCCGCGCCCGCCAGAACATTCGTCACCGCCACGACACGTTGCTGGAAGCGTTGGCGGCCCATCTTCCCGGTTGGAACCCCACCCCCGCCCGCGCTGGCCTGCATGTGCATGTGACCCTGCCGCCCCACCTGACCGAAGCCGACGCAGTGGCCCTCGCCCGCCGCGCCGATGTGGCTCTCACGCCCGCCGCCCCATTGGCCGTCTTGCCCCGCCCACCCGCCGTACTGCTGGGGTACGCGCATTTGTCGCCGGAAGCGATTCGGGATGGAGTGCGCAGAATGGGGGAGAGTAGAACGTAAAACGTGGATCATGGTCAGGGTTTTTCGCCTTTTCCACAATCCACGTTCAGCCGTTATTTCGGCTTACAACCTAATCCGGCCCTCAAACAAAGGCGCTGAGGCCTGTAATCGCCCGCCCCACCACCAACGTATTGATCTCGTTGGTGCCTTCATAGCTGTAAATCGCTTCGGTGTCGGCAAAGTGCTTGGCGACGCCGTGTTCCAACAGAATACCGTTGCCGCCAAAGGTTTCGCGGGCAAAGGCCACCGTTTCGCGGCAGCGGGCGGCGGTAAACACCTTGGCGAGTGCGGCGTGTTCGTCGTTCATCTCGCCCCGGTCTGCCATGTAGGACAGGCGCAGGCACAAGGTAAACATGGAGGTCACGTTGCCCAACATATGCACGAGGTGATTCTGAATCAGTTGAAATTCACCGATGCGCTTGCCGAACTGTTTGCGGGTTTGGCTGTAGGTGAGGGCCAATTCGTAGGCTCCCATCGCGCAGCCCACGCCCTGCCACGCCACGCCCGCACGGGTCAGCTTCAGCACGTCGGCGGTGGTGCGCCAGCCCTGCACGGCTTGCAGGCGGTCACGTTCCTCGATCCGGCAGTTTCCCAGCGTAATGTGCCCGTTTTCCACGATCCGCAGGGCGATCTTGCCTTCGATTTTCTTCACCGCGTAGCCGGGGGTTCCGGCCCGCACGATAAAGCCGCGCACTTCCTGCGTGTCCACGTCGCGTGCCCAGATCACAGTTAGGTCACTGAACGTAGAGTTACCGATCCATTTTTTCTCGCCGTTCAGAATCCAGCCGTCGCCGTCGCGTTTGCAGGTGGTACGCATGCCCTGACTCACCTGCGATCCGCCTTCGGGTTCGGTCAGGCCGAATGCGCCGATGGCTTCGAAATCCATCATCTTGGGCAGCCACTCGGCTTTTTGTTCGGCGCTGCCGCCCAAGGCAATAGAGGCGAAGGCGAGGCCCGCATGCACGCCGAAAAACACCGCCGTACTCACGTCCACCTTGCAGGCCTCCAGCGTCACCAGACCTTCGATGATGGTGGCGTTGGGCTTGCGCGTGCCGTCCTCGTTCCAGATTTTACGCAGCAAGTCCAGTTTCCGCAGTTCAGGAATCAGGTGTTTGGGGAACTCGTCGCGGCTCCAGTACTCGTTCATGATCGGCGCGACGTGCGTGTGCATAAACTCTTTGGTCTGGGCGGCCACTTCGCGCTCATCGTCGCTCAAGGTCTCCATCAGGCCGTAAAAATCGCCGTCGGCAGTGGGCAGGGCCGCCTTTTTGCCGCCGTCTCCGGCCAACATGCGCGTCAGTTGCTTGAGTTGGCCGTCGCTCATGCGGGAGGCGGCGTTCAGCAGGGCGGGCAAGTCTACGCGCCCGCTGAGTTTTCCCAGCGCCTGAAGATCGATCTGGGCCAGCAGATCCATCGGATTAGGGGCCATCGGATTGGAAGCCGTCGCGTCCTTGGCAGGAGAGGTCATGCCCCTAGTCTGACATATTTTATACTCGGTACAAAGTTTTATATCCTGCGATTGTGCTGCCCGGTTGTTTATTCATTCTTTAGAGAGCGTGGGGTTGCGAGCTGAACAGCCTCTAGCATGGGTTATGTCCTTCTTCTCGCTCTTCTTTGCCGCCCCATGACGCTGCCCAAAGCAGACCGTCCTACGCGCCCGCTGCCTGCCAAACCTGCCGGGTATGTGGAATTGGCACGGTATTCCAGCTTGGGCCGCCTGTGGGGACTGCTGGGCGGGGCGCTGCGGGCGGGCCGAGAAATCAGCATCGTGCGCGGCGATTCGCCCGACCTGTGCCGCCGCCGAATTGCCGGGTATGCGCTGCCGGGGGCGGCCCTGTTCCTCGATACGGCCCGCCTGCTGAGCCAACTCGAAGACGGCTTCGAAACCCATCCGGCGCTGCTGGCCCTGTTATCAGGCGACGCCGATCCGCTGCGGGCCGAACTGAACGCACACTTTGAATTGCAATTGAATTTTGTGGTGGCCCTGACGGCGGGCCGTGACCTGATCGTGCGTCCAGAATTTAAGTATCTGCCCACTGTTCCGGGCCTCAGCACCTTGCCTGCACAGTTGGCCCTTGTTCCCCGCCGCTTGGGCCGCGATGAACTGCACCTGCTGCTTCAGCGGGCTTGCGGACTGGCTTAAGCCGGAGTGACCCAAACGTGGAGCATCCCCCAATTGGGGGTGTAGGACTTCGCGCAAGCGGCGTGAAACAACCGCTTTACATTAGAACGTTACTGGGACATTCTAGGCAGACAAGCGCCTCAACGTCATTTTGCTCTATGCTGAATGATCTCGCACATATTTCTCATAGCAGATTTGAATAGCAGATTGCCTGTGAGGGTGCGTTTTTAGTGCTGCGGCAGCGTCTTTAATTGAACAACCGGTAGAGTGAACCGTGAATGAGTTCACAGCCAACCGGACAGTTAACAGGATAAGGTCTGACTCGTGGTCAGCGAAACTCCCCGTCCCGCCCGTGCGCGTAGCCCTGAAGAGAAATCTCAGCGCCGCGACGATATCCTCCGTGCCGCCGAACGTCTCTGGACGAATACGCCTTACGCCGATCTGAGCATGAATCAGGTGGCACGTGAGGCCAAACTTGCCAAAGGCACCCTGTATCTGTACTTCGATACCAAAGAAGAATTGTTTCTGGCCCTGCTGACCGAGCATCTGCAGCAGTGGTTGGGCCACCTGACGGGCATGCTGGCCGAGCGTCAGCCCAAAACGCCGGGCGACGTGGCCGATGTCATCATCGATTCTTCTAAAGGCTACGAGGCCCTGCGCCGCCTGCTGATCTTGCTGGGCACGGTACTGGAGCGCAATGTGCGCCCCGAACTGACCCTGAACTTCAAGCGCGACGTGCGCCGGATGCTGCAAGAAGTCATCGCCCAGATGCCCTTCGAGGCTGACCTGACCCTCAAGATCATCGTGCATGTGTACGCCTTGGCGGTGGGCTGGCAGCAGATTACCGAAGAGACCCCGTCCTCGGAAACCCTGCGCCGCTACCCCGAAATGTCGTTCCTGACGCTGGATTTCGACACCGAGTTCCCCATTTCGGTACGCGCCACCATTGACCGTCTGACGGCCAAAGCGTAAGCGCAGCGCCGTTTTAACCCAAATGAAGCAGGCTCCCCAAGTCACCGGGGAGCCTGCTTCTACTTCGTTCAGACCAGCTGGATTATTCCTTCACACCGCCCGAGACGGTTCCGCCCACGAAATAGCCTTGGAAGCCGTAGAACAGCGCGATAATAGGCAGTGCGCCCAAGGTGGCGGCGGCAGAAAAGATGCCCCACTTGGTACTGAATTGCCCGGTGGTAAAGCTGCGGAGCATCACGCCCACCGTCCACTGATCCACGCCCGTCAGGAGGATGCTGGCGAGGATAAATTCGGCGTAGGTGCCGATGAATTGGTTCAGGAAAATGAAGACCAGAATGCCGCCCGACAAGGGCAAGACCACTTGCAGGAAGGTTTGCCAGCGGGTCGCGCCGTCCACCATCGCGGCTTCTTCCAGCGATTCGGGCAGGCTTTCCACGTAGCCTTTGAAAATCCACGTGTTGAAGGCGATTGCGCCGCCAGAGTAAGCCAGAATCAGGCCCGTGAACGTGTTGACGAGGCCCAGGATCACCATCAGGGTGTAGACGGCCACCAACGCCAAAAACACTGGGAACATCTGAATGAAAATGAAGAACAGCAGCATCTGAAAGCGGCCAGGAAAGCGTAGGCGGGCCATCGCGTAGCCTGCGGTGGTACTCAGCACAATTGCCAAGAAGCCCGTGACGCCCGACACCAGCAGCGTATTGCGTACCGACAGCAGGAATTTGCTCTCGTTGCCCTGCCCCGTGAACTGCGACGGCACCATAAAGATGACCAGCAGGGCCAGAGCGGCGATGAGGGCGCGCATGGCCCACGCCCGCGCCTGCGTCAGGCGTTCGCTCTCGCGGCCCACGCGGCCCATGATGGCGAGAATGAGGAGAGCCGTCAGGGCCGCGCCGACCACTCCGGCCAAGACCAGTTGCCAGCCGGGAATGGTCACGCCGTCGAAGAGGGCGGCGTAGTTTTCAAAACTCAGCACCTGCAAATTGGGCAGCAGTCCAGAGCGGTACAGGATATTGGGGTCAGAGAAATTGGGGAAGGCGAACAGACTGTTGCGGGGATCGAAAGCCGCGATCAGCACGTACAGCAGCGGATAGACCGCGATCAGCACCACCAGAATCAGGAACAAGTGCGTCAGTTGATCGCCCAGCACGGCGGCGTAACTGATTTTGCGCCCGGTGCGGGCCATGCCGATGCGCTGCCCGATCAGGCTGGTGAGCGCCAACAGGCCGCTGGCGGCCAGCAGGAACAGAAGGAAGCGAATCCAGCCCCGTTCGACAAAATAGATGGTGAAGCTTTTGGGCCTGCCTGCCATGTTGCGGGCCAAGAAGTAGCCCAGCACGATAAAGCCGATGACGACGGCGGCGGCCACCAGCCAAGGCGCGGCGCGGCGCAGTGCGCCCGGTTCCTTGTGGACGTAGCCACCCGGCGGCAGATTCTGGGGAGTCGGAAGGGCGGTCATTTGCGGGCCTCCTCGAACACGCCAGCGGCCTTAAAGTTGACGAGGCTGATGGCGAGCGTCAGGAAAAAGATGATCAGGGCAATGGCACTCGCCAAGGAGTAGTTCTGGCCCCCGGCACTGGCGAACGCGGTGTTGTAGCCCCACGACAGCAAAATGTCGGTACTCTGCGCGGTACTTTCGCGGCCTTCCTGCGCCGGGCCGCCCGCCGTGAGCAGATAGATGATGCCAAAGTTGTTGAAGTTGAAGGCGAAGCCCGACAGCAAAATGGGCGTGAAGGCGGTACGCAGCAGGGGCAGCGTGATGGACTGGATTTGCTGCCAGCGGCTCGCCCCGTCGATGGAGGCGGCTTCGTACAAATCTTCGTTGATGGTGGCGAGCGCGCTGATGGTGGCGGTCATCATGTACGGAAAGCCCAACCACAGGTTCACCAGCAAAATAGAGACTTTGGCCCACAAGGGGTCGTTCAGCCACGGCACGGCGGCAAAGCCCAGCAGGCCCAGCGCCTTGTTCACGATGCCGAATTGCTGGTTGTACAGCGCCACCCACATCTGCACGCTGATGACAGCGGGAATGGCCCAAGGCAAGAACAGCAGGGTGCGGTAGATGTTACGGCCTTTCAGGCGCTTGTTGTACAGCAGGATGCCCAGAATCAGGCCCGCCAGACCGTTGATGACCACCGTAGAGAACGCAAAAATGACCGTCCACAGGAACACGGGCCAGAGTGCGCTGCTGGCCTTGGAGAAAATCTCTTGAAAGTTGGCGAGGCCCACGCGCTCGATGCGGTTGATGCGGGTCACGTCGGCCAGCGCGAATCCGGCGGCGACGGGGGCGGTCAGCGTCACGTTGTTGCCCTGAACGCTGGCAATGCGGGCGCGAACGGGCGACGAAGCGTCTTCGTCCAGCAGCACCAGCGTATCGCCCACACAGGTGGCCGTCCGGCAGCGCAGGTAGGCCTGCACCGAATCGGCTTCCGGCGTTTCGCTCAGGGTCACCACGCGGCGGTCTGCGCTCAGGGTAGCCGCCGTTCTGACGCCCGAATCCGGGTTGCCGCTGTTCTGGCCGCTGTAATTGGTGAAGGCGTAATTCACGGTCAGGATGATGGGCAGCACTGTGAACGCGATCAGGAACACCAGCGCGGGGAACAGGTAGAACCAGTTGGCGATCCACGGCACCAGCCGCCCGGTAATGGGCATCAGCACCAGCAGCGCGCCCAGCGTGTACACCAGAATCATGTACGGGGGGGCGTCGGGTAGGGCGCGGGCCGTCGCACTCGCCAGCAGCCAGCCGATCAGGGCCGCGCCGCCCAGCAACACGGTCAGCACCAGAATGGCGATCAGAACGCCGCGGGTTCCTTCCGGGGGAACGTTGGTGCGCTTGGCAGGAAGAGGCAGGGACGTGGTCATCGGTAGGTAAACCTCCTAAAAAAAATGTGGGTTGAATGCGCCCCATTGTGGGCGTCATCTGAAATGACTGCAACTCTACCAGAGCGCAGCCTGACCATTGATCTAGTCAGACGAACCATGTAATCGTTTGCATCTCTTGTTATGGTGCAGCCGCAGCAATGGAAAACGGACAGGCGTCTATAGCCCGTCCGTTTTCATTCAATCGGTGTGCTTTTACTTGATGTTGCTGTTAATTTCAGCGACGGCCTTGTCCAGAATCTGGGAGTAGTTCTGGTTGGGCTTCTGCACGCTCTGGGCAATCGCGGCGCTCCAAGGCCCCCACACGCTGCCCATCTCCACGATGTTGGGCATAGGCGTACCCATGCTGATGGTCTTGCCGAAGCCGGCCACCACGGGGTCAGCCTTCAGTTTGGTGCGGGCGCTGAGGCTGACGGGAATACGGCCCCCGGCCTGATTAAAGCTGACCTGCGCGGTGCTGGAAGAAATCTGCTTGGCAAACTGCGCCGAAGCGGCCTTTTGCTTGCCGTAGGCGTTGATCATGGTGCCCTGCACGCCCACGAAGGGGCTCCACTTGCCGGTTGCGCCGGGAGGGGTGGGGAAAGCGGCGATGCCGTAGTCGATGCCTGCTTTCTTGATGTCGCCGATGTCCCAAGGCCCGGTGAGCAGCATGGCGAGGCGTCCGTCCACGAAGGCACTCTTGGCCGCGCCGCCGTCTACACCTTCGGGCACGAGGTTGTACTTGTAGCGCAGGTCGTTCAGGAACGCGCTGGCTTTTTCGGCTCCGGCGTTGGCCAAGCCGATGTCTTTGGGGTTCAGGGTGCCGCTGGTGTTCTTGAACACGTAGCCGCCGTAAGCGCTAACCACGCCGTAGTTCATGTAGGCGTTGCTGAGGTCGGCGAGGAAGCCGAACTTGCCGTTGCCCGTGTTCTTCTGGGCGGCGGCCAAGAAGGCGCTCCAAGTGGTGGGCGCGTTGGGGATGAGCTTCTTGTTGTACACCAGCGCCACGCTTTCAGCGAACATGGGCAGACCGAACAGTTTGCCCTTGTAGGTCATGGCGGTCAGTGCGGTTTTGTCGAAGTCGGTGCGGCTGGTCACGTACTTGTCCATCGGCTCCACGACTCCGGCAGCGGCCAACTGGCCCAAGCGGTCTTGGGGCAGCGTGACGACCACGTCGGGGCCTTGGCCCTTGGGCGCACTCTGAATGAACTTGTCGGGGATGTTGTCGAAGGGCACGCTGACCAGCGACACTTGGGTGCCCGTCTTCTTGGTGAAGTCGGCGGCCTGAGACTTGAGCCATGCCAGTTCGGGGCCGCCAAAGTGAGTCCAGACGGTAAGGGTGGCCGCGCCTGCCTGAGAGGTAAGGGCGCTGCCCAACAGGGCCAGAGACAACAGGGTCAAAGCTTTCTTCATAATGCTCCTTGGGTGGATCGGCGGTGAACCGCTTCCAGTAAAACCAGACGAGTGAACTGTAGAACAGGGCCGCCGTGTTCAGCTTGCTCCAGCAACGCCAGAAGTAGGGTCTGGTGCGGGAGGTTTTGTACGCGAGCCAAAATCTCACGCAGCACTGAAGGGGAATGAACGGGGATGTTCGCTCATCATTATAGGTGCCGCCCTGTCACTTGACAAGACGAGTTCCTGACCTTGGGTTAGCCTTTATTTCACGTTGCCGTCAGAGAAAACGGTTTGTGTTGGAGTGGATACAATTTTCATCTTGGACAAAATAATGGACTTGATCCAATGGTCTCCTGACCATTCGCTGCCCGCGCTTTCTGTTGCCCGGCCCGTTTCGCCGTATGCTGGCCGGATGATTCGTTCCCGCCGTCCTCAACCCAGCAAAGCGAGTGCTGACAGCCCCACAGCCGAGGCGGGCGGTTCAACCCGGCCCGGCAAATTCCGCCCGCGCCCTGACCCGGCCAACCCTGCCCGTGAACTGGCGGTAAAAGTGCTTCTACGTGTGCTGGCAGGCGAATCCTACGCCGCCTCTGCGCTGGATTCGGCCCTGCAAGCGGCCAAGTTGCCCGGACGTGATTCCGGCCTTGCCACCCATATCGTGTATGGCGCTCTGCGGTACGCGCCCACCCTGCAAGCGGTGCTGACGCCCATGCTGACGGAAGATACCCATCCCAAAGTGCGGGCGCTGCTATTGGCCGGAGCCTTCGAGAAACTGATCTTGGGCACGCCCGCGCACGCGGTGGTCAGTGAATACGTGAATCTAGCGCGGGACGCCCGTTTCGCGCCGCCTGCATTGGTGAATGCCGTGCTGCGCCGCGTGGCCCTCCCGCCCGAAACTGAGGAAACCCGCACTGCCCTGCCTGCGTGGATGATCCGTGTTTACCGCGCGGCTTACGGCGAAGATGCCGAGCCTGTGATGGCCGATCTGCTGACGCCGCAACCCCTCTGGCTGAGCTTGTCGGAGGCGGGGGAGAGGTTGCTGGAGGAGGAAGGCAGCGAGGTTTTCTCCGGCCCCAACAGCGTGCGGCGCGTGGCGTTGGCCCGCCCCCTGCGTGAATCGGCGGCATACATGCAGGGCGAGGCGCAACCCATCAACCCGGCCAGTCTGGCCTGCGTGGACGCACTGGGCGACGTAGACGGTGTGCGGGTGCTGGATTTGGCGGGCGGCATGGGCATCAAGGCGGCGATGCTGGCGGCACGTGGGGCCAACGTAACCAGCGTCGACGTAATGCCGCACAAGCACGACGCGGCCCGTACCAACTTGGCCCGCCTCGGCCTCAGCGCCGACTTCATTACCCACGATCTGACCACGCCACTGGACTTGCCGCCCGCTGCGTTGGTGCTGTTGGACGCTCCCTGCACGGGCAGCGGCACTCTGCGTTCTCACCCCGAAATTAAGCTGCGCCTGACCCCACAGGCTGTGGCACAGATGGCGGCCCTGCAAGCCCGGATGCTGCCCCACGCCGCCGCTGCCGTCGCGCCTGGCGGAGTACTTGTGTATTCGGTCTGCTCGGTCATGCCGCAGGAAGGGCAAGACGTGATTGGTGCGTTCTTGGCGGCTCACCCCGACTTTGCCCCCGATCCCTTGCCCGATTTGCAGTTGCCCACCGTTTCCGCCGGAGCAGGTGTGCTGACCGTGCCCGAACACGGCATAGACGGCTTCTTTATTGCCCGGATGCGTCGCCTGAGCTGATGGAGCTTGGTGCGCTAGGCTGAAGAATGCCCCTTAAACATGGTCTGCTCGGTGCCGCCCTGTTGCTGTTCGCCGCCGCTCCTGCACAGGCTCAAGCCGCCGCCAACTGCACCCTTGCCAACGTTGTGGACTCGGCCACCTACGATCTGCTGACCATCACCAACTGGAGCGAAGTCGATCAGGACGAATCCAGCTACAACTGGGCGCAGTGCCGCGCCGCCAAGCTGGATAAGGATTTGGCGACGCAGCCCCAACTGCGGGCCAGATTGCAAACTTTACGCAGGCAGTACCGCGAAATGCGGGCCATAGAGGGCCAATTGGCCGGAATCCGGGCGGGCGGCGGCACGATGTACGTTCACCAAGTACCGCGCATGTATCCGTTTTTAGAGGAGCAATTGGGCAGCCTCGGCGCACTGGCCCGCAGCACTCTGGGCGCACCCACAGGCCAGCATTACGCCCGCGTGATTGCCGAGGCCAAGGCCGATCACGCCAGTTATCTCAAGCTCCAGCGGGCCTACAAACCCGGCCCCGACGAAGACTACGTGATGTACGATCCCAAAACGTGGGCCACTACCCTCAACCGCTACGACACGCTGGGCAAAGCCATCATGCTCACGCTGGGCAACCGCAACGACGCGGCAACGGCGCTCGGCTACAGCATCCTGACCCATTTCACCTTTTCCGCCGATCCGGAGGAATACGGGTACTGATGACGGCAAACCAAGACCCTGAACGCACCGTGTAGCTCAGCGTTCAGGGTCTTGAATTTAGAACTGCGGAGACGGGCGGGTGTGCGGCCCCTCTTCCCACTGAAATCTCAGTTCTGCTTGCCTTCCGCTTCCAACCCCAGCGCAGCGTCCAGCGCCACTTCGATCATGCCGTTGAAGGTCAGTTGGCGTTCTTCAGCTGTGGTTTCCTCGTGCGTGATCAGGTGATCGCTGATAGTGAGGATGGTCAGCGCCCGCACGCCGTGTTTGGCGGCCAGCGTGTACAGCCCGGCGGCTTCCATTTCTACGGCCAGCACGCCAAAATCGGCCCACTGCTGAAACTGCTGAAACTCGTCTTGATAAAAAGTATCGCTGCTCATGATGTTGCCGACGTGCGTAGCAAATCCGCGTTCCTGCGCGATCTGGTAGGCCCGCAGGAGCAGCTCGAAATCGGCAATCGGCGCGAAGTTCTTGGCCCCGAAACGGATGTTGTTGATGTTGGAATCGGTGCAAGCGGCCTGAGCCAATACCAGATCGCGCACATGCACATGCGGCTGGTAGCTGCCCGCCGTACCCACGCGAATCAGGTTTTTGCAGCCGTAGCCCGTGATCAGTTCGTGCACGTAGATCATGGAACTGGCGATGCCCATGCCGGTGCCCTGCACACTCACGGGCTGGCCTTTGTAGGTTCCGGTATAGCCCAACATGCCGCGCACGGTGTTGTGCTGCACGGGGTTTTCAAAAAAGGTTTCGGCAATGTGCTGGGCACGCAGCGGGTCGCCGGGCAGCAGGACGGTTTCGGCAATTTGGCCGGGTTGGGCATTCAGGTGAAGACTCATCGGGCCTAGCCTAGCAAGTTTGGCGGGGGCAGCCTCGAAGTGCTTAGCCGTCTATGCAGTTTCTGTGTGATCGCTGCCGTCCACCCATTCCTGTGCCAGCCAGCGCGAGTGTGGTAGGCCCCGGCTGAGAATGCCGCGCCGCACATCGGCCACGTCGTAGGGCACTCGGTGAAAAGTAGGTTGCCAGCCCGCCCCGGTGCGCCTCAACATCAGGTATTCGGCCCGCGCCAGATTGACATAGCGGTCACCGCGTTTCTGGAAAGGCAACCCCACACTGCCGGGATTCAGCAGCACCCAGCCGTCCAATTCACGGTGCAAAGGCTGGTGCGTATGGCCGCCGATCCAGACCGACTGTTGCCCAAATTCCGCCCGCAGTTGGTTCAACCGCGCTTCTGGCGTGTGCGCCGTCAATTCTTCGTTGTCGCGTTCCGGGCTGCCGTGAAAACAGAGCAGATCAGGCCACTCGGCGCGGGCGGTGTAGGTCTGGAGCAAATCCAGTTCGGCGCGGCCCAGTTGTGTTCTGGCCCATTCGCCAATGGCGTGCAGCTTTTCTTCGTCGGGAAAACCGCGTGGGGCAAAGGCTGTAGCTTCTTCCAGCAGCATTCGGTCAGCGTTGCCGCGTACCACCGGGCAACCCAGCGCCGCGATTCGCCCTATACATTCGGCGGGCCACGCGCCGTCCATCGCCACATCGCCTAAGCAGATAAAAGCCTCGGCTCCCTGCCGTGCCATATCGGTCAGCGCCGCAGTCAGGGCGGGCAGATTGCCGTGAACGTCGCCAAACACGACCAGTTTGAAGCCTTCGCGGGGGAGCATGGCTGAGCATACCGGCTGGCCTCACACGCTCACCAGCCCCAGACCAATCCCGCGTGCCACCGCTCCGGCGCGGCTTTGTACGCCTAGCTTGGAATACAGCGCCCCCACATGAAACTTGATGGTGCTTTCGGTGACGCCCAGTTCCCGCGCCGCCCGCTTGTTGCTGAGGCCCTCGGCCAGCAGCACCAACACGTCGTGTTCGCGGGGGGTCAGGGTCACATCGGACGGCGCGGGGGCCATGTCGTCGGCTGGCGAGTTCGGGGCGTGCAGCAACGCGGGGGGCAGCACCACCAAACCCGCCGCCGCGCCCAGCACCCCGGCCAACAGTTCGGCGGGAGTGGCGTCGGCACTCAGCACCGCCCAGCCGCCGCCCGTCAGTTCTGGCAGAAGTGCGGCCCATTCCGCCGATCCCAGCGCCACAATCGCCCCCCCCTCGGCCAAGGCGTCGGCCAGCGCGTCCGGGTCGGCCAGCCACGCATCGTCTACGATCAGCACGGCACTTTCGGCCTCGGAGCGTAGCAGGCCTGCCGCTCCCAGCAGGCTTTCTATCCCGGCCCGCAGCATGGCCGACTGCACCGCTACCCGTACCGACGGCGGCAGATGGGCAGGCAACGCAACAGGTTCGGCCATAGCTGATGCTACGCGCACGGGCTGTGGCCGGGGCAAAAAGCTCAGCGTTCTCCCACAGTCACGGTCACGTCGGTTTCTTGGCCGCCGCGCAGCACCCGCACAGCGAGCATTTCTCCGGCCCGCTCGCGCACCAGCGCCAGCAGTTCGCCGGGATGCCGCACGGCCTCACCGTCCAGCGCCAGCAGCACGTCACCGACCAAGAGTCCTGCGTTGGCGGCAGGGCTGCCCGTTTCCACCTGCACCACCGTCAGGCCAATTCGCCCACGCTGTTGGCCGCCGCGTCCTCCCCAGCCGCGACTCTCCCTACCGCGCTCGCCCCGTCCGGCTCCCCGGCGTGGGCCATGTTCGCCGCGCCCGCCGCGTTCTTCAGGTTGGGCTTCGCTCCCTGCTTCGGCCTGTGGCCCGGTTTGCGTGTCCGACTGTTGAGCATCAGGAAAATGAACCGGCTGTGTTGCCACTCCCAGATACCCACGCGGCACGCGGCCCGCCGTGTTCAGCAGGTCGGCCACCCGCAGGGCGCGGGCTGCGGGTACGGCCAGCAGGGTGCCCCGGCTGACGCCCGCGTTCAAAAGGCCCACCAAGCCGCCGCGTGTGTCTACGAGTGCGCCCCCGGTCACGCCGCGAAACGGGGCGGCCCCGGCTTCCAGCCAGCCGCGCATCGGGCCACGTTCGGGCGGGGCGGCCCGTTCCATCAGCCCGAGCGTCACCTGTAAGCCGTGCATGGGGCGGCCCACCCCCAGCAGCAACTCGCCCACTCGCGCTCCGGTGCTGGCGGGCATCGCGGGCAAGTTCAGCCCCTCCACCCGCAGCAACGCCAAGTCGGTGGAGGGGTCACGGCCTGCCACAGTGGCGGCCAGTTCGCGCCCGTCTGCCGTGCGGACTTTCACTTCATCGCTGTGCAGCACGTGGGCTGCCGTCAACACTTGTCCGTCTGCTACGACTGTGCCGCTCACTGGGCGTCCACCCAACACGGTCACTACAGATTGTCCCGCCGTTTGCGCGGCGTCCGCTAAACCTTCCGAAATCCTGCTCATGTCATTTATATTCGTCATGCCCATAGAATGCGTCCAGCAGACTAAATCTGCGCCGGGCGAATGGTGGGGGCGGCGGCCTGTCCGAACGGCTAGGGGTGGGGTTGGGTCAGATAGACAGTTCCGGGCGAACCCCCCAGTCTGCTTTCGCAGCCAACCCCCCTTAAGGGGAGCGCAACAGCACTTGTCCCCACCTCTAAGGGGGGGCGTTGCGGAGCAACGGGGGGGTTCACCCACAATCTAAAAAACTCCCCCGCCCCAGCCGATAGCACACCACCCCCACCCACTCCTCCCGGTAAAGTTCCGGCTCAGCCCGCCCCACTTCAACAAATCCCAGCCCCAGCATCAGCCGATGAGAACGGCTATTGGGCGCGTGAACCTGTGCCGTGACTGTGTGTAGTCCAAGCGGGCCAAATGCGTGTGCCAGCAGCAACCTGCACGCCTGATGCGCCAGCCCACGCCCCCACTGCGCCCGCTCGCCAATCGCCACGCCCAGTTCTGCCGTGTGCGCCAGCTTATTGGCAAGGTCTACATAGCCCACGAGTTCTCCGTTTTCTTCTATTCCCAACCGCAAAAAGTCTGGCCCGGTTCCGGCGATCAGGCGCTGCCAGTGCTTGCTGATCAGACGCGGGGCGAGGTGGGGCGTCCAGCCTGCGGCAAGGCAGAATTCCGGGTCGGCGGCCCAGCGCACGGCGGCCTGTTCGTCGCCGGGGCGAAGTGGGCGCAGGGTCACGGCCATGCCCGCAGGATAGGCTGAATTCAGTGTCCCTTCCTCCGCACACCTTCCCGCATCCCTACCGCGCCTTCACGGCTTTTCTGGGCGCGTCGTTTGCGGCTGGCCCGGCCCCACGCCGTCAGTTCTTGCCCGCCGAATTCCGCGCAAGCTTGCTGGCCGGAGCAGGGGAGAGGCTGCCCTTGCTGTACGCTCCGGTGCTGGAATGGGCCTTGGCCGAGCGCGTCCACGACGCCGAGTATCTGCGCCGCTGGCGGGCTGGAGAGGTCACGCGGGCCGAAGAACGGGCGCTGGGGTTTGCTTGGTCGCCTGCCGTCGTCGAGCGCGGCTTAGCCAGCAGCGGCGCAACCTTGGCGGCCACAGGGGACGCTTTGACCTTGGGCCTCGGCATCAATCTGGGCGGCGGCACGCACCACGCCTACCGCGCTCACGCCGAGGGGTTTTCCTTCCTCAACGACGTGGCGATCAGCGCCCAGTGGTTGTTAGATGAAGGCCGGGCGGCGCGGATTGCAGTGGTGGATCTGGACGTGCATCAGGGCAACGGCACGGCGTCTATCTTCGCCGCCGAACCCCGCGTCTTCACCGTCAGCGTGCATGGAGCCAACAATTACCCGTTTCAGAAGGAGGTCAGTGGGCTGGACGTGGCCCTGCCCGACGGCACGGGTGACGTGGTGTATTTGGCAGCGTTGGAAGACGTGGTTTTTCCTGCGCTGCACGCTTTCGCCCCCGATTTTGTCTTCTACCTCGCCGGGGCCGATGTGCTGGAAGGCGATCAGTTGGGCCGCCTTGCCCTCACGCCTGCCGGAGTACGCGAACGAGATGAGCGCGTGTGCCGCTGGGCCGCCCTGCACGGCATTCCGCTGGTGCTGGTCATGGCGGGCGGCTACAACACAAATCCCCAAACGCTGATCGCGGCGCGCTTGGGGACGTTGGAGGCGGCGTTGTCTGCGTTTGGGGCGGTGGTTGGAGAGGTTTAAAGGTTTAGGGTCTAAGGTGCTGGGTCAGTCCGGCGCTTCGGCTTAAAGAGGCGGTGAGTGAGCGTCAGCGAATGCCGTTGTTAGACCCTCAGCCCCTCGACCCTTAGACGGTCTTTCACCTCACCACAAAGTCAATCTCCACCACTGCCGTCACGTCTTTTTCCAACGCCGTCGTGTCGTAACTGCCCGTGTCTTCCACGCTGGTTTCAAAGCGGGGCGTGATCTGGAACACGCCCACGCGGGCATTCTTCACGGCCCCGATAGAGTTTCCGGCACTCTGGGCAATGGCCTGAGCGCGGCGTTGGGCGTCTTTGCTGGCTTCTTCCAGCAGTTGCACGCGCACGTCGCTCAGCTTGGTGTACAGGTACTGCACGTCGCCGCTTTCGATGCTGAGGCCGCCTGTGCTGGCATCTACAAAGGCCGCCGTTGCCGCACTTACCGCGCTTTGCAGCTTGGCAATGTTGCCCGACTGCACCCGGAACGTCTGGCTGACCACATAACGGGTGCGCTCCACTTCGGCGTTTTCGCCGTTCACGTCCTCGATGACCGTGTAGTTTTGCGGCCCCGCATTCACTGGTTCGCGCCGCAGTTCGGACGTTGCAAACGCCTGCGCCCGCAAAAAGGCGTCTATGGCAGGCTGCGCCCCCTGAAAAGCCTTATACGCATTCTGCAAATTGCTGTCGTCGCTGCTGCGAACCGTAAACGTCCATCCCGCTAGATCGCTGGTGATGTTGCGCTTGGCGCTGCCCGTCACATTGATCACGTCGCTGGCATTCTTCACATCGGCAAGGCCCCGCACGACGACAAACCCGGTGGCAAAAAAGGCGACGGACGCGATGGCGGTAGCAATAATGGCGCTGGGCAGGCGCACCGATGGGGTCATGAGCTACGCTAACACGCTTCTCATTTAAGCGCGTCATCCGAAAGAATGGGCCTGAATGAATTGACCCTGAAGAGTGTGTAGGTGGTCAGAAAACCGGGGCGCAGGCTGTGGCATAGTAGGGGACAGCGCCGTCCGGCGGGGGAGGGGAAAAGATGACTGTCAACAACAATTCACAAGATCAAGCTCAAGACTACGTGCGTGCCCAAGAGGTGAAGCGGGAATCTAAACCGCCCCGCACGGAAGCAGAGATCCGCGCCGAGATGAAAGAGAGTGTCAGGCGCAATGCCCGCGTGTTGCAGACGCTCGCCAAGTTGTAGGGGATGGCTGGCCCACTGTCCAACACCTACTTTTACCGGTAGCGAGGGATAGATTACCCCACCAAAAAATACGTCCTCGAACTCCATGACGACGTGTTGGAAGTGTCGGAAGGCCGTCCGGGTGTGGCCCATATCGGCGTGATCGAAAGTGCGGTCAGCAAGCCCGTCACTTCTTTGGGTGGCGAAGATGCCTACCCCACGTTTTTCACCAAATTGGCGGCGATTGGCTACACCTTAGCCCACGATCACGGCTTCAGTGACGGCAACAAGCGCACCGCCCTTCAGGTCATGCTCAACGTCTTGGAAGCGAATGGGTTTTATCCTGACCCATCTGACCGCGAGAAGGTGACGGCGGCGATTCTGGCAGCTATGAATTTGCTGGATGTGGCGGGACTCCGCGTCACCCTGATGCTGTGGTGCGGCATTGATCCCGCCGACGCGGAAGCCTGACGCGGTATACTGAGCGCATGACGCGCCGCCTAACGCCAACCTAGTGACCTCGCTGTTCATCTCTGGATGAGCCGAACGAAGCGAGAGGCGAAAAACAGACAGTGCAGCGGGAATGGAGACCCTCCCCGCTTTTGCGGAGGCTCGCAACGTGAGCGGCACTGTCTCGAGCGTGAGTTGAAGGCGCGATCACCCAGCCTCAAGAACCCAAGAACCAGCAACAGTTCATCATCCGGGCCGCACCGATCAGGCCCGCAGGAGTTCCTATGACCAGTCTTCCCACCCAGCCCGACGTGCAGGACGGGGCCACCGCACCAGACCCAGCCGTCTTAGAAACGATTGTCGAACCCACCGCCACCGAAAAAGCCGCAGCGTTGGCCGACAAGAACCTCACCACCGAGATTGCCCGCCGCCGCACTTTTGCCATCATTTCTCATCCCGATGCGGGCAAAACCACCATTACCGAAAAACTGTTGTTGTACGGAGGCGCAATTCTGGAAGCAGGCAGCGTGACTGCCAAGGAAGGCCGCTCCCACACCAAGTCCGACTGGATGAGCATTGAGCAGCAGCGCGGCATTTCTATTTCGAGTTCTGCACTGACCTTCGAGTTTTCGGGCCGCCACATCAACCTGCTGGATACGCCCGGACACCAAGATTTCAGCGAGGACACCTACCGCACCCTGACCGCCGCCGACAGTGCCCTGATGGTGCTGGACGCGGCGCGTGGGGTGCAGACGCAGACCGAAAAGCTGTTCGCGGTGTGCCGCAACCGGGGCATTCCCATCCTGACCTTTGTGAACAAGATGGATCGCCCCGCCCAAGACCCCTTTGAACTCTTGGAGCAGATCGAGAACATTTTGAAAATCACGGTGGTGCCGCTGACGTGGCCGATTGGCGACGGCCCCGACTTTAAGGGCGTGTACGACTTGCAAACCAAGCAAGTGCTGGCCTTCGAGCGCACGGCGGGCGGCAAGCAACGTGCGCCTATGCAGACGGCGGGGCTGGACGATCCTAAATTGGTGGGGTTGGTAGGTGCGGATTTGGCTGCCAAACTGCGCCACGATGTAGAACTCATCACCGCCGCGCTGCCCGAATTTGACGCCGCCGAGTTCCTGAGCGGCGAACTCACTCCCGTCTTTTTCGGCAGTGCCATGAATAATTTCGGCATCGAACATTTTCTCAGCAACTTCGTGGAACTCGCGCCGCCCCCCGGCCCCACCGAAACCAATCTGGGCGAGCGCGAGCCGGAAGCGCCGTTTGCCGGATTCATCTTCAAGTTGCAGGCCAACATGAGCAAGCAGCACCGTGACCGCACCGCCTTTATGCGCGTCATGAGCGGGCATTTCGAGCGCGGCATGGACGTGACCCACACCCGCACAGGGCGCAAGCTGAGGCTCTCGCAGGCGCATACGCTGTTTGCCCAAGACCGCGAAAAGGTGGAGGACGCTTACCCCGGCGACATCGTGGGCTTGGTCAACCCCGGCGTGTTCCAGATTGGCGACGTGATCAGCGTGAACGGCAAAGTCGTGCTGCCCAGCTTCCCGCGTTTTACGCCCGAAACTTTCGCCACCATCGGTCTGCGCGATGTAGGCAAGCGCAAGGCCTTTATGAAGGGACTCCAGCAACTTGCTGAAGAGGGCGTGGTGCAGGTGTTCTATCCCACCGACGGCGCACGCGATCCGTATTTGGGCGCAGTGGGGCCGCTGCAATTCGAGGTCTTTCAGGCCCGCTTGCTGGAAGAATACGGCGTGGACGTGGAAATGAACGTCACGTCTTATCAGTTGGTGCGCTGGTTGGCCGGAGACGCCAATTCCGTGGCCCGTTTTGCCCGCCACGTCGAAGACGATCAGGGCCGCCCCGTGATGCTGTTCCGCTCTAAATACGACTTGAGCTATACGCAAGAGCAGCATCCCGAAATTGAGTTCTTGCCGCTGCCCAAAGACTTGACGCGGGTATAAGGGAAAAAGCCAATTCTCTAAGTCGTCCGGCCTGAATCCTACGCATTGGATTCAGGCCGGACGCTTTTGCTCTTTACAAGAATCGCCCGTTTTCCTGCCATACCTCGCCGTCCAACAGAATCCGCCCGCCTCGCCGTAAGTCCGTGATCAAATCCCAGTGAATCGCGCTGGCATTCACGCCGCCCGTTTCCGGATAGGAGCGGCCCAGCGCCAGATGCACCGTGCCGCCAATTTTTTCGTCGAACAGAATGTTGCCTGTGGGCGTCTGGATGCCGCTATTGGAGCCGATGCCCAGTTCGCCCAGCTGCCGTGCGCCGGGATCGGTGTTCAGGGCGGCCAGCAGGGTGCTTTCGCCCTCGTCGGCGCGGGCATCCACCACCACACCTTCCCGAAATTCCAGCCGTGCGCCGCGCACCATCACGCCCCCGTATTCGGCGGGCACGTCAAAAGTAATAAACCCGTTGGCGCTGTCTTCCAGCGGCCCGGTAAACACTTCGCCGCTGGGCATGTTGCGTTTGCCGTCGCTGTTGGCCCAGGTTCGCCCGCCCACGCGCAGGGTCAGGTCTGTGCCGGGGGCCTCGATTCTTACCGTGTCGGCGCGGCTCAGGCGGTCTATCAGACGGGCCTGCAGCTCGCGCACCTCGCCCCACGCGGCCACCGGATCAGGGCGGTCAAGGAACATAGCCCGCATCACGAACGCGCCAAAATCGGCTTCGGTCATGCCTGCTTGGGCGGCGGCGTGCGCGGTGGGATACAGGGTCAGGCTCCATTTTTTGCGGGCGCGGGTGGCGGCCAAAGCGGAGCGGGCAGCGGTCAGGCGGGCGCGTCGGCTGGCATCTACGGCGTCCACTTGGCCCGCCCCCGGCGTCAGGATTCGTAAGGTGCCGTCCATGCCTTCCATATCGGCCAACTCTGCGGGGTGAAGTACGTCCAGCACGCCGTCAGCCGCCAGTGCGGCCACGTCGTCGTCTTGACCCGGATACTCCAGCCGCACCGCGGGCCGCCCGCCTACCTTCAACACGGCGCGGGCCACTTCGCGCACGAGGGGCAGACCCGCCATGCCGCCCGCAATCAGAATGCGTTCGCTCGGCTGCACATTCAGGCAGTAGGCCACCAGCAATTCGGCATGTGGGCGCGGATCGTAGGCCAAGAGGGTTGCATGTGGGGCCGCTGCTGAGGTTGCTTCTGAGTTGTTCTGCACGCGGGCCAGCCTACCGCATTGGGCCAAAGCAGCGGGCCGGAAATGTTGTGTGGTAGATATGCAGCGTTGACGGTTCCGGGTAAACCCCCCAGTCTGCTCTCCTGCGGGGCTGTGCCAGTTCGCAGCCAGCCCCCCTTAAGGGGAGCGCAACAGCTTTTAGTCCTCCCCTCCAAGGGGGGGCGTTGCGGAGCAACGGGGGGTTCACCTTCCAACTTGGGCGTCCTCGCCCCTCAACTCCAGCCCCCAGCCTGCTCGCCCCGCTGCTGACCATCTGGCCCGGTGCTATCCTGCTCGGCTATGACGGCCCCGCTTGACCCAACCCCCTCCAACTCTGTCAAATCCGCTCCGGGTGCATCCGAACCCGCCCGCCTCGACCCCAACAATACGGCCACCCTGACCATCGCCTGCCCAGACCGCAAGGGCATCGTGGCCGCCGTGTCGCAATTTTTGCTCAATCACGGCGCGAATATCCTGCACTCCGATCAGCACACCACCGACCCCAGCGGCGGCCAGTTTTTTATGCGAATGGAATTTCATTTGGACGGCCTCGACTTGGCACGCGGCGCATTCGAGCGGGCCTTCGAGAGCGTCATCGCCCAACCCTTCGAAATGCAGTGGCGCGTGAATTACACGGCCCAGCCCAAGCGTATGGCGATTCTGGTCAGCCGCTACGATCACTGCTTTCTAGACCTGCTGTGGCGCAAACGCCGGGGCGAACTGCACATAGAGATTCCGCTGATTATTTCCAACCATGAAGACCTGCGCCGCGACGCCGACATGTTCGGCATTCCTTTTCACGTGGTGCCTGTCACCAAAGCGAACAAAGCCGAGGCCGAAGCCGAGCAGGTGCGCCTGATGCACGAGGCCGGGGCCGATTTCGCTGTGCTGGCGCGCTATATGCAGATTCTGAGCGGCGATTTTTTGCGGAGCTTTGGCCGCCCGGTCATCAACATCCACCATTCGTTCCTGCCCGCGTTTATTGGCGCGAACCCCTACCGGGCGGCCTTCAACCGGGGCGTGAAACTCATCGGCGCTACCAGCCATTACGTCACCGAGGAACTGGACGCCGGGCCGATTATCGCCCAAGACGTGATTCCGGTCACGCACCGCGAAACGCCCGATTCCTTGATGCGGATGGGCCGCGACGTAGAACGCCAAGTGCTGGCCCGCGCCGTCAAAGCCCATGTGGAAGACCGGGTATTGGTCTACGGCAATAAGACGGTGGTGTTTTAAACAAGAGTTTCCACGCAGGGATTTATGGCGACAGCAACGAAGGCCCTTGAGGAGGGGATTGAAATTCCCCGGTCTCGTGGGCCTTCATGCGAAGTGTCTATGCCTCGCTCCTCCAGCCTACCGCTCAGCATCGTCACCGCGTTGTTGAATCGTGCCACCAGTGTGAGTGGTATCGCCCCCTACAGCACCGTCCGGAAAAGCACGCTGTGCCAGTCCCTGGCACAGCAATCGTTCACGACGACCCAAGATCTCCAGCGTCGAGCCAAGAGCGCGCCGTGTGGCGCGCTCTTGGCTATTGACTTTGTGATGGTGCCGCACGCGGGGCTGGAGATGGAGGGTCTGAACTTTCACTACAGCGGTCAGGCGCGGACTCAATTGGGGCACCAGTTCACCTCAGCGGCCTTGGTGAAGTTCGGGACCGATCCGACGCCACTGTTGGAGCGGTTCACAGTCTCTCGCCTGTTGGAGACCGCTGCGTATCCGTACCGCACCGCGACCCAAGAGATGATTCACACCGTCACGCAGTGCCGGGAGGCCGGGGTGTCCATCGCTGGGCTGCTGCTGGATGGAGAGTTCGGACGAAATGAGGTCGTGACCTTCAGTCACGACACGCAGATCCCCGTGCTGGTGCGAGCCAAGCGGAATATGAGTGTTGAAGTTGAGGGTGAGTCTCTCACCCTCAACGCTCTAGCACAGCGCTTTCCGCCCGAACGGTGCCATCTCTATGCCGAGTTCGCTTGGCGTGTCCGTCGGCTCTCCGTGTCGCGTGACGTCGGGGCCTTCGATGTGCTCATCATTTGGCGCAAGGTTCACGGCCAATGGAGCTGCTTTTTTCTGTTCAGCACGTTTGATGCTGCCTTCACCGTCCGGGCGCTGCTGCGGGCCTGGAAGGCCCGCTGGGGCATCGAGATGGGCCAACTCGATTACGGTGATACATCTCGAACCTCCGGTTCTTCCAGCATTGAAGTGGCTTTACTGACCCATTGCCGATGTTGCCGAGCGCCGATGGGTTCAGCTCTCAAGACTTGGAGTCGCCTGACCTCCGCATCATCCGCCCAGATTCGCCAGGTTCCCCCTTGTTTCAGTTGTTCTCCCTTCACGATGTCTCGGTGCAGCCAGCCGTACAACGTTACGACCGGCATGTTCAGCCTCTGTGCCAATCCATCCAGCGTCCACCAGTCCCCCGCCCGCGGGGGACGCCTTGAAGGGACGGCACGTCCATCTGTGCCCTTTGAAAACCGAAGGCCCAGACGTTGAGCCAGACTCCGAACTTGGGCCGCATTCCAAGTGGTTCGACGTTTGGGTGGACGCAGCCCGGCTGCATTGAGTTCGTCAGCCATCTCCAGTGCCGTTTTTTCCTGTGTCACCCCCGCCTCGACCCGTGCACACAGCTCCGCATATGTACTGACCTGATCGAGCCGGGCGACGGGTCGAATCAGTTGACCCCCTGTCACATTTCCCCCCTGCCATTCGATGCGCACGTCCATTCGCTCATCATTGACTGCGCCCCAGAGCGTGATCTGTTTGACGACCAGGCGCAGGACCTCCTTGCGATCCTGCATCGTTGTGGTCGATGCAGACCAGAGTGCGGGCAAGGCCGTTGACAGGGTCTGTACCTGAAGGATCTCGGCTGGGGTCAACTGCCGTGGGCGCAGATGAACGTGTCGCTCGTACTCCTCTTTCAAGGTTCGCTCAGCCTCTAATGCCTGCTCCCAAGCGCGTTCCAGGGAACGCGCGACGAGACGGTGTTCGGGCTCCACTCCCCGATACTGACGGGCAGCACGCTCTGCCTCATAGTGCGCCCGTTCCAAGCGGGCGTGCCAGTGCTGATCCAAAGCTTCACGATCCCGATTCAGCGCGGCCTGTGCTTCGAGGGAGAGGGCCACACTGACCGGCGTCAAGGCCTCAAGCAACTGAGCCGTCACCCAGTGGTCGACCACCGCACCTGTACAGCTGAAACAGGGTGAACCTGCGTAATCCGATACCTGTCGGATGCAGTTGTAACGCAATGCTGATCCACCGAGTGCGGTGTGATAGGAGACCACCATCCGGTGCCCACAGTGTCCGCACCTCAGCACACCACTGAGGAGCCCAGTGCCCCGTTTCGGGGCACCCGACAACGATGCGATATTACGGTTGGCGGCCATACGAGCGACATTCTGTTGGTACTGCTCCCAACTGATGTACGCGGGCACATGCTCTTTCAGCAACACATGCCACTGGCTCGGCGGCAGTGTCACCCGTCCGGTCGAGCTTCGTCCAGCCAGCTTTTTCTTGGGGTCGACCTGCCGTCGGCCGTACGCATACACTCCCGCGTACATCGGATTGTGCAGCAGATTCTGCAGGGTCATCCGGTTGGGTCGGCGCCACGTCAAGAGGCCCCCACCAGCGCGCGTCCGCTCGCGGACGCCCAGCTGAATCCGTTCCTCCACCAGGTAGTGGAGTACGGCATGCAGGGTGCCCAATTCCTCAAATTTACGGAAGATCAACCGGATCACCTGTTGTACTTGCTCATCCGGATCCAGCTGAATCTGGCCATACACATCCCGGAGATAGCCGCTCGGCGTCGGTGTGCCCAACGCACCCCGGCGGGCCTTGTTGAGTTTGCCCTGATGCATGCGGTTCTTGAGAATATGTAGCTCTGCTTCACTCATCGTGCCTTTGAGACCGAGGAGCAGTCGATCGTTGTAGTCGGCCGGATTGTAGATCCCGTCTGTGTCTCCAATCAAGGTTTGGAATAAGGCACAGACCTCCAGCAGGTGGTGCCAGTCGCGGTTCGAGCGGGCCAGGCGGCTCATCTCAATGCCGAGAATCAACCCAACGTGACCGAGGCTTACCTCGGTCACCAGGCGGGTGAAGCCCGGACGGCCCGCGGCGCTCGTTCCAGATTTTCCCTGGTCATCATCGATGACCAGCACGCGTTCTGGAGCCCAGCCCAGAGTGGCGGCGTGATGGACGAGCGCGTACTGGAGACGGGTCGATTCCTGATGCTGCTGAAGTTGGGCCAGCGTGGATTGGCGCACGTAAACGATGGCCAGCCGGTCGAGGTGGTTCACCTCGATCTTGTGATGACGTCGCACTTCAATGGACGCGGTCATGAGGCTCCTGCGTCTTTTCCGATGTGGTGGTCTGTAATTGCCGTTCCAGCAACCGAATCAACACCTGGAGCAGGCGTTGCTGACGTGCTGGAGAAAGGCTCAGCCAGAGGGTCGACGGGGGGGGAGATTCGATCCGGGCATAGGTGACCGTCCTCTACAAGAGCCGCAGCTCCGCTGCGGTGGATAAAGCGAGCGAGCCGAACGAGGCTGTCCAACCCAATGATAGGCCGAGTGGCTTCCAGCTTTACAGCGGTACTGGTGTTGGGACGTGGAAGTGATTCACCGCTTGATGAAGCAAAATCTCGGTCTAGCACGCTGCCGCTGTCGAACCATTCAGGCTCAAGATAACTGGGCCTGGTGTGTGGTGGAGGCTCTTCATGCGGTGCTACTCGTCCGTCAGGAGCAGCCGCAATTAACGTGGCGAGCGGCTCAGCACCGAGCGGCACAACACACAGAATTGTACGTCCTGACCGAGGTGCAGCCTGTACCACAACACCTCCACGCCGCCTGACACGCGATTGGGAGAGTGGTGGAAACTCTTGTTTAAAGCCTGATCTTGACCCAACAAAACGGCGCTGGAGTTGAATCACTCAGCGCCGTTTGTGAATGTACCGGGCCTAATTCAGTTCCCGCGCCCCTGCCGGAACCGTAGAAATCAGCACGTCTAGGCGATCGAGCAGGGTCTTGCCCTCCAGCGCTTCCTCCCGCTGTTCGGGCGTCAGGGGCAACAGGGCGGCGGCAAAACTGGCCAGCAGCAGCGGTTCGTCGGGCGCATTGTCGCGGATGGCGGCGGCGTCACTGGGCCGCAGCCGCAGCAAGTCGGCCAGCAGGCGGCGGGCTACAGCTTCGGTGGCGGGCAGGCCGAGGGGGTCAGGTTCCAGCGGCCAATCTTGCACGGTGGCGCTCAGGTACGGCTCGGTCAGGTCAAAGTCCTGAATCCGGAAGCGGTCACCGCCCACCACGATAATGCTGCTCGTCCCGTCTTCATGGCCCTGCGCCTGCATCAGGTGGGCGTAGCTGCCGACGCGGGACACCCGTTCGTGAAAAGGCAGCGTGGATTCGTTGCTGGTTTCGCGCACCCGCACGATACCGAACGGCTCACCCGTGTCCTGCACGCGCACCAGTAGCGCCCGGTAGCGTGGTTCGAAGACATAGAGGGGCAGCACTTGCCCCGGAAACAGAACGAGGTTCGGCAAGGGAAAAAGAGGGACAACCGGGGGTGCGGACATGGTGCGCTTATCCTGCGCCCTGAACGGGTGTCATGACTTGTGCGGAAGCTACAGAAGCCCTAAGGCACAGCTTACTTTTTGTTGGTCTGGTCATGGTGTTGGGCCTGATCTGGAGGGGGGGCGGATTCAGGCAGAGCTGCTGAGAGCGGTGCAGAGTCTGGACGCCTGCGCTTCCGCTTGGGCGCGGGCGGCGGCGGAGCATTCCAGAGGTTCAGTTGCTCAGCAGACACGCCAAGAGAGAGCAGATGGGCGCTGTCTTGGGGCGTGAGTTGGGCCGAGGCCAGCAGATCGGGGCGGCGGGCAAGGGTGCGGGCCAACGCCTGTTGCCTGCGCCACGTTGCAATGGCCGCGTGATTGCCGCCGCGCAGCACGTCGGGCACGGCCTCGCCCTCCCAGTCCAGCGGGCGGGTGTATTCGGGGTAGTCCAGTAGGCCGCTGGAAAACGAATCGGCGCGGTGGGAATCGGCGTCTCCCAGCACGCCCGGAACCAACCGGGCCACCGCTTCCAGCACGCAGGCGGCGGCAGCTTCCCCGCCCATCATCACAAAATCCCCGATGCTCAGTTCCCGCGTGACCCGCGTTTCTACCCGTGCGTCAAAGCCTTCGTAGCGGCCACACAGGAACACCAGATGCCGCTTGCCGCTCAGTTCCTCGGCCACCGCCTGAGTAAATGGCTGCCCCGCCGGACTGAACAGGATGACTTCATCAGGAGGGTTTAAATCAGCAGTGTCTACACTTGCCAGGGCACGTTCGGCCACATCTACCCGGATCACCATGCCCGCGCCGCCGCCGTAGGGCGTGTCGTCCACTTTGGCGTGTCGGTTGCCCGCAAAGTCGCGTAGATTCACCAACTGCACATCAATCAGGCCACGCTCCCGCGCCTTGCCCACAATCGCCTCACGGGCGAAGGGGGCCAGCAGTTCGGGAAACAGCGTGAGGAAGGAAAACGTCAGCATGGGCAGGGGCCTGCGCTACTCCTCGGCGTCATCGTCGAGCAGGCCAGCGGGCGCGTCGTCAGTCAGCACGACTCTCACTGGGCGGCCCGCCTCCGTCTGCACGTCCACGTAAGGCGCTTGCAGGGGCAACAGCGATTGTCTCGGCCCAGATACTGTGCCCGCATGCTGAACCACCAGCAAATCCTGCGGCCCAGCATCGATCACGTCGCTGACTTCGCCCAAAACCGTGCCAGCAGAATCCAACAAGGGCAGGCCGCGCAAATCGTGGTAATAGAAACTGCCCTCTTCCAGCCCCGGCAAGTCGGCGTCGGCGGCGTACACGTTGGCCCCGCGCAGGAGTTCGGCCCCTTCCCGGTCAGTTATTCCGGCCAGTTGCAGGGCCACGCCGGGGGCCAGAGGATCAGCCCGGCGCACCCGCAACCAGCCGCGCCCTTCCACGTACACGCGGGGCAGGCTCAGAATCTGGCCCGCGTCGCCCAGCACGTACAGCTTGATGCCGCCCTGTACGCCGTGTGGCCCCAAAAAATAGCCCAGTCGAGTGGTATCGGCGGGCGCAGTCATGGTTGCCGCCCAATTCGTGTGGTGTATGTCATCCGGCCTACTTTAGGGGTGAAAAAGAATTTTTATTGCTGTTTGCGCGGCGCGTCTAGGTCTACATTCAGCCGCTCACGGGGGTCGCTGACCGCCCGCACCAGCGTCCGAATGGCCTGAATCACGCGCCCCTGCCGCCCGATAAGACGGCCTTCCTCGCCGGGGCCGACGCGCACCGCGATGGTTGGCCCACGCTTGGCGACCCGCACCAGCGAGGGCTGATCGACCACGCTCTGTGCCAGAAACAATGTCAGGTCTACCGGGTCGGTTTTCATGAGCGGCATTCTAGAGCATTGCGCCTGACGCCGAATTCATGTCTGTTTTGACGCTTCGCTTCGACTCCATCACTGCGCCAAATCGCAGCGCCAACAAAAAAAGCTCCCGAAGGAGCTTTGATCAAACCGAATTCTCGGTTTACGCGACCTTGACGCCCTGAGACTTCAGCAGGCGGCGGGCCGTCTGGGTGGGCTGAGCGCCGTTGGCGATCCAGTAGGCGGCACGCTCGGTGTCGATCTTCAGGAAGGTTTCGCTGGTTTTGCGGGGATCGTAGTGGCCGAGGTTCTCGATGTAGCCACCGTCGCGGGGACGGCGAACGTCGGTCACGACGATGCGGTAGTGAGGGTTGTGGGTGGAACCAAAGCGGGAAAGGCGAATCTTGACCATGGGAAAACCTCGGAGTTGGGGTGTACTGAGGGTAAAGCGCCTGCAAGGATGGCAGGGTTCATACGCCCGTCAGCAGCCAACCGGGAGCGCACCGAGGAAGAGTATCAGACCGGGGCAGATGGGGCAAGGGGCGGACGGGTCAAGTGCTGGACTACTCTAGAACCCCGGATTCACGGGCTGCCTTGTCGCCCCATTTACCCGGTTCAGCTGAAACGCCATGCGGTCTGGGCCGAAGATGGGGCTGCCGCCGATGGCCCCCAGCGGCGTGCCCTGAGCCACGCGGTTGCCCACACTGACTTGCGGGTCTTGCAAGCCAAAGTAGGCGCTGACGGTGGGGCCGTGATCGACCAGAATGACCCAGCCCAGACTGTTGTAATAGGTGGCGGCAATGACGTTGCCTGCAGCGGTAGCGGCGGCCTGCGTGCCTCCCGGCGCACTGAGTACCACCCACTGCGCCCCGTTCGCTCCGTACCCCTGCGAAACTTGGCCGCCCGGCAACGGGAACCCGGCGGGGCCACTGGCAGGCGGCAGCGGCGCAAGCTCCTGCTCCACCCGTTCCTGCGCGGCCTCGGCCTCCTGACGCTGCTGGGCCAACTGCTCCTGCTCCTGCTGCACGGCGGCGCGGCGGGTGGTTTGGGCAGCGGCAGCGCTGCGCTGGGCTAGCGCTCGGGCTTCCTGCTCCCGCACAAGGCGTTCGCGTTCGGCTTGGGCGCGTTGCTGCTGCTCACGGGCCAGTTTTTCTTGGGCGGCCTGACGCTGGGCCGACTGAACGCGGGCCGCTTCCGCCCGTGCGGCCTGAATCCGGGCGGCTTCCACTCTGGCCGCTTCGATCCGGGCTGCTTCTACCCGCGCGGCCTCAATTCGGGCGGCGCGTTCCTGTGCTGCACGCACGGCAGCCAAGCGCGCAGCCTCTCTGCGGGCGCGTTCCTGCGCTTCCCGAATCCGGCGCAACTCGGCCAAGCGGCGCTGGCGTTCTTCTTCCAGTCGGCGCTGGCGTTCGGCCTCTATGCGGGCGCGTTCCTGCACCACCGCACCCACCAGATTGTCTATGGTGCGCCCGGTCAGGGCCTGCTCGGCCTGAGTCTGGGCAGCAATGGTGCGTTGCCCCTGCTCCGATTTCTGAAGGCTCGCCAGTAAGGTCTGCTGCTCTTGGCGGCGGTCTTTCAGGTTCGCCAAGACCTCGGCCCGCTGGGTCTGCAAGTCTTTCAGGGCGGCGGTCTGCTGGGCCTGCTGCGCCTCCTGCTGCTTCAGAGCAGCCGCCTCGGAACGCAGCGTTTCTATGATCTGCACGTTGTATTTGCCCGCCATGTTGTTGTAGTTCAGCCGAATCAGCAGGTCAGACAGGCTGCGGGACTGAGAGAGCAATTGCAGGTAGCGCCCGCTGCGCTCGCGGTAAAGGGTATTCAGAATCTGGCGCACGTCTTCTTGCAGGCGAGACACCCGCGTTTCGGTGCGGGCTTTGGCGGCGGTGGTATCGGCCAGCAGTTGTTCGGCCAAGCGGGTGCGGGCGGCCAGCGTCGCCACCTCGTTCACCAGTTGCGTCACGTTGCGGCCCAGTCCGTCTAGGCGGGTCAGGGTGGCCTTTTGCTGCGCGGTCAGGTTCTGAATGGTGTTCCGCACCCGCTCCAGCTCCCGCGCCTGATCCGCGTTCAGTCGCCGCTGCTGCTGAAGGTCGCGCTGCAACTGCTCCAGCCGTTCGGAGGTGGTCTGCGCCCCCGCCAGCAGCGCCGCCGAAATCAGCACCAACGTTGCGCGTCGTCTCAGTGCCCAGTGACTCAGCCGCACTATTCCAGCTCCTGCAAGTAGCGGCGAGAGGCGAACAGGCTGCCCAGCAGGCCAATCGTGATGCCCAGCAGCGCCACACCCCCCAGAATCGGGGTCAGGGTGGCGGGGTCAGTCACCACCGGGAACACGGGGGCCAGCAGTTGCACGCGGCGGGCCAACCCGAAGTAAGCGGGCGTGAGTATTGCCAGCGCCACCGCTCCGGCCAGCACCCCCAGCAGCACGCCCTCGATCACGTGCGGCATGCGGATAAAGCCGCGTGTGGCCCCCAGCAGGCGCATCACACTGATTTCGTTGCGGCGGGCATACATGGCGACGCGCACGGCATTCAAAATGTTAAACAGCGTGCCCAGCAGCAGCAGACCCACCAGCCCGTATCCGGCGGCCCGAATGGCGGTCAGCGCCCGCACGGTGGGGTCGACGTAACCCGCGCCGTATTCCACGTCCTGCACGCCCGGTAACCGCGCTACGGCAGAGGCCACCACCCGCGAATCTTCTACGCGCCCTACCCGCATCCGCAGGGTGGTCGGAAAGGGATTGCCCACCAGTGCCACGGCGTCGCGGGCATACGGAGAGTCGCGCGTCATTTCCTCCAGCACCTGTTCACTGCTGACCAAGCGGGCCTCGCGCACCTGCGGAAAGCCTTGCACCTGCCGCAGCAACGCCGCGCCGTCGGTGCCCGTGTTCAAGAAGGCCGCCACCTCCACCTGAGATTCCAGCTGTTCCAGTGTGCGGTTCACGTTCAGCGTCAGCAGCAGCACGAAGCCCAGCATCAGCAGGGTCAGGGTCATGGTCATGAGGGTGGCGAGGGTGGCGGTAAAGTTGCCGCGCATGGCGACGAGAGCTTGCCGGAAGTGGTAGCTCACAGCGCGTACCCGCCGTAGGGATCGTCGCGTACCAGCTTGCCCTTCCGTAGCGTCAGGGTGCGGTGCCGGAAGGTTTCCACGAGGTCGCGGGCGTGGGTCGCCACCACCACCGTCGTGCCCCGCAAGTTCACGTTTTGCAGCACCTTCAGTACCTCCCGGCTGTTGTCGGGGTCTAGGTTTCCGGTGGGTTCGTCGGCCAGCAGCAGCGGCGGATCGGACACGATGGCGCGGGCAATCGCCACCCGCTGTTGCTCGCCTTGAGACAGTTGCAGCGGCAGCGCGTACTTTTTGTGTTCCAGTCCCACTGTCCGCAGCGCCGTCGTGACCCGTGCAGGCCATTCCCGCTGCGCCACCCCGGTCACGCGCAGGGCGAAGGCCACGTTGTCGTAGGCGTTCAGGTGCGGCAGCAACAGGTTTTCCTGAAACACGGTACCCATGCGGCGGCGCAGGAGGGCCGTGCGGCCTCCCCGGTAGCGGGCCAGCGCCTCGCCTGCCACACGCACTTCTCCTTTGCTGGGCAGCGCCCGTTTCAGCACCAGATTCATAAAACTGCTCTTTCCGGCCCCGGAATGGCCCACCAGATACACGAATTCGCCTTTGCCGACATGCAAACTCACGTCGTCGAGGGCCAGCGTGCGGGTCACGGGGTACTCAAGGGTGACGTGTTTGAAATCGATCATGCGCGTTCCCCGGCAACAAGGATGCTGGGCAGCGTTAAGAGGAAGAATGAAGTCATGCTCGCGCAGCAGCATAGCCCACCCTCTTCACTTAACCGTGAATTCAAACTCATGAAGGCGCGTCAGCTGGTAACTTCGGCCTCAAATGCCCTTCACCCGCACGCACTATCCTGAGCCTGTGAATGCAAAACGCTTGACCATCGTGGCCGGAACGCTCGCTGCCACTGCCGCCGTTGCCTACGCGCAACTGGGCGGCTATACGCAATCCGACCTCACTAAAACGGCCACGGGCAAGACGCTCCTTCAGGTCATCGGCGACCTGAACCAGTATTACCTGTACCCGGTAGACCAAGAAAAGCTCCTGCGCGGCGCGATCAACGGCGCACTCGGCAGCCTCAACGACGAATTCACCTACTACAGCGAACCCGCCAACAACGTCGTAGACCAGCAGAACCTGAGCGGCGAATTCTACGGCATCGGTGTGACGCTGGTGGCCGCCAACGCTGACGGCACGGGCGGCAAAATCGACAACGTGTACAAGAATGGCGCGGCGGCAGCCAACGGCGTCCAGATCGGTGATGTGTTCGTCAAGATCGGTGACAAGGACGTGCTGACCAGCAAGCTCGATGAAATTGTGCGGCTGGTACGCGGCACCAAGGGAACCTTCGTCAACGTGACCTTTGCCCGCGACGGCAAGACTTACAACGTGAAGATGGAGCGCCAGCCCGTCGTGATCGTCAGCGTGGAAGAAACCATGTTGCCCGGCAACGTCGGTTATATCGCCCTGAACACTTTTTACAACGAGAAAGCCAGCGAGCAGTTCCGGGCCGCTGTGGCCAACATGAAGAAGAAGAACGTGACCAAGTTGATCCTCGATTTGCGGGACAACGGCGGCGGCCTGCTGAGTGCGGGCGTAGACGTGGCCGACCAGTTCCTGCAGACGGGCAACATCGTGAGCCTGCGCGAGCGCAACGGCAAAACCACCGTGTATGGCAAAGCCGCCAAGCGCAACTCCGACTACACAGGCAAATTGATCGTGCTGGTCAACAAGAACAGCGCCAGCGCCAGCGAAGTGGTCAGCGGCGCATTGCAGGACGAAAAACGCGCCACCATCGTGGGCGAGCAGACCTTCGGCAAGGGCGTGGCCCAGATTCCGATCACCACCGTTGACGGCGGCAAAGTCGCTATCGTGAACAGCGCGTGGTTGACGCCGCGTGGCCGTGAGATTCACAAGAAAGGCATCACGCCCGACGTGATCGTCAAGGACACCCGCTACGTCACCCCCCTGAACTTCAGCGGCGGCGGCATCGCGGCAGGTAGCAAACTGACCCTGACGGTGGCGGGCAAGCCTGTGACCGTGACCGCCGACAAAGACGGCAAGTTTACCTACACGGGCGAGGTCAAGCGCCCCACCCGCAGCACCGTGCAGGGAGAGGCCAGCGTGGACATCGTGGCCGACGCCCAAGTGAAGAAGGCGCTGGAACTGCTGAAGTAGACCCTCTGCGGAGAGTCGGTGGGCTGGGGCTTCGGCTTCTGGCCCACTGATTTTTTCTTTGCCTGAAGTCTCTGGTCAACGGCGTCGGCGGCGGGTACGATCTGATGCAGGAGGCCCACCCATGACCCACCGTTTTGGAGTCGTTCGCCTTGTCCTGCTCCCACTCGTTTTACAGGTTCTGTCGGCCTGCGCTCCCGCAGCGCGGCTTCAGGAGACCCCCGATCTGCTGTCTTCCGTCGATTCGGCCACCATCTGCGCGGCCCAGCCCCGTGTGGGCGATGGGGGATTTTTGATCTGGGGCGCAGCAGACGGCTCAGGAGGTGGGCGAGGGGGTGGCTACACGCTGGACTGTCCAGCCCTGAAGATCGTGTATGACGGCCAGACAGTGACCGTGCGGGCCGCGAGCCTGACCGACGCCCTTCAAACCTTTGCCGACGAAGCCTTGCTGCTGTCCTATTACGCCGACTTGCGGGTGCGGATGCCGGAGCCCGGCCTGTTGACTGCCGATCCGGTTCAGGGCGTGCCAGACGTCTTGACCGAGGAGGTCAATGCCGTGACCGTGACCATGACGCAGGCGGGCAAGCCGCCTCAGCCGCTGCTGGTGCGCGGGCTGGTCACGCCGCAACGCTTCGACCTGACCTCTCCTGTGACCATCGAAATCCGGGCCGCCAGAACTGCCAATCCTTGGCCCCGTGTGGTGCTTGACCCGGTCAATTTCACGGTCACGGCCACGTTGGGCAACTGAAACAGGCTCAATCCCAGTCCCACTTGCGCCAGTCGCTCGCTTTGGCTTTCCCAGCTTTGCCCGACTTGGCTTCCGGCTCAGGCTTCTTGGCGGCTGGGTCGGGATACCAGTCGTAGGCGGCGGCCAAAGCAGTATCTAATCTTGCCCGCAGCAGGCCAGCAAGTGTGGCCGATTCCGCAGCACTGACCTTGCCGATCTCAGCCTCTAAGCGGGCCTGAAGTTCTTCCAGTTTGGGCAGATACGGCTCGCGGGCCTTCTTCACCGCGCCCTTTCTCAGCGGTTCGGGGTGAATGGTGGGGCGGTAACTGCTGGCGGCGGCTTCCAACAGCGCGGCGCGGGCTTGCGTTCGGGCAGCCTTGGCTTTTTCGGCCCGTTCGCGGGCGTCGGCGGCGCGGGCTTGACCGATCAAAAAGTTCTCGTCGCGCTCGGCTTCCTCTACCCTCGCTTCGGCATACAGCTTTACCGGGGGGAGTTTGCGGCGGCCCATTTTCAGGCCGTTGGGCCGCGTGCCGTCGTGCGTGCCCAAAAATTTGGCGATCAGGGCCGCCGTCCAACCGCGCTCCTTCAGGTCTTGGGTCGCCAAGAATCCGGCGGGGTTCAGGGGTACTTTTTCAGGCTTGGCGCTCATGTCGTTCCCGGTTTGCCCTCTCCCAATCAGAGCACAGCATGTCCAGCCGCACGCTGTCGTAGCGTTGGCCCCCGACTACACGCGCTTCCCGCACCCGGCCTGCTTCCCGGAAACCTAAGCGCAGGGCCGCCCGGATCATGCGCTCGTTGCCGCTCCATGTGGTAAACGTGACGACATGGGCGTTGGTTTCCTCGAAGGTGGCCGTGACCCATAGCCCCAGCGCCCGCGTGCCTACGCCGCGCCCCCAGTGCGCCGGGTCGTACACCAGAATGCCCAAATCCCACCAGCCGCCGCCCGCCGGAGCTTCCTCGGAGCGGTTGACCATGCCGATGCACACGCCGCCCACGTCAATCACGCGCTCATCGGGACGGGGCGGAGTGACCGCCAATTGGTCTACGTAGGCATTCATCGTTTCCGTCGTACTGACCGCGTGAAAATACGGCGCGTCCCACTCGCGCCACTGCGCCTGCGGGTCGGTCAGCCAGCGCCGCAGCGTGGGCAGGTCGCGGGGGCGGCGGCCCCGAATGGATACTTGTTCTGAATTGGTGGGCAGCAAAGTCATGGGCGCATCATTGCAGAAGTGCGGGCCACAGCAACAGCGGGCAAGCAATCATGCTTACGTCACTTGAAGGTCAGCGTCTCGCCACTTGCCCCCACCGTCACCTTGCCGCCGCCTTTCAAGCGTCCAAACAACAGTTCGTCGGCCAGCGGGCGCTTCAGCTTCTGCTCGATCACGCGGGCCAGCGGGCGTGCGCCCATCTGCGGGTCGTACCCCTGTTTTGCTAGCAAGGCGCGGGCGGCGGGCGTGACGGTCAGGGCCACGTTCCGCTCCAGCAGTTGTGCGGTCAGCTCGCGCAGGAACTTGTCCACCACGCCCGCCATAATTTCGGGGGCCAGCGGCGAAAAGTGTAGCACGGCGTCAAGGCGGTTACGGAATTCGGGGCTGAAGGTGCGCTTCACGGCCTCGGCACTCTCGCCCGTGCGGGACACTTGCGAGAATCCCAACCCCGGACGGCTGGCGTCGGCGGCTCCGGCATTGGTCGTAAAGATCACCAGCAGGCCGCGCCCGTCCACCTTTTTGCCCGTGTGGTCGGTCAGCGTGCCGTGATCCATCAATTGCAGGAACAGGTTGTAGATGTCGGGGTGCGCCTTCTCGATTTCGTCCAGCAACACCACCGCGTTCGGATTTTTGGCGACGGCATCGGTCAGCAGGCCGCCCTGATCGAAGCCCACGTAGCCGGGAGGCGCACCGATCAGGCGGGCCACGGTATGCGCTTCCTGATACTCGCTCATGTCGAAACGGGCCAGATGCACGCCGAGGCGCTCCGCGAGGGCGCGGGCCAGTTCGGTTTTGCCGACTCCGGTGGGGCCAGCAAACAGAAACGCCGCCTGAGGCTTCTGCGGATCGCGCAGGCCAGCGCGGGCCAGTTTGACGGCGCTGGCCACAGCCGTTACCGCCGCTGCTTGCCCCAGCACCCGCTTGCCCAAATCGGCTTCCAGCGTCGCCAACGACTGGATTTCTTCGGCCTTCACCGCGCCCACTGGCACGCGGGCCATTCGCGCCACCGTCGCCTCTATGTCGGCTTCGGCAATCTCGCCACCAGTGCCGACAGAAGACCGCGCCGCGCCCGCCTCATCAATCACGTCTATGGCCTTGTCGGGCAGGAAGCGGTCACGCAAGTGTCGCGCACTCAGGCGCACAGCGGCGTCTAGGCCAGCATCGGAATAGGTGACTTTGTGGTGGGCGGCGTACTTGGGAGCGAGGCCCCGCAAAATGGCGATGGCGTCGGCCTCGGACGGCTCCGGCACATCTACCGGTTGAAAGCGCCGCCACAGTGCCCGATCTTTTTCGAGGTGACGCAGTTCGGCGGGCGTGGTGGCCCCCATCAGCCGCAGTTTGCCGCGTGCCAGTGCGGGTTTGAGGAGGTTGGCGGCGTCCATGCTGCCGCCCTCGGTGGCTCCGGCCCCCACCACCGTATGCAGTTCGTCTACAAATAGCACCGCGTTCTGACCGTCCAGTGCGGCCAGCACGCCCTTTAGCCGCTGCTCGAAGTCCCCCCGGTAGCGCGTGCCTGCCAGCAGCGCCCCCAAATCCAGCGCGTACACCGATGCGCCGCGCAGGAATCCGGGCGCTTTGCCATCTGCGATCCGCTGGGCCAAGCCTTCGGCCAGCGCCGTTTTGCCCACGCCGGGTTCGCCCACCAACACCGGATTGTTTTTGCCGCGCCGCGCCAGCACATGCACCACCCGCGTCAATTCGGCGTCGCGCCCTATCACCGGGTCAAATTCTCCGGCGCGGGCCTGTGCAGTGAGGTCGGTAGTGAAGGCTTCGAGTGGGTCTACGGGCGCGTCTTCAGCTGGCGCTTCTGCGGGGCCATCTATGCCAGCAGTCAGGCGTTCGCGGCTTCGGCCCGCCACCTTTGCCGTGCCGTGCGACACGTACCCCAGCATATCCAGCCGCGTAATCCCCTGAGCCTCCAGCGCGGCGCGGGCGGGCGAGTCTTCTTCTTCCAAGAGTTCCACCAGCACCCGCGCTCCGTCGGCGGCCTCCTTGCCTTTGCCGCTGGCGTGCAGTTGCAGCACCGCGCCCTGCACGACGCGGTGGACGGCTAGGGTGAAATCGGGGCTGTCATCAGGGTCTAATTCGTCGGCGGGCAGCACTTCAAAGGTGTCCAGCGTCTGTTGCAACCTGTCGCGCAAGCTGTCCACATTCGCGCCCAACGCCAGCAGTGCTTCGCGGCCTTCGGGGTCATGGGTCAGGGCCAGCAGCAAATGCTCCAGCGTCACGTATTCGTGTCCAGCTTCCCGCGCATAGTCGGCGGCGCGGCCAATCGTTACCTGCAACTGATCTCCGATCATGGCTGTCCTCCTGAATCTTGGCCCTCTGGTTCGGCCACCAGCATCAGCGGATAGCCGTCCTGCCGCGCGTGGGCCGTCACCTGCGCCACCTTCGTTTCGGCCACCTCGCGGGTATACACGCCCGCTACGCCGCGCCCTTTGTGATGCACGGCCAGCATGACCAATTCCGCTTCCTGCTCGCCCTTGCGGAAATAGCGTTCCAGCACCATCACCACGAAATCCATCGGGGTGTAATCGTCATTGATGAGCAAGACCCGGTAAAGGCGCGGGCGCTGCGTTGTCGTGCGGTCTAGCGTTTGCGTGCCGCTGTCTGGAGTGTTCCGGCGCGTCATGGGCGCAGTGTAGCGAAGTTGGCCGGAAAGGGGCGGGGCAGGGGTTACGGTGTGTGGCTGTCGAGGCTGTGGGTCATGGGATTTGACGTTGCTCCCACGTTTTCCCCCACTCCCCTGACCCCTTTGGGGGCGGGGAGTTGTCGTTGCACTAGGCAGGAGTGATCTTGTCGCGTTCCGACTCGGCCCCATCGTTCATCTGAAGCGGAGTTGCCAGTTTCCTCTGAAATGGAATTGGCCCGCCCACTGCGTGGACGACGGCCTCACACGCATTTGGGCGGGGACGATCTGGGGTGGCGGTGTGGTGGTTTTGCTCCCGCCCCCTTGAGGGGGGAGGGCTGGGGAGGGGGTGAGTGAGCTTTAGCGATTGCCCTTCCAAACGCCACCCACAAAACAAGAACCCCCTCCACTCACCTACGGAGCAGAGGGGATATCCAACCGAAGTGCTGGGTGATTAGCTCTTCTTAGCGTCCTGCACAGCGCCTTTCACATCGGCCTTGACTTCGTTCGCTTTGGCTTTGGCGTCGGCGGCCACATCGGCGGCTTTGTTCTGGGCGTTGTCTGCGGCCTTCTGAGCGCCTGCGGCCACGTCCTGCGCTTTGTCTTTGGCAGCGTCCACCGCTTTGCCCGCGTCGGCTTTCACGTCTTGCGCCTTGTCCTGCATAGCATCAGCGGCCTTTCGGCCTTCTTTTTGCATGTCGGCCTTCACGTCACCGGCCTTATCGTTGGCGTCGGCAGCCACGTCAGCAGCGGCGTCTTTGGCCTTATCGGCGGCTCCAGTCACGGCGGCTTTCACGTCGCCTGCCACTTCTTTGGCTTTGGCTGCGGCAGCGTCAGCACCACCAGCGGCAGCATCCTTCACATCGCCAGCTTTATCGGCAATCACGTCGCCTGCGTGCTGGGCGGCGTCTTTGGTCTTCTCCCAGCCTTTGGCCACGCTGTCGCCCATGTCATGCACGGTGTCTTTCAGGCCCAAGTCGGCCAGTTTCTGATCCAGTGCCTTGCGGTTCTGTTCGCGACTCAGGTAGTACGCGCCCGCGCCAATCAGTGCGCCCAGCAGCAGGAGGCGTTTTACGGGAAAATGACGGTCATCTCGGTCAAACATATGAGAAATCCTACCCCGCCTTTCTCATGAACAGATGAGGACGCACTCAGGAGGAGTTCAGCCTGAGGCAAAAATGGGGCGCTGGCCGAGGCTCTGCACTATCCGTAACAGGTAGCCGTCTGGATCAGCCACCACGAATTGACGGTTGCCCGCTTCTTGGCCGTCCTGTCGATACCAGCGTTCCTCTATGGGCAGCAAAATGGAGGCGTTGGCCTGCTTGACCCGCCCATATACGGCGTCTACATCTGGCACAGGCACCGATAAATTGATGCCCCGGCCATACGGAAAGACCAATTCGCCCGCTAAAAAAGTGCGTTCTGGCAGGGTGGGCTGCTCTAGCATCAATTCTGCCCCGCCCAATTCGAGGTATACAAAGCGTTCCACTGGGCGGGTGTAGCGCACGCCAAAGCCGATGACATAGGTATAAAACGCCAAGCTGCGGGTCAGGTCAGACACATATAACTCAGGCACGATGGTTTGACTGGTCATGCGTCCTAAACTAGGCCCAATCATGACTGTTGCCCCGCCGTCTTCTCACCCGCTGCCTGCCTTTCCGCCCAGCCTCAGTGCCGCGCTGGACGTGCAAACTTACGGCGCGGCGCTGGCCGAGTACGCCTGCCGCACGGTGCGGGCACACGGCGTGCGGGTGTGGGCGGTGTCGGGCGGCTCGCTGGTGCCTGTGGCCGAGGAGGGGCGCGGGCTGGCCCTCAGCGACGGAACCCTTGCAGCGCGGGCTTTGGCAGCGGGCGTGGTGCTGGAAGAAGGCATGTTGGCCTGCCTGCCCTTTGGCGCGGGGGTGCTGGAATTCGTGGGCGCTGACCCGGCGGGCGTGGAGAGTTTGCTGGGGCTGACGCCGTTGCTGGCACTGGCGCTGGAGGGCGTGCAGGCACGGGAAGCTCGGCGCGGGCGAGGGCGCGTGGCCGAAACGGTGGAAGGGTTGGTTCGCAGTCTCGGCGGAAGCCTCGATTTGCCGGAAGTCCTGACCGTCACGGCCCGCAGCGCGGCGTTGGCCCTTGGGTTCGGGCGGGCCTTCGTGGGCCTGTTCAGCGAATTTGGGGAAGCGGGCGCACGCACCGGAGAGATTTTTACGCACGGGTTCGAGGGCGAGTTTTCGGGCGGCATCGGCGTCGGCCCGGTCAGCTTTGAGCGGCTGGTGCAGCGCGGCGAGGCCATCCGCTTCGAGCGCGGGCGGGATGCGGGCACACCCCTCGCCGCAGGGCTGGCCGAACTGAACCCGGTGGCGGCGGTGATTGCCCCCCTGACGGCGCGGGGGCGGCCCTTGGGACTCTTGTATGTAGACAGCCGCACGCCGGGAGCCAGTGCCAGCGAAGACGACGCCCGATTGGTGCTGGCGCTGGCTGAGCAAGCCAGCCTCGCCATAGACAATGCCCGCCTGTACGGCATAGAAACCCGCAAGCGCGAAGCCGCTGAGGCCCTGCGTGAAGCGGGCGCGGCATTGGCGGGCAGCCTGCATCTGGCCGACACTCTGGCGCAACTGCTGGAGCGGGCTGTGACCCTGTTCCGCGCCGACGCTGCGGGCGTGTCGGAACTGTTGCCCGATGGACGAACGCTGATTATCCGTAATGCTGTGGGCCTGCCCAGCGAATACGTGTTGCGGGTGAGGGCCAAAGTGGGGGCGGGCGTCACGGGCGGAGCGGTAGAGCGCCGCGCGATGGTGGCCGCCCGCGACTTGCCCCGTGACCACGCCGATCCCCAAAGCGAGGGCGCGATTACCGGTGGCCTCGGCGGAGGCAGCCGCTACACCCGGCAACTCTTGGCGCAGGGCGCGTACCCGTTTCGGGGCGTGGTGGGTTTGCCGCTGCAAACGGGGGCGGGCATTTTCGGCGCTCTCACGCTGTATTTCCGCGAACCGTTGCCGCTGGACGCCGACGATCTGGCGCTGGCCGAGGTGTTTGCCGCGCAGGCCAGCCTCGCCATTGCCAACGCCCGCCTGTACGAGGAAGAACTGCGCCGCGAGCGCGAAGCCGCCGTGCTGCTGAACGTAGGCCGCTTGCTGGCCGAAGACCAATCGGACGCGGCCCTGACCGAAGCGGTGCGCCTGTCGGTGCTGGCGATGAATGCCACACGCGGCCTGATCGCCCTGACCAGCGAGGCCGGAAGCATCAGCCGCTGCGCCGCCTTCAACCTGCACTCGCCCAACGACGCAGATTTGGCGGGCCTGACCGCGCAATTGGGCCGGGGGCCGCGCCCGCTGACCCGCAAATACGCCCTGCCAGTGGCCGGGAGCGCCCTGATCGTGCCCCTGAGGAGTGGAGACGACGTGCTAGGTTTCCTGTACGCTGACGACCCCGGCACCGACCCGCCCAGTGACCGGGTGCTGCAACTCGCCCGCAGCGTGGCCGACCAGATTGCCCTCACCCTCACCCGCGAGCGATTGCTGTCGGCACTGGCCCGCGAGGAAGCCCGGTATCGTCAACTCGCGGAGGGCGCACACGACCTGATCCTGTCTGCCGATGAGGGCGGCGTGATTACCTATGCCAACCCCGCCAGCACTGCGCTGTTGGGGCCGCTGCTGGGGCCACTGACCGGGCAACCGCTGCTGATGTTGGCGACCCCCGCCACCCGCCCCGCCTTGCACGCCGCGCTGGACGCCGCCCGCGTGCGTGCTGTGGGGGGCCGCGCCGAAATCGAGGTAGGCGGCACCGATCATCCGATTCGGCTGGAAGTGCGTCTGAGTGCCGTGCGAACGCCCGGTCAGCCTGCCGCCGCGCCCTCTGTCCTGATGGTGGCCCGCGACCTCAGCGAGTTGCAGACGCTGGCCGACGAGATTACCCGGCGGGGGCAGGCGCTGGAAGCCGCCACCAGCCGTCAAAGCGAACTCCGCACCTACCTGACACTGTTCACGCAGGCGCAGGAGGAAGAACGCCGCCGCATCAGCCGCGAACTGCACGACGATACGGCGCAAGTTCTGACGGCCACGACCCGCCGCGTGGCCCGCCTCGCCCGCGACCTGACCGGAGAGCAACGCGCCCGCGCCGACGATATTCGCGCCGACCTCGACAACGCCATAGAAAGCGTGCGCCGCTTTGCCCGCAACCTGCGCCCTAGCGTGCTGGACGACCTCGGGCTGCTGCCTGCACTGGAATGGCTGGCGACCCAAGCCGTCACCGATACCCGCCTGGAAGTCGCGGGGCAAGACCGCCGCCTGCCGCCCACCATCGAACTGACCGTGTTCCGGCTGGCCCAAGAAGCCCTGAACAACGTCGACAAGCACGCCCGCGCCCTGAGTGCCGCCATTCGCGTGCAGTACACGCCTGAAGGGGTGAGGGTTGCCATTACCGACGATGGGCAAGGCTTCACGCCAGATCAGGCGCAGGCCCGCGCTCAGGCCGGACACTTGGGCCTCATCGGGCTACGCGAACGGGTGGCGTTGGCAGGCGGTGAACTGGATGTGGAGAGCGTACCGGGGCAAGGGACGACGCTGGTGTTTACGTTGCCGGGGTAAGCGAAACGCAAAATTTTCGGCTGGGCTTGAGGACAATCATAATTGTATGCGGTTTCTAGATTCTTATTCAGGAAAGGATAAATTGTGAGGTTGTATTTTACATGAAGAATTTATATAAAGGAATTCTGTATTCAAAATACCACACAAAGGAAAATCATATCTTCGTTTTTCAGGAGCAAGAATATAGCGTGGTTGGCGATGATTTTAAGGATTGGGCGCGCTACCACCTGCCTCATTTGGTTGGTGGCATTTATAGATTCCATGACAGCGTTCTAATCGCTGGATACTTTGAAGATCAGACCATTCATGTGTCGTCTGTATTTCGAGAAACAAGTCAACTATCCAACAAAATATTTGACCAAAAGGAGTTTAGGGAAAGTATTATAAAGGAGAATGCTGAAAATTGTGTGCTAGGCATTTTAGAGTACATGAGTGGTGGGGTTTTTCCTAAGCTTTTCCTAACTGATAAATTCTTCAAAATCGTTGATTCTAGCTTTATCTGCTGGCTGCAAGAAAAGTTTCCCGACCCAAAACGCGGCGGATTGAGATTCCGATATTGGACGAGTATCGAATTTGAGGAATCTGAGGGAGAGATTCACAAAGTTTTGAGGCTTCATATCAATTTGTGGAGCGGATTATGGTACACAGTACCAATGTGATGTCAACCCGCATTCTCGTTTTTTTACAAGAATGGTGATTAAATGAGTCTCAAAAATACCTCTGGCGTTTCTAATGCAGAGGGTTTTAATTAATTGCGTAACACCTAAACACTATAAAAACTAAAACATAATGCTTAGTTTAATTGCGGCAGATACCCTACCCATGCCGCGCCAAAAACGCCTCTCTCTCCATCCAAGCCATTTTCGGCGTTCCCTCACTCGGCGGCTTGGGCGTGCCATACACTGCCCGCAACAGGCGGAAGCCTAAGCCGAACCACCGCGCTTGCTGGGGCGGCAAGTCCAGTAGGGCAAAGCCGCTCTTTTCCAGCGGGCCGTGAAATAGCGTGACGGCGTACACGGCCTGAGCATCCGCCAATTCGGGCCGGGTTCGCAGGGCGTGCGCCACGTCTTTCAGGCTGCGTTGGTAGGCGCGGTAGGCGGCAATAGAGCTGCGGGTGCTGATGCCCACTATGCGCGGCGAGTGCAGATGCAGCTCGGCATTGGGCGTGTGCGGCGGCAAGGGCAGCGGCGGCATCACCTCGGAGCGCGGGGCCACGCGCATCACGGCGTCGGCGCGTTGGGCAAGGTCGATCACATGATGGTCACGGGCAAAACGGTCTTCGACGGTGCGACTGTAGAGATAAATCAGCAGGTCACGGGGCATGGCAGGGCGCAGGCCGGGAATGGCCCGCACGGGCGCGGGACGGTAGCCGAGGGCCTTCAAGTCGGGCAGGGTGGCCGCCAACTCTGCGGGGAGGACTCGCAACGTCTGGCCCGGTTGCGCCGCCGCCTGCGGAAAGGGGAGAGGACGCACGCCCCCGTGCCTGAGCGCCGCCAGATGTGTACGGGTCAGCGCCGCGCCTTCCAGTGCCCACGCGGTTACGACTTGCCCCCCTGCTGCTTCCAGCCCGCTGATTCCAGTCGGCGGCCCACTTCCGGCGATCTCGTGTCCGGCTTGCGTTGCAGAGTGCAACAGGTGTGGGACAGTGCGGGCCAGTCTTGGCGGAACCAGCAACGTGGCCCCAATGTTGGCTTCTGCTAACGCCGTCAACGCAGTTTCCAACTCCGCCACCGACTCCACAGGCACGGTCAGGCCCACAGAGGGTTCGCCCGGAGCGCCGCCGTGCAGCGTACCGAACGCGCCTGCACGCAGGAGAGAAGGCCATAACCAAGAGGGAGAAAACGCGGGCATAGCGCTGACTGTAGCGGCATTGCAGGAGGGTTGCACCCTTCCGGGGACGGCTCGGCTCTGGTTCCCGGCTTCTCAGAACAACGCCGAAAAAAGCGCCGAAAGGTCAGCAAGCTCCGCGCACCCTCAGTTTTGCCACTCGCCCTGCTTGAATGCGACTTTCGGTGGTCGCCATTTTTATGGCAGCACGCTCTCATGCTGATCACGGTATGCTCCTGTCTAACGATGCTTCAGTTTTCCTTTATCTCCAAGGGCCAGTGCAGAGTGGCGAGGACTCCGGCGAGCATGGCCCGCAGTGGCGGGGGGCGGGCGTGACTCCGGCTGCGGCTCAGGCGGCTGCCCTGCCGGAAGGCGCGGCCTTCACGGAACGTCCGCTGCGAATCGGCCTATTTACCGATACCTTTTTGCCCGATCAGAACGGCATCGTGACCAGCGTGGGCCTGCTGTCCGACGAGTTGCGGGCGCGCGGGCACCATGTGGATGTGGTGGCCCCCGATTTCCCCGAACACGTGGATAGCCGCGCCGACGTGTACCGGATTTCCAGCCTGCGCTATATGTTCTTGCCCACCTACCGTTTGGCGTGGCCCACCCGTAAGGATTTCGAGCGCAAATACGACATCGTGCATACGCACACGCCGCTCACGCTGGGGCTGGCAGGGGTGCGGCTGGCCCGCAAATGGCAGGTGCCGCACATCGCCACTTACCATACGCATTTGGCGGCCTACACGCACTATGTACCGGGCCTGACTTCCTTTGACCGCATGACCAAACTGGTGTCGCGGGTGTCGGGCCAACTGTACGGGCGGGCCGACGCGGTGATCGTGCCCACGACGGGCATGCTGGACGTGATGCGCGACATGGGCGTGCGTGATCCGGTGGTCATTCCCACCAGCATCGATCCCAGAGGGCTGGAGGCCGCGCCACCAATCCTCAATCCTTGGCCTGCGGGCACGCGCCGAATCCTGAGTGTGGGCCGCCTCGCCCGCGAAAAACGCTTCGATCTGGTACTCGATAGCCTGTCGCAGCTGGACAACGCCCACCTGGTCATCTTGGGAGAAGGGCCGGAGCGGGCACACTTGGAGGCCCACGCCCGTCAACTCGGCATCTCGGAGCGCGTCACGTTTTTGGGGGTCCGTCCGTGGACAGAAATCGGCGCGTATTACCGCCTCGCGGAACTGTTCCTGTTCGCCAGCGACACCGAAACGCAGGGGCTGGTGCTGCAAGAAGCGCAGCTGATGGGCGTTCCGGTAGTGGCGGTGGGCGCACGCGGCACCCTCAGTGGGGTGGCACACGGGCGCAGCGGCTACCTGACCATGCCCGGCGACGTGAACGCGCTGGTGCGGCACGCCCGCGACGTGTTGGGCAGTCCGGAACTCTGGGAACAGCTCTCGGCAGGCGCACGCGCATTCGGCCATACCACCACGCCCGGTGGGGTGGCCGAACGGGTGCTGGAGGTGTATGCCCGCGCCTTGGGCGTGCCGAGCGGCGTAGCGGCCCTACCCTCAGAGGCCGTTACTCCTCGAAGTAGCCTCGTGTATGACCGCTGATATTTTGCGCGTGCCGCCACAGGAAGGGAACAAGGCCGCCTTCCAGCCGCCGCGCACTGGTTTCGACGAGTGCGCCCGGCACGTAGGCCACCGTTCCCAAGCGCGCCAACGCCTGACCCAGCAAAATATCCTCGTAGGCTTCCACCGCTGGGTACCCGCCCGCCAACTCCGCAGCGCGGCGCGAGTAGGCCATGTTTGCCCCGGCCAGATTAGGTTTGTCGGCCAGCACGCACAGCCGCAAAAACAAGTTGTAGGCAGCCTCCGAAATCTGGGGCAGTGGGCGGCGCACCCCCGAAAAGCGCATCGGGCCGTAGAGGGCCACCCGGCCTGTGGCGGCAGCGTTCAGACGCTCCAGCCACTGCGGGGCGGGCAGGGAATCGGCGTCGGTGGAGGCCACCCAGTCGCCCCGCGCGGCTTCCAGCCCAGCTTGGCGGGCACGGGCCACGCCGCGTTCGTGGCACTGAATCACCGTCGCTCCCCACGCGCGGGCCACCTCGGCGGTGGCGTCCCGGCTGCCGTTGTCGACGACAATCACTTCATGGGGGGCGTGGGTCTGACGTTCCAGTGCGCGCAACGTGAGCGGCAAATAGACCGCTTCGTTGCGCGCAGGAATAACAACCGAGAATTCCGGCACCCGGACAGGCTAGCAGGTGTTCGTATGGTCATCTTCATGTGCCCCCCATCTGTTCGCTTTCCTCTCCACTGCTGTGGCAGTGGAGCCGCTGCATGACGGCAGGCAAGCGTCCACTCGCTGACCGGATTCCGCTGCTGCCCGGCACGCTCGTTCCGGTGATGGGGGCCACGGTGGCGGTAGCCTGCGCCGAATTTGTCCGCAACGGCCTGTATGTGGGGTACCTCCCGCTGGTGGGACGCTCCGAATTCGGGCTGCCCCTCACGGCTACGGGCGCGGCTCTGACCGCCCACCTGATCGCCGATACCCTGATGCGCGGCCCGGCGGGGGCGGCCATTTCGCGCTATGGGTTGCGGCCCGTGGTGGCAGGCGGGGCACTGCTCAGTTTGCTGGCGGTGGCCTGTTTGCCGTTTGTCAGCACCTTCTGGATGTTGATTCTGGTGGCCGTGCTGCACGGCATCGGCTTTAGCGTGATGTGGCCGGGCGCACTGAACCTGACCGCCGATTCCAGCAAACCCGGCTACAGCGGGCGGGCCTTGTCCACCGTGACCATGTGCGCCCTGCCCATGATCGGCGTGGGCGTGCTGGTGTACGGCGCTATTGGCAAGCAGGGGGGCAATTTTCCGCTGATCTTGGCGGGCGGGCTGCAACTGTTGGCCGTGTGCGGGGCGCTGCTGATGCCCATGCGCCGCGTGCGCCAACGCGAAACGCCGCCTGCCCCCAGCCGCGAGAGCGTGCGCCGGGTGGCCCGCTCCCTGCTGCCGCTGATGCCTGCGGCGCTGTTGCAAACTGGAACCCTGTCGCTTATTGGCCCGCTGCTCTTTCCTATCGCCAAAAAACTGGGCCTAGAGTACTGGCCGCTGGTGTCTATTTTGGCGCTGGGCGGCGTCATCGCCTACGCCACTATTCCCTTCGCCGGAAGAATCGCAGACCGGGGCAACGCCCGTCTGGTGCTGGCCAGCGGCTTTGGCCTGATCGGGTTGGCCTTCTTGCTGGTGGCGACCCTGCCTCCCCTCTGGGCGTTTTACCCCATCGCGGTGGTGCTGGGTATCGGCTACGGCTGCGTCACGCCCGGTTGGTCAGCCCTCGTCACGGGTACGCTGCCCGAAGCCGAACGCCCCGCCGCGTGGGGCGCACTGATGACCGTCGAAAATGCCGGAACCGCCTTCGGCCCGGTGGTGGGGGCGCTGGCGTATCAGGCCATCGGCGTCAGCGGGCCGTTCGTGGTGGGCGCGGCGCTGGCTCTGGTCACGGCCAGTGCTTACGCCGTGTTCAGGAGGGCGTTTCCGGCGGCGGTTCATGGCTAGAGCTGGATAACCTCGGCCCTAGAACTATGGTTTATGAAGGTACTCCGGCTTAGGAAGGTCAAGCGCGATTCATGGGTTTTAATTCACGGCCCACCCAAAGGCAGGAACCCGCCATTCAAATCAATTCTTATGCACCTTGGATTAAAGCTGGCACGGCTCTAGCTGCCGCCGTGCTGGCCGCCGATGTGCTGGGCCGCGCCGCCGGATGGGGTGCGCTTGGCCCCGGCCCCCGCACCCGGCCCCGCGTGGCCCTCACCTTCGACGACGGCCCCGGCCCCCGCACGCTGGAGTTGTCGGCAGTGCTGGAGCGGCACGGCGCACCCGCCACCTTTTTCGTCACGGCCCCGCACACCGCCGCGCACCCAAACCTGATACAAGCTCTGGCCGACGCGGGCCACGAATTGGAGGCGCACGGTATCTGGCACCGCCCCGCTCTGTTGCTACCCCCGTGGATGGAATGGGCCCAGGTGCGCTGGCATCCGCGTGCAGGGCAACCCGGTTTGCTGTTCCGCCCACCCTACGGCGGCCACAGTCCGTTTACCCGTGTGCTGGCCCGCCTTGCCCGCCGCCGCATTGCCCTGTGGGACACGGAAGGCCGCGACTGGCTGGACTTGCCCGCCACTGAACTGGCCCGGCACACGCTAGAGCAGGTGCGCTCCGGCAGCGTGATCTTGCTGCACGACGGCCCGGAGGTTACGCCCGAACTGCTTGACCTGATCTTGCATGGCCTGCACGAACGCGGCCTGACACCTGTGCTGCTGCGCGATCTGCCCATGCAGCGCATCGGTGTGCGGGCAGGGCTGGCGCGGCTGCGGGCGAGCTATGGCCTGTGAAGGGCGTCTGAGGGTCGAGGGTCTAAGAAAGGCGAGGGCTAGGGCAAACGCTGGCGCTCATTCACTCCCCCTCCCAGTCCTTAGCTTTTAGCCCTCGCCCCAAAAACGCCCCTCTATACCAACCTTTACGCCGTTGCCAACAACCCCAGCCGACGCGCCAACGGTTCCGAGATCAGCCATTGTTCCGGCATTTCGCCTGCTTCTTCCGGCAACACTTCCATCAGCACGCAGCCCCGGCCCAAGTAGAACGCCACGATTTTGGCCCACGCTTCTTCCTCGGAGTCGGCAGTTTCCTCGATGTCTTCCAGCGTGCCCCAAATGTCGCCGTCTACTTCCTCGCTTCTCAGGGCCTCGGCGTGGCCGCTGAACACGTAGGCGTCTACTTTTTCCTTGCGCGGATGATAGACGCCGCCTTCCTCGCGCAGATCGAGTTTGTCGCCGCGCTCGTACAGACTTTCTAAAAAGATTTGCCACTGCTGAGCAGTCAGGACAATGGAAGGAGTAGGTGCAGAATCGGTCATGTTCGGCAGTGTACCCGCCCCCGACCTCTAAAGGCAGGCCTCACGATTCTGGAACGCTGGGCGCGTTTGGCCCGTACACTGAGCCATCATGCCCCGCTTTCATAATCAACACTCGCACCAGCAAGACTTGCATAACCAAGCCAAGCCCCGCCTGCGCCCATTTGCCCTGTTGCTGCTGTTCGCGGCGGCCTTCGTGCTGGCCCTCGGCAGCCTGACTCTGCACAGCACGGCCTCGGCCCAATCGGGCGGCGGCTTTGGCGGCAGCAGTTCCGGTGGGTCTTCGGGCGGTGGGGGAGGCGGCTATGGGGGCGGCGGCGGTGGATACGGCGGGGGCGGCTACGGCGGTGGATACGGGGGCGGCTATAGCGGCCCGATTATCGTCAATACGGGTGGCGGCGGCTATTACGGCGGCGGGAGCGGCGGCTTCGGCTTCATCGGCCTGATCATCTTCGGCTTCGTGGTGTTCTCGGTGGTGGGGGCCATGCGCCGCAGCATGGCGGGCGGCGGGGCACGTGCCCTCACACGTGGCGGCGGGCTGGCGGGCTTCAGCGGTACGGCGCAGGCCGTCAGTGTGCAACTCCTGATGGCTGAGGGCGATGAAGTCAAAAGAGCCTTGCAACGGGTGGCCCAGTCCGGCGATCCCGACAGCAACGAGGGGCTTGCCCGGATGCTGCAAGAAGCCGCGCTGGTGGCCCTGCGTCACCCGGATCGCTGGGTGTACGGCAACGTAGAACGCGCACAGGGAGCCGCCAACGCCGCCGATTCGCAAGTGGGCGCGTGGGCCACCGAAGCCCGCGCCGCCTTTACCGAACAGACCACCAGCAACTACCAGAACAAAGACGTGAATACTGGTTTCCAGCAGCGCAAAGACTACAAGGCCGACAACGATTCCGGCGACCTGTATCTGGCCGTGACCATCGCCATCGCCGCCCATACGCTGGATAACTTGCCCCCCGCAGGCGTCACCAACGCTGCCGAAGCCCGCGCCGCCCTGAACGCCATCAGCAGCGTGGCCCCCGGCGACCTGATCCGCGCCGAAGTGGTCTGGAGTCCGGATGTGGAAGGCGAGTTTCTGAGTGAGGATGAGGCGATTCAGAAGTATCCGAAACTCACCAAACTGTAAGGGGTGGGTGGGCCGGATCAGAGATCGGAGAGGGTGGATCGTGGACAGTGGGAATAGCCCAACCACTATCCACCCTCTCCATTCCACATTCGGGCTTTTACCCGTCGCTGGGCGTCCGTTTTTTCGGCTTGCTCGCTGCAAATTTCGCCAGTTTCGCCGTCATGGCGGGCGGCGTATTGGTCAGAATATGGCGTGACGCCGGGTTGCGAGCGGCAAAGTCGGCCACGCGGTTCATCATGATCTTGAATACGTCTTCGGGCATGTCCAGCGCGGGCGTCAGGCGTACCGTGCGCTTGGAGCTGAGGCTGAGATTGCCCATCACGCCGCTGCCGTGCAGTTCGCGCAGGGCCAGAATCGCGGTGGCCTCGAACACCAGTTCCTTGAGTACTTCGGGCAGGGGCAGCCCCAGCATGGGCTTAAACTGCATCGCCAGCAGCAGCCCTTGGCCGCGCACATCTTCCAGCAATCTGGGGTACTCGGCCTGAATGGTTCTCAGGCGGGCCAGTCCCAATTCGCCCAGTTTCAGACTGCGGGCGGGCAGGTCATTGTCCATCAGGTATTCCAGTGACTTCAGACCCACCGCCATCGCCATCGCGCCGCCGCCGAAGGTGTTGGAGTGCCGTTTGCTGCTGAGGCCGCCCAGCATCTTTTTGTAAATGGCGTGCCGAACGATGGTCGCGCCCACTGCGGTCATGCCGCCGCCCAGCGGCTTGGCGAGCGTGATGATGTCGGCATCTAACCCCTGCGCCGCCGATTCGAACCAATGCCCAGTGCGGCCCAGTCCAGTCTGGATTTCGTCGGCAATGACCACAATTCCGTACTTGCGGCACAGTTCGCCTAGCCCGCTCAGGAATCCGGCGGGCGGAATGTTCACGCCGCCTTCGCCCTGAATGGGTTCCACCACTACGCACACCACGTTGTCGGGGCCGACACGCCGGATCAGGCTGGTCAGCGCGGTCAGGTCGCCGTATGGACAGGTCAGCGCTCCCGGTACGAGTGGCCGAAACACATCCTGATATTCGGGATTGGGCGTGAGGCTCAGGCTGCCCAGCGTTTTGCCGTGATAGCCGCTGGAAAACGAAATCTGAAACTTGGCTTTGGGCCGCCACGCTTTGGCAAACTTCAGTGCGCCCTCTATGGCCTCGGTGCCGCTGGAGCAGAAAAACACCTGCGAATCGGTGTGGCTGGGCAGTTCGCGGGCCAGCAGGCGCACCAGATTGGTTTGCAGCGCCGCCCGCCAAGGCCCCGACGATTGCTGCGGCAGGCCCATCGCCCGGTTTTTGGTCAAGAAGTCCTGCAAAAAGTCGGTCAGCACGGGGGGCATTTCGCCAAACGGGGTGGCCGCGTAGCCGGAAGCGTTGATGCGCCGCACGCCCGCTTCATCCTCCAGTTCCCACGGCGTGACCCGCGAAAACGGCCCGGCCAATCCCAGCAGATTCAGGCCGTACAGCAATTCTTCATTGCCAAATTGCTGATCGAGTTGCCGCGCCGCTGTTCCGGCAAAACGCTCGTCCAGCACCTCACTTGCGCGAATAAACCCATCGGGAAGGCCAACAGTCATGCGGGCTAGTCTATCCGCACGGGCGGGATCGCGCCGGGTCGGTTCACGCCATGCGGCTTTGGGGAGCGACATAGGGCAGACGGTTTGGCTTCCGCGCCCTAGAGCATTTGTCATCATAATGACCGAGCGGAGCGAGTGAATTGTACCGAGCAGGACGGAGAATGGAGTGATCAGAAGTCTTTTTTCTGATCACGTAATTCGGAGAACTGCTCTATGCTTGGCCCATGCGGATTGTCCGAATTCAGACCGAAAGCGGGCCACACTGGGGCCAACTCGACAACGACATGGTTTATTTGACGCGCGGCGTGACTGGAGAGCGCACAGGCCAAACGGTGGCTTTTGCCGAAGCAACCCTACTGGCCCCTGCCGAACCCAGCAAAATCGTGTGTGTGGGCCGCAATTACCTCGATCATATTCGGGAACTGGGCAACGACACGGCAGGCCTCCCCACCGAACCCGGCATTTTCCTGAAAGGGCCAAATGCGCTGGCCGAACCCGGCGGCACCGTAGAAAAGCCCGACTGGACAGAGAGTTTTCACTTTGAAGGTGAATTGGCACTGGTGATGGGCAAGCAAGCCCGCAACCTGACGCCTGAAGACGCGCTGGACGCCGTACTGGGCTACACCTGCGGTCTAGACCTGACCGCCCGTGACCGCCAGAAAACCGACTTGCAATGGTTCCGCGCCAAAGCTGCTGACCGCTTTTGTCCGTTGGGGCCTTGGCTGGAAACCGACTTGAATCCGGCTGACCTGCGCGTGCAGACCCGCGTGAACGGCCAGACCCGGCAAGATGGCCGCACCAACCAGATGATCTTCGACGTGGTTCAGATCCTGACCTACATCACCCGCTTTGTGACGCTGGAACCCGGCGACGTGGTGCTGACCGGAACCCCCGAAGGCGTGGGGCCACTGGAAAAGGGCGACACGGTAGAGGTTGAGGTGGAAGGCGTGGGCGTACTGACGACGCTGATCGGGTGACGCTTCTTGAAACTGAGAGTCTTGACGTAGACCTGCATTTGGGCCAAATCCGCTTCAGCGCCCGCGCCGCCGTTCTGATCGTGCGGGATGGTCATCTGCTGCTGAACAAGTTCAACCACGCGGATTTCTGGTTTACGCCCGGTGGCCGCATCCAAAGCGGAGAGGCCAGCGAACAAGCCGCACGCCGCGAATTCTTGGAAGAAACAGGCGCGGTGTTGGGTGAATTGCGGCTGGCTCTGGTGGCTGAATTGTTTGGGCAGATGGGAGGCCAAGAAATACACAGTTTGCAATTCTTCTATCTGGCGGCGGGTTGCCCGCAGCTTCCGAGCAGCAGTTTCGCCAACAAGTTGGATGAGGGTGTGACGTTCGACTGGTTCGCGCTAGAAGACCTGCAAACTGTGGATGTCCGGCCTGCGTTTTTGGTGGGGCGACTGCCTTCACTCCTCGCCTCGCCAGAAGTGCAGCATATGGTGCATTACCGGGAATAAGAGAAAAATCGTCTAACACCGCCACCCCAGATCATTCCCGCCCAAGTCCGTGTGAGGCCGTCGTCCACGCAGTAGCCGGGCCAATTCCATTTCAGGACAAACTGCCGATTCTGCTTCGAACGAACGATTTAGCCGAGTCTATATGCGACAAGATCGATCCTCCTCAGCGGAGCGTTAACTCCCCTTACTCCTTTGGGGGGTGGGGGAGTCCAACGTGGGAGAAAACAGACCCGCCTACCTTCACCCAACGGGGGCCACCCAAAAGCCAGCCGTCCTCAAGCGTAACCCCATAGACCATGATTTCTACCCCCGCCGCGCTACGCTGAGGCCGTGCCACAACTCCGCTGCGTGCCCGCGCTCCTGCTTGCCCTGACCTGTGGTTTAGCCGCTGCCAGCCCTGCCACCGACCTGTTCGACACCGTGACCAAAGCGGTGCAGACCGGGTATTACGGCTGGTCTACGGTAGACCGGGTGGCGCTGGCCCAAAAGTACGCGCCGATTCTGGCCGAACGCTGCGAGGCACAGGCGGAATCGTGCGACTACGGCACAGGCCGCGCCGTCATTACCGACATGCTGAAGGAACTGGGTGACGCCCATACCAACGTGCGTGACGCCGAAGCTGCCGAGCGGTTGGCCGAGGTGAGTCAGAACAAATCGGTGCCCCGAACCGGAGCGCGGGTGAGCCGGGTAGCGGGCGGCCTGTTGGTGGTGTCGGTGATGCCGGGAAGCCCCGCCGAGCGTGCCGGAGTGCGCCGCTTCGACCTCCTGACTCAGGTCAATGGTGAGCAGGCCGGAACCGATCAACCCATCGGCCCCAATGAATTTGTGCGGCTGGAGCGGGCCAATTCCCCCATGAGCGTGAGTGTGAAGCGTGCCGGAACCCCAGAGCGCACCGTGACCCTGACCCCCCAAAACTTGCAGGCACGCGACGAACCGACCCTGAGTTGGGTGGGTGAGGGCGGACGCACGGCACTGATTCAGTACCCCACCTTCCTGTCATCCGACAGCGCCGAACTCTTTCTGGAGCGGGTGGGCGAGGCCAAGCGGGCCAATGCCGAGGCGCTGATCGTAGACCTGCGCTACAACGGCGGTGGCAGCTTGAACGAGTGTGTGGCGGCCAGCAGCGTGTTCGGCCCCACCATCTACCGCGCCCGGTTCGAGCGGGGCGGCTTCACCTACGGCGGTTTACTTGGCGATGAGGTCATGTCGCCGGTAGCGCGGATGGCCCGCCCGGACTGGGCCGTGTGGAAACAGCCGGTGGCCGTGCTGATCGGCCCAAATACCGCGTCGTGTGCCGAAGTGTTCACCCACTACGCCCGGTTGTCTGGGGCCACTGCCATTGGCGAGGTCACACGCGGCGTGGGCAACAGTGGCGTCAACTTCCGGCCCCTGCCCGATGGCGGCGTGCTGGGCCTGACCATCCTGAAAGCCTTCGACGCCGCCGACAAGCCCCTGCCAGACCGGATTACCCCCGATATTCTGGCCCCCACCGACATCGCCGCCCTAACCAGCACCGGGCAAGACACCACGCTGGACGCCGCCCTAACTGTGCTGAAAGCTCAGGTGACGAAGAGGGAAGCCCCCAGAACCGAGCCGCCTGCGCCGCCTAAGCAGGGGCTACACGGGAACTGAGGGTAGGATGTGGACAGTGGGCTGGAGAACGCGAGAAAGCCGTGCTGGCCGATTACATTCCGTTCTAGACCTGCACCGCAGTTTTCGCGCTGATGCTCTGACCTCCTCCCCTCCACCTTCCTGACGACGCATTCCTCATTCCAGACCTTTACACTTCGGTCAGGTTATGGATTCTTTGAAGGCGCTCGCGGCGCAAGTTGGTATCGCGGATCTGTTGGGACGGGGTTTTCTCAGCGTGCTGCTCACGTTTTTCACGGCATGGGTGTTCACTTGGCGCTTTATTCCCAGTGTGCGGGCTTTTGCCATTCAGGTGGGCTGGGCCGATCAGCCCAATGCCCGCAGGATCAACAAGGAGCCGCTCCCCAACGCGGGGGGGCTAGCCATTTTCGCTGGATTTATTCTGAGCGTCGTGGTGGCGTGGGCGCTACGGCCCATCGTCATCGAAGTGGTGAACATTCAAGTTTTAGCCATTCTGCTGGGCGCGTCCCTGCTGGTGCTGACCGGATTTATCGACGATCAGTTCAACCTGTCGCCGCTGTCGCGCTTGCTGGTGCAAACGTTGGCAGCCTTCCTCCTCATCGTCAACGGCCTGAGAATAGACCTGAACGCCATCCCGTTCATTCCCGCCCTGCCCGACGCCTTGAATATCGTGCTCAGCAACCTGATCACGGTGGTCTGGATCGTAGGCCTGACCAATTCGGTGAACCTGCTGGACGGTGTAGACGGCGTGGTAGGCGGCGTGGGCTTCGTAGTGAGTATGGTGCTGTTGGTAACAGCGGCCCAGTTCCCTGACCGGGCGGCAGCCGTCATTTTGCTGGCCGGACTCGCGGGCGCGACGTTGGGGTATCTGCGCCACAATTTCAATCCCAGCCGCATTATCATGGGCGATACGGGTTCGTATCTGATCGGCTATACGCTGGCCGCTGTAAGCCTGCTGGGAACCCTCAAGCTCAGCGCCGGGGCCAGCCTGATCGTGCCGCTGATCGTGTTGGCGCTGCCTGTGCTGGACACCACCCAAGTCGTGATTGGGCGGCTGGCACGCGGGATTCGCAATCCGCTGGGCCACCCCGACAAAACCCATATTCACTTCCGGGTGTTGGCCCGCACCGCCAGCGCCCGCCGCACCGCCGTCATCCTCTGGGCGGTCTCGCTCGTCTGCGGCATGATGGGGATGTGGCTGCAAGGCGTGTCTGGCAGCGTCATTCTGCTCACGGGCGTGGTGGTCTCGGCCTGCTTGTGGTTCGTGGCCCACCGCCGCATGCGTGCCCAGCCCTCAGAGGCCCAACTTTCAGCGGCTCAGACTTCCGCTGTTCAGACAGAAGTTCCCAGCCAGCAGGAAAGCTGAGATGATGCCCCCGATGTCTGCTGCCGATTCCCAAACGCCCGCTCCCAAAACCATCGTCCTCGCCTTCGGCACCCGCCCCGAAGCCACCAAAATGGCCCCCGTGTACGCTGCCATCGCTGCTCATCCGGGCCTGCGGCCCCTGATCCTGTCCACCGGGCAGCAACGCCAAATGCTGGACGGCGCACTCGCGGTCTTCGGCCTCACCCCCGATGAAGACCTGAACGTGATGACAGACCGCCAAACGCTGGCTGACCTGACTGCCCGCATCGTGCCGCCTTCGGGCAAGCTGCTGCGTCAGATGGAAGCCGATATGGTGCTGGTTCACGGCGATACATCTACATCGTTTTGTGTGGCCCTCAGCGCCTTTTACGAGGGTATTCCGGTGGGCCATGTGGAAGCGGGCCTGCGAAGTGGCAGCCTCAGCGAGCCGTTCCCCGAAGAAGCCAACCGCCGCTTGACTGGAGTGCTGTCTACGCTGGATTTCTCGCCCACAGCGGGCAGCAAGGCCAACCTGTTGCGGGAAGGCAAAGCGCCCGGCAATATCGTGGTGACGGGGCAAACGGCGGTAGATGCCGTGCGCGAAGTGGCAGGCCGCGTGCCTCTGCGCCCCGACTGGCAAGCCCGCGTGCAGAAGGGTCAGCGCCTCGTGACCGTGACCATGCACCGCCGGGAAAACCAGCCCATGATGCGGGAAATGGCCGCAGCGTTGGCCCGCGTTGCTGGGGCCTTCCCTGAAACCCATTTCATCTATCCCGTTCACCTGTCGCCCGCCGTGCAGGAAGCCGTGCGGCCTGTACTGGGGGCGCTGCCCAATTTCGAACTCACCGATCCGCTGGACTACAGCGACATGGCCCCGCTGATGGCCGCCAGTGCGCTCCTTGCCACCGATTCGGGCGGTCTGCAAGAAGAAGGTGCGGCGCTGGGCGTGCCTGTGGCGGTGCTGCGCAACGTGACCGAACGCCCCGAAGGTGTAGAAGCAGGCGTGCTGAAGCTGGCCGGAAACGATCCCACGCAGCTAGAACGCGTGCTGACCGAACTGCTGGGCAACGAGTCGACGTTGGCCGCCATGCGGGCCGCTCGCAACCCTTACGGCGACGGGCAGGCGTCCGGGCGCATCGCAGCGGCGATTGCTTGGCACTTTGGGCTGGGGAAGCGGCCCGACGATTGGGGCTGAGGAGCGAACGTAGAGAGTGGGTCGTAGAACGTGGTTTTGGCTGTCTCCACGCTCTACGATCCACGTTCTTGCTTTAGGCCCGCTTTTCCCTATACCAGCGAATCAGCGCATTTGTACTGCTGTCGTGCGCCAACTGCGGTTCCCCCTCGCTGCCCAGTTCTGGCACGATTTTTCCGGCCAGCACTTTGCCCAATTCCACGCCCCACTGGTCAAAGGGATTGATGTCCCAGATGGCTCCCTGCACGAAGACTTTGTGTTCGTACAGAGCGATGAGCGCTCCCAAAATGCGCGGCGTGAGCTGGTCGGCCAGCAGGGTAGACGTGGGGCGGTTGCCATCGAAGACGCGGTGGGGGGCCAGTGCCGGGTCGATGCCTTCGGCCAGCACGGCGTCCAGCGTTTTGCCGAAGGCCAGCGCCTCGGTCTGGGCAAACACGTTCGCCATGAGGAGGTCGTGGTGGGTCAGGCCACCCGGTACGGGCATGGGGTTCAGTGTACGGGCAAAGCCTATGAAGTCGCAGGGAATGAGCTTGGTGCCCTGATGGATGAGCTGATAGAAGGCGTGCTGGCCGTTGGTGCCGGGTTGTCCCCAGATGACCGGGCCAGTCTGGTAATCCGTGACCGAGCCCCCTAGCGTGACGTGCTTGCCGTTACTCTCCATGTCCAGTTGCTGCAAGTACGCGCTGAAGTGAGACAAATATTGGTCATAGGGCAAGATGGCTACCGTTTCCGAGCCGAAAAAGTTGTTGTACCACACGCCCAGCACGCCCATCAGCACGGGCAAATTGGCTTCCAGCGGCGCGGTGCGGAAGTGTTCGTCCATCTCATGGAATCCGGCCAAGAGTTCGCGGAAGCCGTCTGGCCCAATGGCGAGCATCAGGCTCAGGCCGATGGCGCTGTCCATGCTGTAGCGCCCGCCTACCCAATCCCAGAATCCGAACATGTTGGCGGTATCTATGCCGAACTTGCCTACCGCGTCGGCGTTGGTAGACACAGCTACAAAGTGCCGCGCCACCGCTGCCTCGTCGCCCAAAGCGGCCAGCAGCCATGCACGCGCACTTCCCGCATTCGCCATCGTCTCCTGCGTCGTAAAGGTCTTGCTGGACACGATCACCAGCGTTTCTTCAGGGTTCAGGTCGCGTACTTTTTCGGCCAGATCGGTGCCGTCCACATTGGACACGAAGCGCAGGGTCAGGTTGCGCTGGGCGTAGTGCTTCAGCGCCTCATACGCCATCACGGGGCCAAGGTCAGAGCCGCCGATGCCGATATTGACGATGTTGCGAATGGGTTTGCCTGTAAAGCCCAACCACTGCCCAGCCCGCACGCTGTCGGCAAAGGTCGCCATGCGGGCAAGCACCTCATGCACGTCGGGCACCACGTTTCTGCCGTCTACCATCACCGCCGCGCCGCGTGGGGCACGCAGGGCGGTATGCAGCACGGCGCGGCCCTCGGTCACATTAATTTTCTCGCCCGCCAGCATCGCGTCACGCTTGGCTTCTACTCCGGTTTCGCGTGCCAGATTCAGCAGCAGCCCCAGCGTTTCATCGGTCACGCGGTGCTTGCTGTAATCCAGATAGAGGCCCGCGCCCTCAGCGTTCAGGCGCTCGCCGCGCCGGGGGTCGGCGGCAAACAGGTCGCGCAGGTGGGTGTGCTGCATGGCCGAAAAGTGGGCTGTGAGGGCTTGCCAAGCGGGTAGGTGGGTCAGCGCGGCGGGATTCGACATGCGCAGAGCATACCCCCGGCCCCCGGCTTAGGCACCGGAGCTTGCCTGAACACCTCACCCATGTTCGGCCAACGGTTGAGCCAGATATGGAGTCAATCCAGCCGTCTGAATCTGCCCTCAGCCCTTCAAGAAATGGGCCGCGACGTTGCTGGTTTCAGGCGGTTCCAACGTCACCCGCGCCGTCACTTGCCCGTCGATATTCGCCACTGTCACACCCGGAGCCAGTGCGCCGTGCATGATCAGCGTGAAGCGGTCTTGCCAATCACGCAACACCTCGCGCTGGTTTCGGTGGCCGCCGTGCAGCAGGGCCAGCAGGCAGGCGTCCACAAACAGCGAGGCCAGAAACTGGGTGTTGGTATCGGGCCGAATATGGCCCTGATGGCGCATGGCGATCAGCACAGGTTCCACCAGCGCCACCAATGTCACGGCGGTACGGATGTCATGCATGGCGGCGGGCGTCCCCGGATGGGCCGGAGCCTCTGCCGGGGCGTCGTGGTGTCTGGCCCCCAGCACAGCTTGCCCTACTGCGCCCACCAGATGGCGGTAACGCACGCCTAGGTCGGCCATTCTCGCTGTCACCTGTCCCCATACAGCTTGCGGCGGACTGCCCGCGCCCAGTCGCCGAATCGCCTCGTCACGCGTGTCGGTCACGGTGCGCTCAAAGTGCGCCAGCAGCATATGAATCTTGCTGGGATAGTAGCGGTACAGGTTGGTGCGGCTCACAAACGCGGCGCGGGCGATGTCCTGCGCGCTGGTCTGGTCTAGGCCGCTGCGGGCGAACAGTTCAAAGGCGGCGCGGGCAATGCGTTCGCGCCGGGCGTCATCTTGCTCTCCCCGGTCAACTTTCATGGGCGGGTCTCCCCAAGCTTGCCTCTCACGGTTTTACAATACCCCGCCGCTGCCCGGCCCTGCCTGACTGGGCCTTACTCTCCAGATGAGGATATGTTGATGTGAACTTCCCACTTGGTCAGAGTGGGCGAAGCCACTCAGCCCTGTGTTCATTTAGGAATGCCCTACAACGAGTGCTAAACTTCTGGGGTGTCCCGTGTCGGCCCCCTGACCTATTTTATGCTGTTACTCGCGTTGCTGGCGCTGGGATACGCTGCGGTGACCGACCAACAGGGCTTGCTGGCCGGGTCGGCCTTGGTATTGGCCGCCGCGTCCTGGCCGCTGAGAGGCCTCTGGCGCTGGGTAGCCCTGGCTGTGTACCCGGCCGCTTTCTTGGCGTCTCTGGTCTTGCCCGGCTCGGCTCCCACGCTTGCCGAGTTGTTGGGGGGACTGTGCGTTATCGGCGGCCTTGGCCTGATGACCCTGCGCGAGCAAGCCTCGGTGCGGGAAATGGCGTGGCAGCGCAACACTATAGACGCCCTGCGGGTGGGCAGCGAGCGATTGGCAGACGCCCGCGACGCCGACGCGATCATCCGCGCTGGCGTGGGCATTCTGGACAAATTGCGCGTAGCTCCCAACTTGGCCTTCGTGGCCTACCGCAAGGGCACGCCACATATTCTGGCGGCCAAAGGCGCGTACGAGGTCTTTCTGGAGCAGCCTATTCACCCCAGCGACACCGACAGCCGCAGCGTACAGGCCGACCACTGGGTGGCAGAGGAAGCCCTGAGCCTGCTGCCCAAAGCCCAGCGCCAGAAATACCATGTGGCTCCCGTGTACGGGCGGGCCACCACGCACCTCGGCGTGCTGATCATTACCCGCGCCGAAGACCGTGATTTTGATGAGGACGAAAAGAGCGTCATCGCCTCGTTTGCCCGGTTGCTGGGGTCGCAGCTGGGGCAGTGGCAGGCCATCAGCGATCTGCGCGACGCCAACGAAGTCACGTTGAGGTCGTTGGGAGCCGCGCTGGAGCGCCGTGACGACGATACTGGCGGCCACACCAGCCGGGTCGTCAGCATGAGTGTGCGCCTCGCCCGCCGCATGAGCTGGGACGAAGATCAGGTCAAAGCCCTGCGCTGGGGCGCGTATCTGCACGATCTGGGCAAACTGGCGATTCCAGACCGGATTCTGCACAAGCAAGGCCCGCTGGACGCCGGAGAACGCCGCATTATTCAGACCCATACCACCGTGGGCTACGACATGTTGCAAGACCTGCATTTTTTACCCGCAGAGACGCTCGACTTGGTGCGCTACCACCACGAACGCTGGGACGGCACGGGCTACCCCGCCGCCCTGCGCGGCCAGAACATCCCCGAGACGGCGCGGGTCTTCAGCATCGTCGACGTGTTCGACGCTCTCACCAACGCCCGGCCCTACAAGCCCGCTTGGACACGCGAACGCGCCCTGAACGAGATCAGGATGCAGGCGGGCCGCCAGTTCGATCCGCAGTACGTAGAAGCCTTCCTGCGAATGATGGCCGAACACGACGACGCCCGCCTCGTGTCTTAGAGCCGGGTGTTTTAGGGTGTCAGAATCAGGGCTGCCGGATAGGCTACGGCGTGACGGGCACGCTGTTTTTAAGAACAGCCTGCACGCGAACGGTTGGCTGGAAAAGGGAGAACTGGTACGCGATCCGGTGCGGCTGGACGGGTTGGCTCGAGCGCAAGCCGCGTCCATCCAGACCCACTGGCCCACCGCCGATCTGATTGTCGGAGCCAGCCAATGCGGGGCAGTCTTGGCCGCGTTCGTGGCGCGTCATCTGGCCTTGCCTGTCGCCTTCGTTAACCTCCAAGACGGGCAAATGACCTTCCACCGCATGAACGTTCCAGCATCCCCGCAGCGGGTTGTGCTGGTAGACGACCTGATCAGTACGGGCACCGACGCCCGCCTGATGGTGGCCGAAATGCGGCGGGCGGGCCATACCGTAGTGGGCCTGAGTGTCTGGACGGTGCGTCAGACGGCACTGCTGCCAGAGGTGCCTCTGCTGACGCTGTGGCCGCATCCCTACCAAACGTTTTCGGCCTCGGCTTGCCCACAGTGTGCGGCAGGCGAGGCTGTGCGCTGGGAGCAGGTGCGCGAGTAGCCCTGCCTTACCCCAACGCTTTCAGATCGGCCCGTGTAGGCGCGTAGGCTCCGGCGCGGGCACACGCGGCAGCGGCAGCGCGAAGTCCGACTTGCAGGTGGTCGTTCCAGAGGGCGTCGGGATTTTCGGTGGCGCTGACCAGCATTCCGGCACACAGGGCGTCGCCCGCACCCACCGTGTCTATCACCTGTACGGGTGTGGTCGGCAAATCTAAACGGCCCGCCGACTGAAACAAGGTCGCGCCTGCCGCGCCGCGTGTGATCACGATGGGTGAACGGGCGTTCATGCCGCGCAGATCGCGCAGGGCGTCGTCTTCGCTGCGTCCGGGAAAGAAAAAGTGCAAGTCCTCGTCGCTGAGCTTGATCAGGTCGGCGCGGCGCATCACGGCCCCAAACACGGCGGGATAGTCGGGGTGGCGGTGAGCAATCCGGGCGTTGGGATCAAAGCTGATCTTGACGCCTGCTGCCCGCGCCGATTCGATCACGCCGAGCAGCGTATCGGCCAGCGGCCAGCGTGCAAGGCTGATGCCTCCCACATGCAGCCAGCGGGCCGCGCCCAGCCAGCCATCGGGGAGGGCGGTGGGGTCGAAGTGCAGATCGGCGCTGTTTTCTCCTAAGAAGCGGTAAGCGGGCGGCGACTTGGAATACACCACGGCCATCAGCGTGGGGGCGGGCGCACGCTGCAAAAAGCGCTGGTCAAGGCCTGCTTCCAGCGATTCGCGCAGCAGGTCGTCGCCAAAGTTGTCTTGCCCCACTGCACCCGCAAAGGCACTCGGCACACCCAGCCGCGCACAGGCCCGCGCCACGTTCCAGCCTGCTCCTCCGGGATGGGCGTTCCAGACGTTTCCGCCGCCGGTCACGAGGTCGGTCAGTGCTTCTCCAGCACTCACAATCAAGGGCAATGTCATACGCGCCCACTTTAAAGCACAAGGTCAGTTCAGGCGGCTGTGTTGCCTATTCGCCGTTCCGCACTTGTACCCGAGCGTGGGTCAGACGTTTCCTGACAATGCCTCTACCCGCTGCCGCTTGAGCCTTTCTTCATTCTGTCTGGCCGTTTACTCATTGCCTGCACAGCCGGGTCACACTAGGGAATGGCTGCCTCCCCGTTTCCGGCCACTCCAACGGCCCCGTCCATTCCGCTCGCAGGTGTGGTGGTCACTGGTGCGGCACGAGGAATTGGCCGGGCCATCACCGAGTTGTACGTGGAGCGTGGCCATCCGGTACTCGGCGTAGACCTGAATTTGCCGCCCCTGACGAAGGGCAGTCTCCGGTTGCGGGCTGACGTGGCCAGTGCTGCGGGCCGAAGCCGTATTGCCCGCGCCGCCCGTGAGCTTGGCGGCGTGGGTGTGCTGGTCAACAACGCTGCCTATCAGGGCGCACACGGCGGCGTGCTGGACGTGAGCGCTCGCGGCTGGGCACGCGCTCTGAATGTCAATCTCAGTGCCCCGCTGCTGCTGACCCGTGACCTGATCGATCTGATGCCGAGGGGCAGTGCCATCGTGAATGTCGCCAGCGTGCAGGGGCTGTTTGCCGAGCAGGGCAACGCTGCCTACAACGCCAGCAAGGGTGGACTGGTAAACCTGACCCGCGCGATGGCCCTTGATCTCGCGCCGCGTGGGGTGCGCGTCAATGCTGTGGCTCCCGGCGCGATCAGTACCGAATCGGTATTGCAGGCCATCACGGCGAGCGCCAACCCCGAACAGACCCGCCGTGATTATGAAGACCTGCACGCCCTACGCCGCCTCGGAGAGCCGCGTGAAGTCGCGCAGGTCGTCTACTTTCTGGGGAGCAGCGAGGCCAGCTTTCTGACAGGCGTTATTTTGCCTGTAGACGGCGGCATGACCGCCAGCTTCATGATGGCGGGCAGACCGGTTTAGCCGCTCACATCCGCCGTCTGCCCCAACTCAGCAGGCCGATAATCAGGGTAAACGCGATCAGGGCCAGAACGGGAATGGTGAGGATAGAATTCAGGCCCGCCAGTGCGCCGCCGCCCCAGATGGGCCACTGCACGTCGCATCCGGCGGTGGTCTGGCCTACGCCGCACACCTTCAAGCTTTGAATGACGCCCCAGTCTTCCAGATTATGAATCAGGGCCACCACCCAGCCCACGGCGGCGAGTGGCAGGGCGTAGGCGCGAATCGTCAGGTCGCCCCGCAGCGCGGCGATACCCAGCAGCAACGCCAGCGGGTACATGGCAATCCGCTGAAACCAGCACAGCACGCAGGGAATAAACCCCCGCGACTCGCTGAACCAAAGGCTGCCGATGGTGGCGAGTAGGGCCACCACCCACGCCAGATACAGGCGGTTGTCGCGTGTCATTTCTGCGTCTCAGTTTTGCAGCGCAGCATCAATCGCGGCGCTGACCGAGGCGGTGGCGTAGCTGTCCACCAGTTTGCCGTTCACGTAGATGGCGGGCGTTCCGGCGACTTTGGCGTCCACGGCCTGCTTCTCGTCGGCGTCCACTGCGGCGGCAGTTTCGTCGTTGTCGAGGCAGGTGGCAAACTTGGCGGTGTCCAGCCCTTCCACGTTGGCGGCCAAGTCTTTCAGGCGGCTTTTGGTGGCCCACACTGCCGATTCGTTGCCCTGCCCACGAAACAGCACCGACTTGTAGCTCTCGTGCAGGTCGTTGCTCTGCACAAACGCGCACTCCACAGCCTGCGCGGCCAGTTTGCTGTCGTCGGTGGGCAGGCGGGCACTCTGCGCCAAGAACGGGTAATTGATCGACACCAATTTCGCCTTGCCCGTGTCGATGTATTTGGTCTTCAGTTCGGGCAGGAATTCATCCTCGAACCGTTTGCAGTTGGGGCACTTGAAATCTTCGAATACCACCAGCGTCACGGGCGCGTCGGACTGGCCCAGCACCGGCTGACTTGAAGTGTCGAAGTTGACGACTGCGGTAGAACCGCTGGGTTGGCCGCGCACAGCGAACAGCGCGAGGGCGATCAGAGCGGCGGCCAGGAGTGTGCCGATCACCAGAATGGTGCGGTTGGGGTTGGTTCCTTGAAGACGGGTCATGTTGGGGCCAGTGTACCAACCGCGCCGATGAGCGGGGCAGAGGCAAAGGCGGGAGGTATACAGAGAATCGGTGCTGTTCTGATGAATCTGGAATCAGACGCAATCCCTGTCATCTCTTCGCCCGGCGCAACTGGGACGATCTGGGTCTGTCACAGCGTTTTGAAGGGTGTCAACATCGCCCCACCCGCCCGCTCAATCTCTGGGTCAAAGCCGCCTAAAACTGGCTCTAGCATTTTTTAGAAGCGGTAGGTCAGCCCAAGGCGAGTGCCGGGGGAGAGCAGACCTGTTCCAGCCGTGTCGAAGAGATAACGCCCCTTGAGTTCCGTGAAGTAGCCCCAGCGTGAATCTCCGAAGGTGTTGCGGATGCCCGCCGTGCCGCTGACCCAGAACACTTCGCCTAGCACGGTGCCCACGCCCGGCCCGCCGTACACGGTCACGTTGCCCGCAGGCCCGCTGAACAGGAGATCGGCCCCCACCAAGGGCACAATCGGCACATTGACATCGGGTAGGGGAACAAAGATCACGTCGGCCATGCCCCGCACGGATACGCTGGCCCCGCCCAACTGCCCCACACCGACGCTGAGGCCCGCGCTGAGGCCGGGAAGAACCAAAAATTCGGACGCGAGACTGCCCCAAATGGTGACAGATTCTCTCTGGGTCGGTTGGGCTGATGCTTGTGCGGCGGCTGTGCTTAACAGGGCACTTCCAGAGAGGGCGGCAAACAGCAAAGCACGGGCGGAAGTCTTCATCACGCCCTCATTCTGGCCGATGCGCTAGAGATTGCAAGCACAAATACCTGTACCTACAGGGGAATCTCCCCACACAAACAACCTCTGCCCATAACAAAAAGGACGCCGAAGCGCCCCTTCCAGAGGTACTTTTTGTTCGCTTCAGTGCAGCAGGCCGATGGAACGGGCCCGGCTGACGGCTTCGGTGCGGTCACCGGCGTCCAGTTTGGCGTACAGGCGGGCCAAGTGATCCTTCACGGTGTCGGGGCTGACGCCCAGATTCTTGGCGATTTCCTTGTTGCTGTAGCCCTGAGCGAGCAGCGGCAGCACTTCGGATTCACGGGGGGTCAGGCGCGGCACATCTACATGCGGCAGACGGTCAATTTCGGGGTGGGCCACGATGTCGCGCAGTTGGCGAGCGAGGCTCTCGGGGTCGGTTTCCTTGCTCACGTAGCCTCTGGCCCCGGCGGCGCGGGCGGCCTGCACGATGGCGGGTTCGGAAAAGGTGGTAATGAGCACGCTGACCACGTTGGGGTTGCTCAGGCGCAGCTTCTCGCAGACCTCGATGCCGGTCATGCCGGGCATTTTCACGTCCAACAGGGCGGCGTCGGGCTGGTGCAGGCGGCAGGCGTCCAGCGCGGCCAGACCGTCGGCGGCTTCGGCCACCACGTCAAATCCCTGATGAATGAGTGCGTACTTGAGGCCCATACGGAACAAGGGGTGGTCGTCGGCAATGACTAGTCTCATGGGGTGACCTCCGGAAGGGTCAGGGTAAACAGGGAAGAGGAGGGAGAAAAGACGTCTGGGACAGTGTGCGTGGCACTGGTGGTTGGATCGTGTACCGAAGGTGGGGCCAGTGGATCGGGCGGCTCTAATCGGTGGGGGTCAAACAGGGGGGGCGGGTGGCGCTCGTACAGCAGTTGCCCGCCGTGCGCCTCGGCAATGCGCCGCACGATAAACAGGCCCAGCCCGGCGGTTCCGGCGGTGTAGTGCTGCCCCGCGATCAGGGCAGGCTGAGCATTGAAGGGCTGCGCGAGGTCGGCCAGATCACCGCTGAGGCCGGGGCCGTCGTCCTCTACGCCAATGCCCTGCGGCGTCACCGACAACTGCACCCGCGTTTGCGCGTACCGCACGGCATTTTCGGTCAGGTTGGAAACGGCGCGTTCTATCACGTGGGCGTCTACCGGGGCTGATCCGCTGCCGCGCACGCTGAGGCTCAGGCCGCGTGCTTCGGCTTGGGGGGCCATACGGCGGGCCACGTTGTCCAGCAAAACGCGCAGGTCAGTTTGTACCAACTGCACCTGCACATCTTCACGCTCGAAGCGGTGGGCGTCGGCCATTTGCTGCACCAGCGCCAGCAAGCGGGCGGTTTCGGCCTGAATCTGCACGCCCACTTCGCGGCGCTCGGCTTCTGGCAATGGGTAGGCGGTCAGGGCGTGCGTCAGGTGCCCAGTGGCGATCAGGGGCGTTTTCAGGTCATGCACCAGCGTCGCCATAAAGGCGCTGCGGCGGCCCTGCTCGGTGCCGAGGCGGTCTAGGAGGGTGGTGAACGCGCCGCGCAGGGCACGAATTTCGGCGGGGTCGTCGGCGTGGGGCTGGGCAAAATCGCCGCGCTGCACTTCTGTCTCTAGGCGGTTCAGGGGCCGCAGGAGTGCCCCGCTGAGGACGTAGCCTGTAACTGCACACAGCAGGCCGACCACCAGCATCCACACGACCAGCGTCAGGGTGGGCACATTGGGCTGCGCCGTGAAGGTCAGCACCAGATTGGGCAGGAAGGCCAGCAGAAAAATGACCAGCGTAAATTGCCCGCGCAGGGTGGCCCGCAGCCGCACCTGCTCCTTGGTGTGATGGGCTGAAACCAGCGGAGCTGCCATCCGGTCTGCCACCCGATCTGGGGCAGTCCTCATGCTGGCATCACGTGCGCTCATAAAGGCAGCTTAACCGCCGCGTTCTGACAGAACCGTCACGGCTACCTTCTGGCCTCTCATGTGTCAAGCCCCCCAGATGCCGCCCCCGATGGGTGGGCCAATGGGTCACCTGAGATTCCCGTGCCAAAGGGCAGTTTTGCTCATGCTGTACGGTTGGCAGGAATCACACGGCAGAACACAGCGGGCCAAAGTGACTCACCGAGGCCCGCTGTCATCTGGTTTTCATCTGGCGCTCAGGCCGCCCTGCCTTCCTCTCAGCTCAATTCATCTCCGGTTTCTTTCTTGGCATAGGCGTCGCTGATCAGCTTGACGCGCAGCGGTGTTCCATCTGAAGCGTAGCGGGCCGCAACTGGGGCCACCACCACTCCCTCACGGGTATGCAGGCCGCGCCCAGACACGGTTTCCGGCCCCTCCTTGAGGGTGCGGATATGGGCGGCGTCGAAGGGGCCAGTGTAAATGAGAGGCACGGCCCACTCCTTAAACCAGCCTTTCCAGTCCGCAAAGGGCTGATCCTTGCCGTCTACCACGAGCCGGAACACCCGCAAGGTTGGCCCGCTCTGGCCGTAGCCGTAGCCTTTTTGCACAGGCAGGACTTCCGTAAACACCTGTACCTCTTGGCCCGGTGAAGCGGTGTCTTGCGGGTAAGCGGCGGCTACGGCTTCAAACAGCCCAGCGGCGTGGGCGGCCTGCCAGTACACGTTTCCAGCGTTTTCTTTCAGCCCCAGCGCCTGCCGCGACAGCCCTTTGCTGGTCACGACCCACTCGCCGCCCGCCGCCCGGTAATAGATGCCCTGCGACCCGTGCAGCTTTTCGGTCACGACCACAGCCTCACCGGGCACGAAGTCGCGCTCGTAGATGCCGAACTGTTCTACATCGTGGTGGCGGTAGCCGCTGCCTAGTACGCCGCTCACGTTCTCGGCGTCGCCTGCCATAGACACAGGCACAGGCGGTTCGTAAAACGTGATGCCCAGCCGCTCCGAGAGGTCTTCTCCTACCGGCAAATCGGACAGGCCCAGCGATTCCAGCACGTCCGGCGGCAAGATCACGCCCTGAGAGCGCTCGCCCCGCAGCCGCATGCTGACCACGCGGTTGGCGTCTGGGCCGTGCAAATAGGACACGCCCGTGTCGGCATTGGTGTATAGGCCCGCAAATTGCGGCGGCAACAGCGCCCGCTCTGGCGCGACCACGATCAGATCGCCGTCCTTAACATTGCCCTTCTGAACCACCAACTGAAATGGCCCTACCTTGCACAGCGCCAGCCGTTCCGCGTTTGGGTGCGGAAAAAGTTGCGCCTGTGCCTTGATCACTTGCCGCTGTGCCATCTGATGTTCTCCCTTGGGGCAAATCCCGTAGCCCGACAGCAAGAATGCCGCCCCGGTGTGGGAACGGCAATCCGCCATTTCCATCAGTGATGGCTTATGCACGGCAATTCTCTCTTGTCCCGCTTAAAGTGAAGCACCCATGCTCACGACTGAATTCATGCTGACATCGTTGATCGTCGCCCTGATTCCGGGAACGGGCGCGATTTATACCATTTCAACGGGGTTGCTTTATGGCTGGCGGGCCAGTCTCGCCGCCGCGTTCGGGTGTACGTTGGGCATCATCCCGCACTTGCTCACCAGCGTGTTGGGCTTATCGTTCGTGTTGCACATGAGCGCTACCGTCTTTCAGGGACTCAAGTTTGCTGGAGCGGCCTACCTGTTGTACCTGGCCTGGGCCACTTGGCAAGACCGGGGAACCTTGCAATTCAATGCGGGTACATCACACCAAAACTCTCGCCAGATCATTGTGCGGGCCGTGTTGCTCAATCTGCTGAATCCTAAACTAACCCTCTTTTTCTTCGCGTTCTTGCCCCATTTCATTCCAGCGGGTACGCCTTCGCCCACCGCTTCATTTCTTCTCCTCAGCGCGGTGTTTATGACCGTCACCTTCGCTGTGTTCGCGGTCTACGGCGTGTTGTCGGGCAGCATCCGAACTTATGTGGCCCGCTCGCCTCAAGCAATCGTCTGGCTGAGGCGTTCGTTTGCGGCCACCTTTGCCGCCCTGAGCGTGCAGTTGGCCCTGACAGAACGCTGACCACGATAAGAAGGCGCACCAGAGGAGAGATTCCTGCTGGTGCGCCCTTTGTTCTTATGTGTTTAAGACTTATTCGTCCGTACTCAGCACCGCCAAGAACGCTTCCTGCGGCACTTCTACCGTCCCGATCTGCTTCATGCGGGCGCGGCCTTTTTTCTGCTTGTTCAGCAGCTTCTTCTTGCGGCTGATGTCGCCGCCGTAGCACTTGGCCAGCACGTCTTTGCGGTAGGCCTTCACGGTGGCGCGGGCAATGATTTTGCCGCCGATGGTGGCCTGCACGGGCACGGGGAACATTTGGCGCGGAATCACTTCGGCCATCTTGTCCACGATTTTACGGCCAATCCCATACGCCTTGTCCTCATGCACGATCACGGCGAGGGCGTCCACGATTTCGTTGTTTACCATGATGTCCACTTTTCGCAGGTCGCCGTCGCGGTAGCCGATCTGTTCGTAATCCATGCTGGCGTAGCCCCGGCTGATGGATTTCAGGCGGTCATGGAAATCGTAGAGAATCTCGGCAAACGGCACTTCGTAGAGGAGTTCCACGCGCTTCCCCACGTAGTTCATGGTGATCATGCTGCCCCGGCGCTCCTGCAAAAGCTGCATCACGGGCCCCACGTGTTCTTCAGGCAACATGATGCTCAGCTTGATGTAGGGCTCCTCGGTGGCGCTGATGCGGTCACGGGTGGGGAATTCTGCCGGGTTCTGGGTCTCGAAAATGGTGCCGTTGGTCAGGCTTATTCGGTACACCACAGCGGGCGCGGTGGCGATCAAGTCCAGATCGTATTCGCGTTCCAGTCGCTCCTGAATAATTTCGGCGTGCAGCAGGCCCAAAAAGCCGCAGCGGAAGCCGAAGCCCAGCGCCTCCGAGGTTTCGGGTTCAAAGGTAAACGCCGCGTCGTTCAGCTTCAGCTTTTCCAGCGCGTCGCGCATCTTGCGGTAATCCTCGGTGTCGGTGGGATACAGGCCCGAAAACACCACGGGTTGCGCGGGTTTGAAGCCTGGAAAAGGCTCCGGCGTGGGCCGGTCTTTCTGGGTCAGCGTGTCGCCCACCTGCGCGTCGTGAATGTCTTTAATTCCTGCCGCCACCCAGCCCACAGCCCCCGCCGGAAGCGAGTCGCTGACGATCAGACCGGGGGTAAACGTGCCCAATTTATCGACATCGAAGGTTTTGCCGGAGTTGAACAGCATGATGGGCTGCTTGGGCGTCAGCGTGCCTTCCAGCACCCGCACGAACAGAATGACTCCCTGATAGGCGTCGTAGAAGGAATCGAAAATCAGGGCTTTCAGGGGCGCTTCCGGGTCGCCGGGGGGCGGCGGAATGCGGTCTACGATGGCTTCCAGAATCTCAGTAATGCCGATGCCCGATTTGCCGGACGCGAACACGGCGCTCTCGGCGGGAATGCCGATCACGTCCTCGAGTTCCTGCGCCGCGCCTTCCGGGTCGGCGGCGGGCAAATCAATTTTATTGATGACCGGAATGATTTCCAGATTGCTGTCGATGGCAAGGTAAGCGTTGACGATGGTTTGCGCTTCTACGCCCTGCGAGGCGTCTACCAGCAGTAGCACACCTTCACAGGCCGCGAGGCTGCGCGAGACTTCGTAGTTGAAATCCACGTGCCCCGGCGTGTCGATCAGGTTGAAGGTGTAGCTTTCGCCGCCCGTGCCGTCTTCCTGCGGGGGCCGCACATAGGTCAGGCGAACAGGCGTGGACTTGATGGTAATGCCGCGCTCGCGCTCCAGCTCCAGCGTATCGAGGGTCTGGTCGCGCTTGTCTCGCTCGCCCATCGCGCCGAGCCGCTCCATGATGCGGTCAGCCAGCGTCGATTTGCCGTGATCCACATGGGCAATAATTGAAAAATTCCGAACATTCACCCTAGCAGTGTAGCGGGAGGCGGCAAAAGGAATAGGACGCGGGCAAACAGAGCCCCGACTAAGCCTTGGCGGAGGCCGAAATTCAGACCCGTTCCAGCGCCCGGTGAGGCAGCGGCGGCAGTTCTATTTGCACGGAATCGCCCTGTCGTATCTCGCCGCCCACTGCCACCACACCCATAATTCCCGCCTTGCGAATCAGGTTTCCGTCCTCATCCCGCCCCAGCACCGCCGCCAACAAGCCGGGCCGAAAGTTCTCGATCTGACTGCAAGGATTCCGTAAGCCTGTGACCTTGATCACCGCCTCAGCGCCCAGATGCAGCCGCGTGCCTATCGGAAGCGCCAGCAGGTCTACGCCGCGTGTCAGCACATTTTCGCCCAGATCGCCGGGCTGAAGGCCGAAGCCTGCCGCGTTCAATTCATCCAACAACTCGGCATGAATCAGGTGGACTTGGCGCAAGTTGGGCTGGGTGGGATCGGCGGCCACGCGGGAACGGTGTTTTACGGTGTGGCCCGCGTGCGCGTCGTCCTGCACGCCCACTCCGGCCAGCAGATGCACGCTAGGCACAGGCTGTTTGCTGAAGCCGTGTGTAGGGCTGGCCGCCACCGAAACGATATGGGCCGGGGCAAAAGCAGAGGTTGTCATCCTGTCTCCAGTCTGCCCCAAGTTTGCCGCATCAGGCGGTCTGACCATCTGGCAAGCAGGATTTGTCACGAGCCGGGTATCATCACAACTCTGTGCGTTTACTGAAAGAGTGGAACGTTAAGATTGAACGAGACATATGAGACGCCCCCCATCTGCCCCGCTGTCCCGCTGCCTGTTGCCCGCCCTCCTGTGCGCGGCAACGCTGAGTGCCTGCGGTGCTGTCGGCCCAGAGAGCGGCGTGGGCGTCAGTGCCAAAGGTGTCGTCGTGTTTCCGCCCAGTGCCGGAACCGCCGTCTTCACGGCCTCCGTAGATGGGCGGGCGCAGGCCATCGCCTCGGCAGCAGTGGCCGCCGACGGCAGTTATCGGCTGGCCCTGCCCTCGCTGCCCAGCCTGCCCAGCCGCAGCAATCTGGAGGTTCTGCCCACCGTGCCCAGCGTCTTGCCCGATCAGGTCAGCGGCGTGGAGTGCAGCGGCGAACCCGTTGCCAGCACGCCCAATGCCCGTGTATTGGTTCTCAGTGGCGGCACCTTCAGCGCCGACGGTGCGGGCGGAGCGGTCACGGGCCATCTGATGCCCGCCAGCGCCGCCATCGGCAACCGCCTGACCTCGCAAGATATTCTGATCACCACCCGCACCCACGCCTACGCTGACCGCGACGTGCGCCTCACCGGAACGCTGAACTGCACGTTTACTCGCGCCGATGGCAGCACGCTGGAAGGCTCTGTGCAGGTCAACTACGATCTCAAGCACGGCTGGAATTCGCTGGAAACCCGCACCGGGCAGCCTTCGGTAAACGCGCCGATTGCCACCGTGACTAGTTCCCACACGCTGGCGAATGTGAACTGGCGGTATTTGCCTGTGACCCCGTAAGCAGGCTGCGGCTCTCAAGCGCCGGGTTCATGCTGGGGCGGGTTCATACTGAGGCGCATGACCGAGTTTCAGCAACCTCTTTCTCTGGGCTACCACACCGATCTGGCCGTGCGGTTCCATGAGGGCGGTTCCTGCGAAGTGCTGGAACTGGCGGATCTGGGGCCAGTTGTTCGGGTCGCCACGCCCAGCAATCCTACGTTCTGGTGGGGCAACTTCTTGCTGATGCCCCGGCCTCCGCGTGTGGGCGAGTTGCCCGCTTGGTTAGCGGCGTTCCGGCAGGCGCACCCGCAGGCCCGGCACGTCACTTTCGGGCTGGATACCACCGATGGCGAGGGCGGCGCACAGCAGGAGTTCGTGGACGCCGGATTCAGCCTGCACCGCGATACTGTTCTGACCACGTCCCAGACCGTGCCGCCCCGTACCCTCAACACCGATCTGAACTTCCGGCCACTGGACGCCACGCAAGATGCCGACTGGCAAGCGGCTCTGGGCCTGCGGATGGCCGTGAACGCCGCCGATCCGGAACCGCACGAGGCGGCGGGCTATCAGACCTTTGCCGCTCGCAAGCTGGACGCGGCCCGCGCCGCCCAGCACCGGGGCCGGGGGGCCGTGTTCGGTGCGTTTGGCCCCACAGGTCAGATGTATTCGGGCTTGGGCGTGTTTTCGGCAGACGGGGCACACCGGGCGGGCGGCGTCACGCGCTACCAGAATGTCGAGACGCACCCGGAAACGCGCTCGCTGGGACTGGCGGGCACGCTGGTACACCGGGCAGGCGAGTGGGCACGCACCCACCTGAACGCCCAAACCTTGGTCATCGTGGCAGACCCGGCCTACCATGCCCAACGCCTGTACGAACGCGCCGGATTCCGGCCCACCGAGATTCAGACCGCTTGGGAGCGTCCGCCTCAAGAGGAAAGAAGCGCAACGGAGTCTGGCTCCAACCCGGATTCGGGCCGTCAAGCTGAGCCGTGACGGGTAGGCCACGCAAAAGAAGTCGCAGAAAGGGCGAAAAAACGCGCTAGCCCCACTGCGACAACTTTAATTTAGGTTGAGAAGCCCGCTAGATCTAAGCTCAGTTCTCAAAAATCTTGCGCCCATCTTCCAGTGCGGCGCGGTTGTAGCGGTTGGCGAGAATGAAGAAGGTGGGTGCCCATAAGCCCACGAAGATGCCGAAGCGTTCGCCGTGTGCGCGGGTTTCGGCGTCCTTGCCCTGTCCGCCCTGAGAGGCCCAGATGGCGATGGAACCCAGAATGGAGGCAAATCCGGCGATGGTGAGCAGGTTGGAAATGTTGCGGTTGTCCATGATGACGCTCCTTGAACCAGTTGAGGTCGTCTGAACCGCCCGCCCGGTGCGGGGCCGTTCATGTCTAAATCTATGCCAATGTGACCCGGCTCTCTAAGGGGTTCTGCGGGAATGCCTACGGAAGGGGCGCCGATTCCTTTTCTTTAGTTTTCCTCAAGGCCTTCTGAGGAAGCGGCCCCGAACAGCCTCCCCGATCCGTCCTGTGCCAGCAAGCGGGCGATGGGCGCGAAGGTGCGGCGGTGCTGAGGCGTGACCCCAAGTTGCTCCAGAGCGGCGCGGTGGGCGGGAGCGCCGTAGCCCTTGTGGGCGGCAAATCCGTAGCCGGGATACTCGGCCTCCAGTTCCGTCATCAGGCGGTCACGCTCGGTTTTCGCCAGCAAACTGGCGGCGGCCACCGTGTAGCTCAGGGCGTCGGCCCGCGCCGGGGCGGTCAGCGGGAGGGGCGTGCGGAGTTTCAGGTAGTCGGTGATCAGGGCTTGCGGGGCCGGAGCTAGGCGGGCGAGGGCACGGGCGGCGGCGGCGTGGGTGGCTCCCAGAATGTTCAGGCGGTCTATTTCGTCGGGCCAAGCGTGTTCTACGGCCCACGTCAGGGCCACTTCCTTCACCTGCGCCGCGTACCGTTCCCGCTGAGCCGCCGTCAGTTGCTTGCTGTCCCTAAACGGATACTCCAGCGCCAGACCGGGCAAAATGACTGCCGCCACCGTAACTGGCCCGGCCCACGCCCCGCGCCCCGCCTCGTCTACGCCCGCTACCCGGAACGCGCCGCGCCGCCAATGCTCGCGCTCGAAGGCCCAATCGGGAGTCACGGACGGTACGGGAGAAGACACGACCTTAGGCTAGCGCACCCGCGCCAGCAGCCATCAAAAAGCTCCGCCAGCGGCGCGTATGCTTTTGCGGTGCTGGCGGGCGGATGAACCGACTTCACCCGGTCGGTCTTAAGTTGTGGTACACCTGTAGCCTAAACAGCTGGGATGGGCAAAGAATGGGTGTTGGCGTAATGTGGCCTTTACACATAGGTGCCGAGGAAGAATGTTGACTAGACATGGCGTCCGTCTGCGCTGCCCACCTTGCCGGGGCCACATGTGATAAACGGGAACGCATGACCGGCACACGCAAACAGAAAATCAGAGTCTCGCGGGGAGGCCCGGATAAATCGGCGGGCAGGGCGGCGGGCACGCCGTCTGGGACGGGCAGTCCTTCTGTGCCAAAAAGCATCCATGTGGTTCAGCGGTACAGTTACTTCGACGCACGCCCCGCTGCCCTCGCCCCTCGCCTAGACGGCCTGCACGCCTTTACCAAGCCCGGCGTGCGCGGCTACCCCGAAGTGGACGGGGCACAGTCCCTCATGGTGCAGACCATGCGCCGGGAAAAGGTGCGCGGCGACGTGCTTGACCTGACCGCGATGGGCGGCCTGACCGGATCGCTGCCGGGCGTGACTTTGCGGGCTGTGGAAGGTTCGGCAGCAGCACTGGCGGCCCTGAAAGCAGCGGGAATAGAGGCGCGGGCGGCCTGTCCGGGCGACAACCTGAGCGCCGAATGGCCCACGCGGGCACAGACGGTGGCACTCGTGCTGGCCGGAGACCGGGGCACCGACTACGCGATGGCGCAGGTGGGGTGGGCGCACGCCTGCACGCCCCCCGGCGGCACCTTGTATATCGCCGGAGACCGCGACAAGGGCTTTGACCGCTACGTGCGTGCAGCGGGCGCGGCGTTCGGTACAGGCGAAACCATTGGCCGCGACGGTGGAATGCGCGTGGCCAAACTGATCCGGCGGCCCGGCCAGACGCCGCCCTTGCCTGCCCCCGAAACCTACGAAGCCTACGGTGTTCAGGTGACGGGCCTGCCCGGAGTGTTCAGCGCCGGACGGCTGGACAAGGCCACGACGCTGTTTTTGGCCCACCTGACGGCGATGGTAGAGGCCGGAACCCTGAACTTGGCGGGCAAGCGCGTGCTGGATCTTGGTTGCGGCACAGGCGTGATCGGCGCGTGGGCGGCCAAGCAAGGGGCAGAAGTGACGCTGGTAGACGGTGACTTGTCCAGCGTGCGCAGCGCAGAAGCTACTTTGCACGCCAACACCCTGACAGGTGAGTGCATCCACTCCGATGTAGACGCCAGCTTGGGCCAGCGCACCTTCGATCTGATTCTTACCAATCCGCCCTTTCATGTGGGGCGCGGCGTGGTGTTGGACGTGGCCCGCGAGTTTATTCAGACTGCTGTGCGCCGCCTTGTGCCCGGTGGCACGCTGTATCTGGTTGCCAACGATCCTTTGCCCTACGAACCCACGATGCAGGACGTCGGCCCGGTGCGGGAACTCCTGCGGGAAGGTGGGTTTAAGGTGTTGGCGGCGAGTAAGTCAGCGTAGTCAAGTGAATCGCTCTGTGTGAAACTTGCCCAGCTCAGTGAGCGTTAAGAGACGGTGTTACGTGTAAACCCCAGTCTGCTTCACAGCCAGCCCCCTTAAAGGAGCACAACTGCTGTTGTCCCCACCTATAAGGGGGGCGTTGCGAAGCAACGGGGGGGTTCACCTTCCAACTTGGAGTGTTGCCAATCAAAAACAAGCAGTTGCTCTGGTTAAAGGCCCGCTCAAGACACTGCGCCCGTCACCGGGAACCTTTCTCTGTTTCACCCCGTACCTGAAATGTTGACCCTGTTTCTCCCGCTCTGCCCACCGTCAAACGCCCGCCTCTCCGTGAACCGTGAGGGGCAGTCTACGTTTGCCCTGTCGCCGGAGAACAGGACACTTTGCTAGACTGACGCGCTCCGGCCTGCGCTGACCTTCCTTCTGGGCTTTTTGCCCGCTCTCCCGCGTTCAGGCCACCGTTGCACATTTCCCGCTTCAAGTGTTCCGCTCAGGCGCTTTTCCCCCCTCCTTCTCCTGTATTCTCAGCCCTACGTTTCCGGCCCGAGTCCGACGTCCACCGTGTTGGCCCTGTTTAGGTCGCTTGGCATACCGCTCTCAACACTGTTGCCACCTCTTTGCCGCTCTGACTTTGGCCCGGAAAATACGACCCGCTGATCTACACTCTGACATCCAATATTGACGTTTCAGGAGGCCGCATGGCAGATTCCACCAAACCCCGCACGCGCAGCAAGGTTTCCGCAGCGGCGACGCTTGCCGCCCCCGAAGAAAGCCGTATCAAGACCCCCGATAAGCCCCGCACCCGCACCCAGCCGCGCACCCGTGCCGTCATGCCTGATGCGGAGAGCGGCGCGGAGGCCGTGCCAGTTGCTGCTGAGGTTGCCCCAGCGCCCGCCAAGGCCAAGCCTGCCCCCAAAAAGGCCGCTGCACCCAAAACCGAGGCTGCCATAGACGCTGACCCGGACAGTGCCGAAGCAACCGCCGCCGACGTTGCCCCGGCCAAGCCCGCTCCCAAAAAGGCCGCAGCCAAGCCCAAAGCGGCCAAAGCGGCTCCCGCCACGACCGATGACGGCGCGGCAGAAGCTGACGCTGGCTCGGATGCTGGCGCAGAAGCGGACGCGCCCAAGCCTGCGGCCAAAGCCAAGGCTGCGCCCAAAACGGCTGCCGCCAAAGCCCCGGCCAAGACTGCGGCCAGCAAAGCGGCTCCCAAACCCGCGCCCAGCGGCAAGGGCAGCGCCGCCGACAAGCCCTACCACGCCCACCCCAGCATTCAGGACATGCTCAAAGTGGGCAAGGCGGCAGGCATTCTGTCCAGCGAGGACATCGCGGCGGCCCTGAGTGTGGCCCTCGAAGCCAGCGGCCTAGACCCCGAAAGCCCCGAAGCCTTTGAAGACATGCAGCTCTTTATTGCCGGACAGGGCATCGAAGTGCAGGACGTGGACGAGGACGACGAGGACACCGACGACGAGGCGGATGAGGCTGAAGAGGGTGGCCCGATCAACCGGGCGGCGGCCAACACCGAAGACGACGAAGAAAAATACTTCGACGACATGCCCCGCGCCGTCAGCAACGATCCCGTGCGCCAGTACTTGCACGAAATCGGGCGCGTGCCCCTGCTGACGCTGGAAGAAGAAATCGCGCTGGCCCGCCGCATTGAGGAAGGCGAGGCCGCCCGCAAGACGCTGGACGAAGACTTGGAGATGGATGACCGGGGCCGCCGCCGCCTGATGCGCCAAACAGAAGACGGCGCGAATGCCCGGCAGGGACTCATCGAAGCCAACTTGCGCCTTGTGGTCAGCATCGCCAAGAAGTACACCGGACGCGGCCTCGGCTTCCTTGACCTGATTCAGGAAGGCAACCAAGGCCTGATCCGCGCCGTCGAGAAGTTCGAATACCGCCGCCGCTACAAGTTTTCCACGTATGCGACGTGGTGGATTCGGCAGGCCATCAACCGCGCCATTGCCGATCAGGCCCGCACCATCCGCATTCCGGTGCACATGGTCGAAACCATCAACAAACTCACGCGCACGGCCCGGCAGCTTCAGCAGGAACTGAGCCGCGAAGCCACGCACGAAGAGATTGCCGAAGCGATGGGGCCGGGCTGGGACGCCACCAAAGTCGAGGAAGTGCAGAAGGTCAGTCAGGAGCCGGTGTCACTGGAAACCCCGATTGGCGACGAAAAAGACAGCTTCTACGGCGATTTCATTCCGGATGAGAATCTGGATTCGCCCGTGGACAACGCCGCCAAAACGCTGCTGAGCGAGGAGCTTGAGAAGGCCCTGAGCAAGCTGACCGAACGCGAAGCCCTCGTGCTGAAGTTCCGCAAAGGCCTCGTGGACGGGCGCGAGCATACGCTGGAAGAGGTGGGCCAACGCTTCAACGTGACCCGCGAACGCATCCGCCAGATTGAAAACAAGGCGTTGCGGAAGCTGAAGTACCACGAAAGCCGCACCCGCAAACTCCGCGACTTCTTGGACTGAGCCTCTGCACGACTAAAAATCTGGGTTGTTCTGCCCGCTCTGGCTTCGGCTAGGGCGGGTTTTTGTTGTGGGTGGGGGAGGGGCGAGTGAGTTGGGGTGGGCCTTTAGCCCCTCCCTCTTGAGGGGGGAGGCTGGGAGGGGGTGAGTGAGCGACAGCGATTGCCCTTCCATAAGAAGCAACGACGAAAGTCGGGTCTGAACTAGCGTAAAGCCACGCTGCCTCATATCAGAGTCAAATCCCCCGCCCCACACGCTACACTCGCCCAAAATGTCTGCCCCAAACGCCATGCACGACGATCAGATCACGCCGGTAGAAGTCCCCCATGCCCCAGCTTGGCAGGCCTACGGCGCGGCGCTGTTGCCCTTGGCCTTGCTGGGCGTGTTGCCCGTGTGGGCGTGCCTGCTCCTTTGCCTGCTGTTTGGGCTAGGCGTGCGCTCCGTGCTGTGGCATGAAGGCCGCCTGCTCATTTCGTTTCTGATCGTGGGCGCGGCCATCGTGGGCCATCTGCTGGGCCTCGGCGGTTTATCGGTGGCGCTGAATTCCGGCGGCTTGGGCAACCTGTTGGTGCTGTATCTGGCGGGGTTGCTGGGCGTAGGGGGCCTGTCGTGGGGCGCGTCCCTGCTGGAAGAAGGACGGCGCAGAGGACTCTTTTTTGTTCTCGCAGCGGGTCTGGTGTCGCCTCAGCCTTTGCTGCTGCTGGCGCTGGCAGGCGGGGCGCTGATGCGTCCGGGTTTGGATGACCGCAGACCGGGTTGGTTGGGCCGGGAAGGTGCGGGCTGGACGGGGAAGAATGCGGCTTGGCTGGCCTTACCGGTGGCCCTTGCGCTGGCTCTGGCTGTTGCGTTGCCCCGGCCCGCGCCGCTGTGGAATACGTCGTCTCCGCCGCCCGTGCAGGCCCAAGCTCCGGCTGAAGTTCCCCCCGCCGAACCCAGCGCCCGCCCCTCCACTTTGGCCCCCCTGCAACCCCCTGCCCCGCGCCCCCGCCTGATCACCGAAGATGTGATTCCCGCGCCGCCCGGTGAACTGGTGTTGGTGGCTGGAATCTTGGTTCTCTTTGCGCTCTTTCTGCTGCTGCGCGTCATTCCGGCCCAGCGCGGGCGGCCTGCAACGCTCGTGGAATGGCTGATGGGCGCGGGCCTCGTGCTGACACTGGTGCTGTTGGTGGCATTGGCCTTCGGTGGTGCGCCGGGTCAAGAGGCCGGAACGCTGCCCCCCGCACAGGCCGAGGCGTTGGCCCCAATCGAACCAGACACCCGTGAAGCTACCCCCGAAGAACGCTGCCTGACATCGTTTTTGAATCTGGTGCTGTGGGCAGCGCTGCTGTTTTATCTGGCGGTGTTCGCGCTGTTGGTTCACACGGCCCTCAGCTTGCGCGGGGCCAGTCGCCGCGATGCTCAGGCCGCCCTGCCTACCACACCAGATGCGCCCGATGCCGCCGCCCTGCACCGCGTCCGGGTGGCCTACCGCAATACCGAAACTGCGCTGACCGATGCAGGCCGGGGCCGTGCCGCACACGAGACGCCGCAGGGGTACGCCGCCCGCCTCGCCGCCGACTTGCCCACGCTGGCCGCCCCGCTGAATCTGCTGGCCCGCGTGTACGCCCCGGTGCGCTACGGAGGCTCGGTCAGCCTTACCGACGCCGACGCTGCCGAGGCCGCCGAAGGGACGATTCGAGCCGAACTGCCTACTTTGCCGCCCGTAGCTTCCTCCGACGCGGCAGAATGACGGCCATGACTGCTTCTCAATCCCCCGCCCCAGCCTTTGTCGGGCGCGTGCTGGACAACGTGGCCCGCGTGCTGGTGGGCAAAAACGACGTGACCGCGCTGGCACTGGCTGGAATCTTGGCAGGCGGCCATATTCTGCTGGAAGACGCTCCCGGCACGGGCAAAACCATGCTGGCCCGTGCGCTGGCCGCCTCTCTGGGCTTGCCGTTTTCGCGGGTTCAATTCACGCCTGACCTTTTGCCCAGCGACATCACGGGCGTCAGCGTGTACCGTCCCGCCACCGGAACCTTCGAATTCGTGCCGGGGCCAATTTTCACGGGCATCCTGCTGGCCGACGAAATCAACCGCGCCACCCCCAAAACCCAGTCGGCATTGCTGGAGGCGATGGGGGAGGGCCAAGTGACCGAATCGGGCGTCACGCACCGCCTGACCGCGCCGTTTGTGGTCATTGCCACGCAAAATCCGGTAGAGCATGAGGGAACCTACCGCCTGCCCGAAGCGCAACTTGACCGCTTTCTGCTGCGGCTGTCGGTGGGCTACCCCACGCTGGAGGAAGAGGTGCGGATGCTGGGCCGCCTGCAATCCCTGCACCCGATTCATGCGCTGGAAGGGGTTGCCACGCCCGCCGATCTGCTGGCCGCTCAGAGTGCCGTGCGGGGCGTGTTCGTGGCCGAGGATCTTCGGCGGTATATCTCCGGGTTGGCGGCCCGCACCCGGCTGCATCCGATGGTGGCGCTGGGCGGCGGGCCGCGTGCCAGCCTCGGTTTGCAGGGCGTAGCGCAGGCGCTGGCGTGGATGGAAGGCCGGACATTTGTGACGCCCGACGATGTGCAGCGGGCCGCGCCGGGAGTGCTGGCCCACCGCCTGAGCCTGCGGGTAGAGGCGCGGCTTCAGGGGACGCCGGGAGAGGCGGTGGTGGCCGATGTCTTGCGGGCCGAACCCGTTCCGGTAGAAGTTCAGCCCGTGCCAGACGCTCTCGCCCATTCATGACCCTGCTGCTGGTCGCGCTGTTTTGGCTGGCCCTGATTGCCCTCTTGGTGGGTGCGCTTTGGCTGGCCTACCGCCGTCCACCCACCGTCACGCTGTCCCGCACGTTGTCCACTTCCGCCTTTGCGGGGGGCCGCATTCCACTGACCGTGCAGGCCAGAATAGCCAACCTCTTGCCTGTGCGCGTGCTGATCGAAGACGAATCTCCGCGTACCGTGGTGGCCGACACCGTGCCAGTTTTGGCAGGCTGGGTGCAGGGCGAGGCGGTGCATCAAGTCCAAACTATGCTGACGCTGAACCGCCGGGGCGTGTTCGAGTGGGCGGGCGGAACGCTGCGCTGGGCCGACCCGCTGGGGCTGTTCTGGCGCACTGTGCCCCTCAATGTTCCCACCAGATTAGAGGTCTATCCCGGCACACACGGCCTGCTGCTCCCTGACTTGTTGCGGCCTCTGCTCAGCGAGGGCGCGTGGTCTCGCACGCACGGTCTGGAAGACCCGATCAGCCTGCGCGGCGTGCGCGACTACGTTCCCGGCGACCCACCGGGCCGGGTGCATTGGCGGCTCACGGCCCGCACGGGCAACCTCACGGTGCGCGAGCCGGAGCGCACTGACGCCAGCAGCGTCACCGTTTACCTTGACCTCAGCACGGGCGGCGACGTGTATCTAGAGAGCGCCGTGCGTTTGGCGGCCAGCTTGGTGCAGGAATCGTTCACGCTCGACCTGCCAATTGCCGTTGCCTCCAACGCCGGGGCCACTCCCATAGGCCGTACCCCCGAAGCCATGCGGGCCGCGCTGTTGCGGTTGGCACAGGCGACAACTGATTCAACTTCGCCCACCATCCCGCCCATTCGCGCAGGCGGCAACCTGATCATTCTCACTGCCCGCGCCGGAAGCGCCCTGATTGAGCAGGCCATGCGTGCCCGCGCCACCGCCAGCCGGGTCGCCCTGATCGCCATTCCAGACGGCTTTTATCTGGAACCCGGAGAAAACCCACGCCGTCAGTGGGTGGCCGCCCCCGACTCTATCCGTGAGCTGGAGCGGCAGGCGGGCGCACTGGCCGGAGCAGGCGTGCTGGTGTTCGTGCTGCGCGGTAATCAGAGTGTGTTGCGGCTGGGCGGGTAGGGGAGTGGGCGACGGTTGTGGAACGGCGGAAGGGCGTCTAAGCGTCTAGGGTCGAAGGGTCTAGGAAAGGCAGGCCATGCGATCTGGGCCGGTTCTTTTGCCTCTCCAGCCCCAAACCCCTACCGCCCCAGCACCTTAGACGCCTGACCTGCCCCCACCTAAAGAAACGGCTCAGGCCCGGTACACTTCCGCTTGCTACCGTAGGCACATGACCGACAACAAAGATCAAGGCACGCAGACTCCCGCCGCCGGTACTCTAAAAACAGAGGACGAAATCAGCAACGTGGACTTGCAATTTATGGGCAAGCCTGATCCCCGCAAAGAGCAGGCCGCCGAAGTGAACGCCCAAAGCAAGGCCCCCGGCGAGTTTCAAGACCGGGGAATGGACAAGCAGGACGTGGCCTCGGCAGGCAGCATGGTGGCCAGCGATCCGCCCAGCTCGAATATGGGCGACGAAGGCAAACTGGGCGAGTAGGAATCTGGAAGGAATTAAGGCTCTAAAAACAAAAAACGTTAGACGCAGATCTAGGCGGCCATCACAGGCCGTCTTTTTTGGCTTATCTAGACGGTAGACCCCCATTCAGGTGGGATGGCCGCCCAGGACTGTGTGGCACGAGTATCCGGTCATTCTCCCTCAAATCACGTATACACCCAACGGGTGGTCATTTACCAAAAATAGTCAAATTTTTCACATTATGGCTAAAAAAATCTATACTTTCTCTCAATGCTTCCTCATTAGGGCGGCAGTGCTCATGGCTGTCTCGATCACGGGCCTCCAGTTCCCCCTTCCCCTTTGAGAGTTCTCCTCGTCAAAGCGTCCAAAGAGCTTCCATGACCCTCAGTTCACCCCACAATCCGCATCAGCCGTTGACCGTCGCGCTGTACACCGAAGGTACCTATCCTCAGGCGCACGGCGGCGTCAGCGTGTGGGTCGATCAATTGGTGCGGGGCCTCACCGAACACACCTTCTCGGTGCAGGCCATCAGCGGCATTCCGTTTGCACGTCCAGCACTCGACATGCCCAGCAATGTCAACTTTACGCAGGTTCCGCTGTGGGGGCCGCCCTCTGTGACCCGGACGGATCGGCAGCGAGAAGGAGCCATTTTGTCTGCGTACAGCGACTTCCTAGAGTCCCTGTGCACGCTTGATGTCAATAGCTTCGGCGTTGCCCTGCGCGCCCTGTCTCAGCAAGGGGCTAAAGGCCCGCTCACGGGTGTGCTGGAAGGGGGCCGCGCCGCCCGCCTCACGCTGGACATCTGGACGGCGCAGGCCCGCGCCCAGGATGAAGACCGCCTGCCGGGCCGTCCCCGCCTGCCGCGCCCCACCGTTTCCGACGCGCTCGACGTCCAGATGTGGCTGGAACACGCTCTTCGCCCACTGGCCGCCCGGCCACCCGAAGCCGAGGTCGGGCACGCGGTCAGCAACGGATTTGCCGCGCTGTTGGCCCTCAACGGCCTCTGGACATACGGCACACCCTTTTTGCTCACCGAACACGGCATCTACTTGCGCGAGCGCTACCTCGAATTCCGGCATACCTCCTATACCCCCGGCTTCAAAGCGATGCTGCTGCGCTTTTACCGCCTGCTGTGCAGCCTCGCCTACCGGGAAGCCGCGTTGGTGTTGCCCGGCTCCCATTACAACCGCCGCTGGGAAGAAGAACTGGGAGCCGAATCCGAGAAGATTCAGTGCATCTACAACGGCATCGACCCCAGCGTGTTCCCGGAGGCCGAGTCGGAACCGGAAGGGTCGGTGGTCAGTTGGGTAGGCCGCGTCGATCCCCTGAAAGACTTGGAAACCCTGATTCGCGCTTTCGATCTGGTGCGCCGCAAAATTCCGCACGCCCAACTGCGCCTGTTCGGGGGCACACCCGCCGGAAACGAGGATTATGAGCGCCATTGCCGCAGCGTAGCCTCGGGGCTGCATCTCGATGGCAACGTAACCTTCGAGGGCCGGGTAGCCGACATTACCGACGCTTACCGGGCCGGACAAGTCGTGGCCCTGACCAGCGTCAGCGAAGGCTTTCCCTACACGGTCATCGAGGGTATGGCGATGGGCCGCCCGCCTGTCGCGACCCGTGTGGGCGGCGTGCCTGAGGCAGTGGGCGACGCTGGCCTGATCGTGCGCCCCCGCGACGTGATGGGTGTGGCGAGTGCGCTAGGGCGCTTGCTGGAAGACCAGCCGTTGCGTGCCCGCCTAGGCCGCGCCGCCCGCGAGCGCGTCATGGAGATGTTTACCCTCGACGGCTGCCTGCAAGCGTACTGCCGCGCCTATCCGGTGGCTCTGGCCAATGCTGGGGGCGAGCGCCTGTGAGCCTGCCCAGACAGTGGGGGCACCCATGAGCCAGTCGCTGCGCACCATTTTCCCCGACCCGGTGGCCGACACAGCCCAGACGGGAGCGGATCGGGCCAGAGCAGATCAGGGCAAAGTGGATCAGGCCGGTGCCAACAAGGCCGGTGCCAACCAAACGGGGGCGCGGCCTCTCACGGGGTTTGAAATCCTCAGTGGCCGTACCACGCTGCACGGCTGGTCGCAACAGATGTTGGCCCCGCTGTACGAGGCCCCTCTGCACAACGCGACGTTGCAGACTCCACCTTTTCCCCAGCCTGCTGCGCCGCCCGTATCAATGACCTCGGAAGTGGGGCCTGCGCCCGCGCCGGGGGCACTGCCAGACCGCCTGCGCGAGGTGGATCTGAAGCTGGCCCCGGAACGGGAGTTGGCCGTCGATGCCCTAGAAATCGCCGCCTACCTGGAGGCCGACGGCCTGAGCGACGAATCGCTGCGTGGGCGCTACAACGCGGGGGGACTGTTTCAGGCCGCCGAACTGCTGTTTGCTCAGCGGGGGTCGGGCCGCGCCCTGAACCGGTTGCCCAGCGCTCCACTGCCCGATTTTCCGTGGCACATGTTGCTGCGTGGCCCGCTGTACTTGCTCCCCGGCTTAGCCGGTCTGATGATCACAGGCCCGCTGGGGCAGGGTGCATCCGCCGCGTTTACCTTTGCTGCCGCGTTTGGCTGGGGCTGGTCTATGACCATTGCTGGCCTGCGCTACAGCGAACCGTTTGCCGTGCCGGGCCGGGCCATGCGTGCGGCGCTGTGGCTGGCCGGGCTGATGGGCACGCTGGGCGGAGCCGTGACTGCCGTGCTGCTGGCTGGGCCAGATCAGGCCGTTCTGGGTGCCCTCAGCGGCGGCGTGGTGGCGCTGGCAACGGCGTCGGCGGGTATTTTGCTGGCACTGGGCCGGATCACGTTGTCTGCGGGGGCATTTGCGGTGCCGCTGCTGGCCGCGACCATAGTGCAGGCCAGTGTGTTGCCAGTGATGGAGTCGATGATCACCTCGGGTTCCGAAGTGGCCAGTTCGGTGGCTGCTTCCACTCTGGTCAATGCCGATCTAGCCAGTGCCGATCTAGCCAGTGCCGAGTTGGCAACTTCAGAAGTAGCGAGATCGGTGGTCGGGGCAGGGATGGTCGGTGCAGCGGCGTCTCCTTCACTGGTGCTGCCCCTGATTGCGCTGGCCCTCCTGGCCGTTCTTCCGGTGCTGGCCGTCCTGAGGGCCACCCGCGCTCCCGGCGAATTGCCCACCACATGGGCCGTCTTCAAACCGCATTTGCGCCTAGCCATCTACGGTTGGGCCATGGCCCTCACCTTCGTGGCCTTCAGTGCCCAGGTTGGCGCGTGGCCGCTGCTGCCCATCATCGTCAGTGCTGGACTGTTGGAGGCAGGCGTATGGCACGCCCAAGAACGCTTGCAACATGCCGCCCGCAGTCTGCGCGATCTGTCCGACCTGCGCTGGCGTGGGCGCGTGACGGTGCCAGCCGTGGCGCTGTTGTACGCGGCTGTGTTGGCACTGGCTCTTTTGCTCGTCAAGGTCACGGGGGTCTTGCCCCAGTTCAGCGGAATTCCGCCCGGTGTTCAGGTGGCGGTGGCGTTGTTGGGAGCCGCCTTCTTGCTTAGCGCGTGGCTTGCCAATCAGCGGCAAGTGACTGCCCTGCTCGGACTCTGGAGCGTGGCCGCCGTTCTGACCTTCACTGCCCTGATCCCCTTGCCGCTCCTGTCCATTTCGCTCGTCCTCATTTTGATGCTCAGCGCCCTCAGCGCCCTCAACGATCCCCGGAGTTACCGATGACTACCCCCATGATGCCCAACCTGTCTGCCCCCGCTTCTGCCCACACTGGCTCTTCCCGCCCGGTGGTGGCTGTCACTGGCGCAGACGGCTTTATCGGCTCTCACCTCACCGAACAGTTGGTGCAGGCGGGCTACCACGTCAAGGCGATGGCTATTTACAACTCTCAGGGGTCGTATGGCTGGCTCGATACGGTTGGCCCCGACACCATGCAGCACGTCGAAGTCCAGCTGGGAGACGTGCGCGATTCCGGCAGCGTGCGGGCGCTGATGCAGGGTGCCCAAACCGTGTACCACCTCGCGGCCCTGATCGCTATTCCGTACTCTTACGTTGCGCCGCGTTCCTATGTGGAAACCAACATCACGGGCACGCTGAATGTGTTGGAAGCCGCCCGCGAACTCGGTACGGGCCGCGTCGTGCATACCAGCACCAGCGAGGTCTACGGCACAGCCCGCACCGTGCCCATCCACGAAACCCACCCCTTGCAGGGCCAGTCGCCGTACTCGGCCACCAAAATCGGGGCCGACAAGTTGGCCGAAAGCTACTTCCTCAGCTTTGGCCTACCTGTCGTCACGCTGCGGCCCTTCAATACCTACGGCCCGCGTCAGTCGGCCCGCGCCGTCATTCCCACCATCATCAGCCAGATCGCGGCGGGGCGGCGTGAAATCCGTTTGGGCGACCTGCGCCCTACCCGCGACTTCAATTTCGTGGCCGATACCGCCCGCGCTTTCCGTGCGGTGGGCGAAGCCGGGCCGGAAGTGCTGGGCCAGACCCTGAACGCCGGATCGGGCCAGGAAATCACCGTGGGGGACACCGTGCGCCTGATTGCCCGCGTGATGGGGGCCGACGTGGAGGTCACCCAAGAAGACCAGCGTCTTCGTCCGGAAGGCAGCGAAGTGATGCGCCTCCTTGCTGACGCCAGCAGCCTGAGCGCGGTCACGGGGTGGCAGCCCAGCGTGTCCCTCGAAGAAGGGTTAGGCCGCACCGCGCAGTGGTTTACCGATCCGGCCAATCTCGCCCGCTACCGCGTGGATACCTACACCGTTTAGTCCCACCCCTCCACTCCACTGGTTCACTGCACCTCTTTCCGGACTCAGGATCGACCCGCACCGCTGATCTTTCCCTGTGTCCCGTGTTCCGACTGCTCTGTTCGGTCTGCCGCACCGTCTTCCCACCTTCTCTCCTGAGCTGTCACCGGAGGTTTTATGCACGCCATCATTCTTGCTGGAGGAAAAGGCACCCGCCTGCGCCCCTACACCACCCATATTCCCAAGCCACTTGTTCCCCTCGGCGACACCTATTCCATCTTGGAGGTCGTGCTGTACCAGTTGCGGCATCACGGCTTTTCCAGCGTCACGCTGGCCGTGGGGCACATGGGCCACCTGATTCGCGCCTTCGTGGGCGACGGCAGCCGCTACGACCTGCAGGTGGCGTACACCGACGAGGAAACACCGCTGGGCACCATTGGCCCGGTACTCACCGTGTTGGACGACCTCCCCGAACACTTTCTGGTCATGAACGGCGACATTCTGACCAATCTGGACTACAGCACTTTTCTGCGCCGCCATGCAGCGACCACCCGCCCCGTGACGGTGGCGACCTATCACCGCGAAATCAAAAGCGAATTCGGCGTGCTGGACGTTTCAGAGGACGGCACTACCATCGTGGCCTTCCGCGAGAAGCCTACGGTGCAGTTTCAGGTCAGCATGGGCGTGTACGCCATGACCCGTGAGGCCCTGCGCCGCTACACGCCCGGTCAGGCGCTAGGCTTCGACACCCTGATGCTGGATCTGTTGGGTGCAGGCGAGCAGCCCGGCAGCGACCTGTTCGGCGGCTACTGGTTGGATATTGGCCGTCCTGAGGACTACGACACCGCCAACACGCAGTGGGCGACGATGGCCCCCATCCTGCTGCCGCATCTGGCCCTGACTGCCGACGCACTCGCCCAGCCCAGCGCTGCCGACTGAGGCCCTGAGATGACTCAATTTTTAGCTCCAATCTTGCTGCTCGGCGCTTCCGGCTTTCTAGGCCGCCACATTCACGCGGCCCTACTGAGCGCGGGCTACGAGGTGCGTGGGCCGGATTTCGACTTGTCGGTGCTGCCTCCATCGGGCTGGGACACCCTGATGGAAGGGGTCGGAGCGGTGGTGAACGCCGCTGGGCGCACCACCGGGCCACTGACCGAACTGACCAAAGCCAATGTGATGCTGCCTGCCCACGCGCTGGACGCGGCCCAGCGTGCCGGACTGCGGCTGCTTCATCTGTCGTCGGCGGCGGAATATGGCCGCACCGCTGAGGGCTACGCTGCCGGGGAATGCGATCCGGCGCGGCCCTTGTCGGCCTACGGAGCCAGCAAACTGGCCGCCACCGTGATGATCGAGGAAGCGGCCCGTGGAGGGCGCGTGAACGCCCTGGCCCTGCGGGTGACCAACCCGATTGGCGCGGGCATGGCCCCGACAGGCCTGCCCGGACGCGCCGCACAAGAACTCCGTGAGGCCGTGTGGGAGGGCCGCTCCAGCGTGCGCTTTGGCCCGCTCGGTGCCCAGCGCGACCTGATCGCCGCCCATGATGTGGCCCGCGCCGTGGTGCATCTGTTACCCGGTTCCCCCGGTGAAACACTGACAGGCGTGGTGAATGTCGGCAGCGGCGAGGCGGTGCCCGTTCGGCAGATCGTACAAACGTTGGCCGAGCTGCTGGGCTATGAGGGAGAAGTGCAGGAGGACGCTCCCGGAAGTCCCCGCAGCGGCGACGTGCCGTACCAACGGGCCGATATTACCCGCCTGAACCGCAGCGGTTTTGTGGCCGAATGGAACCTTGGGCACGCCCTCAACGCCCTCCTGTACCCAGATTCAATTCCGACTCCTAGGACATTGCTGATATGACCCCTCAACCTGCCAACTCTGTGCCCCGCTCTCTCAAACGCCTCTTGCCCCTGCTGACCCTGAGTCTGGTTTTGGCGGCCTGCTCTCAGCCCTCCAGCATGCCCCTCAACCAGTCGGTCTCTGGCGACCCCAGCGCCTCTGCGCCCCAAGATCACGACGATCACGATGCTTCTCGCCATGCCAGTGAAAAGGGTCACATTCACGAGATTCATGCCGCGCTGCCGGGCGTGCCCCGTTCCGAATTGCCCACCAATGCAAAATTAGCTCCGGGCACCCTGACCGTGCCGCAGGGAACGCGCCTGAGTGCCCAGGCCCTGCCCAGCAACACGCAGACCAACAAAGTGGCCCTGAAAGTGCTGATTCTGAGCAGCGGCCCCACTGATTTCGGACTCAATTCGGCCAAGTCCATGCTGAGCCAGTCTGGTGTGCCGTTTGATGTGCTGGACGCCACCACCACGCCCCTGACGACACAGTCCCTCATCGCCAGCGACGGCGTGGGCAAGTATCAGGGCATCATCCTCACCGACGCCGCACTGACTTTTCAGAGCAGCCCCAACTTTTATTCCAGTGCGCTCGATACCAGCGAGTGGGCCACGTTGTTTGAATACGAAAAGGCTTACAAGGTGCGGCAACTCGCCCTGTACGGCGCACCGACCACCGTACCCGAAGATTACGGCCTGCGGATCGTGCCCGGCACCGAGTTCGCCACCGGAAACCTGAACGTGACGGCGGCAGGGAAGACAGCCTTCAAAGACCTGACCGGAAACGCTCTTCCGCTGCGCAATGCCTATACCTACGCCACCCAACTCGAAGCTGTGACCGGCGTGGTCACTCAGCCCCTGCTGACCGATGATGCAGGCCGAATCGTCGCGGCGACAAGCGCCACCGACGGCCGCGAGCGCCTGATCCTGACGAGCGCCCAAAATCCAGCGCTTCTTCACACCCAAATTTTGGGTTATGGCTTGGTGCAGTGGCTCACTAAAGGCGTGCATTTAGGCGAGCACCGCCGATTCCTACAGGTCGATATCGACGATTGGTTTGTGAATGGCAGCGTCTTCGACCCGGCGACGGGCGGCCTGCGCTCCGAACCCTTCCGTCTCTCGGCCAGCGACGCTCTGGGGGCCAGAGATCAGCAGCGGGCGATCGACAGGGCTTACAACGTCGTCAACAACTTTGAGTACGCCGTCATGTTCAATGGACGGGGCGCGGTTCCGTCCAGCCCAGCGACCTGTGTCCCCCAACTGTACGGCGATCAGATCAAGGATGCCCTGAGCAGTGTGTCGCGCTGCATGGCCTACGACTTCGATTGGGTCAACCATACCCGCGATCATTGGCGTATGGACGTGATGGATTTGCCCACCTCCACGGCGGCTATCGTAAGTAATTTTACAATCGGCACGCAGTTGGGTCTGCAACTGAGCCGCAAGAGCCTCGTCACAGGCGAACACAGTGGTCTGGGGTATATGGATCCCACCGACAACGGCAACAACAACGACGGCGGATTCTTGCAGCCCAAGCAGGATTTGGGGCTGGGGCGCAGCAACCCCAACCTGATTACGGCAGCGGTCAACAGCGGCGTGCGTTATCTGGCCTCTAACCGCAGCATCGCCAGCCAGTGGGACGCGAGTTGCCCCAGTTGCGGCGTTCCTCACCCCATGAACCCCAACCTGCTGCTCATTCCGCGTTACCCCAACAGCCTCGGCTACCATGTCACCACGCCGGAAGAAGCCACGACCTCCTACAACAACCTGTATGCACCGGGCGGCGCGGCGGCCTACTGGGATCACGCCTTCGATTACGCCGAACTGCTGGACGTAGACAGCACGCAGGGCGTGGGGCACCTGTTTGATGGAACGGCTTGGCCCACCTATATGCACCAGACCAACCTGCGCCAGTACGCCCCCGGCAAGAGTTTGGCGAGCGACTGGGTGAACGCTGTCGTGGAAAAATACGCCCGCTATTCCACGCTGCCCCTGAACACCCTGCGGTGGGACGCGCTGGGGGCCTATGTGGAGCGCCACACCCGCGAACAGAAAGCCTTGGCAGCCAACGCTTACACGGCCATTTGGAACCGTACCTTCAACACCGTGAGGATTACTCCTGCTGGCGCGCCCGTTCCATTTACCCTGACTGGCCTGTGGGGCGGCAAAGTCTACGGCGCGTATGAGGCTTACCCTCTGACCATTAACTCCGTAGTGGACATCGTCGTCAGAACCCGCTGAGCCGCACCGGTTAAGCTGAAACTCTGATTCCCACCTCTCCCTTTCTCCCTCGCCGCGCCCTGAGCATGTGCCCCCTCAGCGTGTACTACGGCCCCGCCACCCGGCAGGCTGTCAGCACGCTGGGGGGCTTTGACGTGGTGGTGCTGCATCCTACGCTGTACGCCCCTGCCGACTTGCAGGCCTTACGGGCGGGCGGAACCCGCGTGCTGGGCTACCTGAGTGTGGGGGAAGATCACGCTTTCGGAGACGTGGCGTGTGTGCCCGGCAGCGCCCCGTACCACTGCGGCGTGAATGCAGAGTGGGGCAGCGTGGTGGTCGACGCAGGCCATCCGGCTTGGCGCGAAGTGGTGCTGATGCGTGCAGAACAGGTGCTAGAACATACCGACGGCCTGTTGCTGGATACGCTGGACAGTGCCGACCCCGCCGCCACGCTGGAGTTGGTGAGGGCGTTGCGGGCTGCTGCTCCCCAAGCCACGCTGATGGCGAACCGGGGCTTCGGCCTGCTGCCGGGGCTGACCCCACTCGTTCAGTCCGTCTTGTTCGAGGCCTTCAGTACCACGCATTCGCCCCGGCTGGCGGCCCACGACCGGGAAGGGCTGGCGTATACGGCCCACTGGCTGGCTGTTCTCCGGGCCGCTGGCCTGCCCGTGTTTGCTCTGGACTACGCCGCCAAGCCCAAACTGATCGCCTTTGCCCGCGCCCGCGCCGCGCAGTACGCTGTGCCTACCTTCGTCACCAACCGTGACCTGACCCTGCCCGGAGGTTTATGATTCCCTTTGCTTCCACCCTCTGGCCCGCGCTGCTGCTGTACTCGCTGTCCGGTTCCTCTCCGGGGCCTTCCTCTGTACGGCCATCCTTTGTATGGCAGAGCCAAGCGGCGGCTTCTGCGACCCTGTCTCGCCACCAGAAACTCATGGCCGTGACCACTTGGGGCATTCAACTCACCGGCTACGGCCAGAAGCGCCTGACCAATGTCGTTCAGGGCGAATTTGATCTGGTGGTTATCGATCCCACCGACGACAACGCCGTGCCGTGGACAAAAAGTGAAGTCTCGCGGGCCTCACAGGGCACATCAGCACAGGGCAAACTCTTGATCGCTTACCTGAGCATGGGGGCCGCCGAAAGTTACCGCCCGTACTGGAAACCCGGCTGGCGCGTGGGCAACCCGGCGTGGCTGCTGCAAGAAGACCCGGATTGGCCCGGCAACTACGACGTAGCCTACTGGAACGCCGATTGGCAGCGCATCGCCCTCGCGCAGCTTGACCGGGCCATAGACGCCGGATTTCACGGCACCTATATGGACTTGATCGACGCTTACCAGCGCAATCCGGGGCGTGTCACCGCCCGCGCCGACATGGTGACTTGGGTGTGCCGGATCGCTGCCCATGCCCGCGCCCGCGATCCCGAATTTCTGATCATTCCTCAAAACGCCGCCGACCTGCTGAAAGACCCGCGCTACGCCGCCTGCGTGGACGCCACCGGGCAGGAAGAAACCTTCGTGTACGCCACAGACCGCCCCACCGAATCACAGCGGAAGCGGACGCAACTGGCCGACTACCACCTCTGGAAGAAGGCTGGAAAGCCGGTGCTGACGCTGGATTATGCCAACAAGCCCGCGTTGATTTCCAGCATTTATGCCAAAGCGCGGCAGGCAGGTCTGGTGCCGTATGTGACGACTGTGGCGCTCAATACGCTGCCGCCCTCCCGCTGAGTCTGACCGCTGGCTGTTCTCACTCTGGCCGCGCCCCCACCCAATTCACCCGCTGCACTCACATTCGGTTGGTACGGTGCAGCCCATGAAGGTTTCCCGCATGTTGCTGGCTTCGGCCCTGGTTTCGCTTCTTCCGTTGGCGGGCGCACAAACCCTGATCAAGTTCAGCGATCCCAAATTGCCGTTTTCGTTTAGTTACCCGCAGGGCTGGGTGGGCATCGACTTTAAAGACGACACCAACGGCGTGAGCCTGCTGTCGGCCAAGACCAAACCCGCATCGCTGGTGCGCCTGCTGTTTGCCAGCAAGGCCGGGCGGGCCGTGAACCTCGCCACCGAATACCAGAACTTCGAGTCGGGCGTGAAGACCAGTGGAGCCACCCTGAAACTGCTGAGCAGCAAGGCCGCGAGCTACGGCGGCGTGACCGGGCAGGAGCGCGAATACACCCTGACCATCAAGGAAGGCCAACTGCGCCTGCGCGTGTGGTACGGCAACGGAGCCAAGAATATCTATTCCTTCCAACTCACCGATACGCCTGCTCGGTATGCAGCGGCCAGCGCGACGTTCAGCAAGATCCTGAACAGTGTGCGGTTCTGATAGTGCAGGGGGCGTCTAAGGCTTTAGGCAGCGCCAGCAATCCTCCCTAAAGGGGGTGCCTGCCCCCAGCCGGTGTACGGTAAGCCATGCGGCGACTTTTTTTTCCGGCCTTGATCCTCTTGGCCTCTACTGCGTGGGCAGGCAACCGGCTAGACATCGTTCGGGTGGCGTTCTCGCCGTCCAGCCACCGGGTTGTCGCCGTCACCTCCGGCGAACTGGACGGCAGCGGCTTCGGCGCGGCGCAGATCGACGTGCTGAATACGTCTAGCGGGGCCACCGTCTACACCGTTCAAAAAGACGTTGAAGAAGCGACGGCCCCCGCCGTGTTGGCGCAAGTGCTGACCTCTGCGCCTGTGGTCAATATTTTTGCCCAATCGGGACTGAATCCGGGGGTGACGTCCGTTCCGCGTTACCGCCGCGTGTACTCCACCGGATATGCTTCGTGGTCAGACGGCATCGGGGCGGGGCAGCGCCGCACTACCTCTGTTTCACTCTGGACGGCGGGCGTTTTCGCACCCATCAAGCTCGATGTGTTTCGCCTGCCGTCCAAGTGCCCGCAGGAGTACTTCAACCCCGGCGATGTCGCGTCCGGCTTTCGCCTGAGCGTGCGGGGGCGCGTGGTGTATCAGGATAAGGTCTTGCCTGCTGCCCGCTCCTGCGCCGCCCGCTACAGTCTGGAACGGGTGGATGTGCGGGGCAACCGCGCCCTATTCACGCTACGGGCCTACGGCATCGGCTTTGAGGGCCCAGACGCCGATCCCGTATTTGTGGCCGTCACGCTGAAATAGCGGCGGAGAAGTGGGGCTAAACCAGCCCCGCCACGCCCTGCATCACCCGGCGCACGGCGTCCAATTCATCTTTGTTGATGGAATGCCCCAGCCCCGGATACACGCGGGCGTCTACGGCGGCCCCGCGTGCCCGCAGGTGATCGGCGCTGGCCTGAAAGCGGCTGAGCGGAATGTGGGCATCGTCGGGCGCGACGCCCATAAACACGGGTGTGCCGCCCAGATCGCCCCCCTGATCCAGCGTGATCAGGCCGCCGCTGAGGGCCACCACGCCGCCCAAGCGCCTGCCCTGCGCGGCGGCGCGGCTGGCATATTCCAACGCCAAGCACGCGCCCTGAGAAAAGCCGCCCAGTACCACGTTCTCTGGCCCGATTCCCTGTTCCCCCAGCGCGTCTATCACCGCGCCCACCGCCCCCAATGCCCGGTCTAAGTGCGGCTGGTTCTGCGCCACCGGAGCCAAAAACGACTGCGGATACCACGTGTTCCCCTCGGCTTGCGGGGCAAGGTAGGCAAAGGCGCTGAGGTTCAGATCGTCAGACAGGCTCAGGATGTCGGCTGCCGTGCCGCCGCGCCCGTGCAGCAGCACCATCGCCACCCGCGCCTCGGCCAAGGGGCGGCCCGCTGCATACACTTGCACACCGCCCGCTTCCTCAAGATCGTCTGGCGCTGCGTCCTGCGCGGCACTCAGGTCGCGGTTGCCGATGGTCACCCCGTATTCGCGGCTCACGATTTTGGGCGCGTTGGCTTCTATGGCGGGGCGCTGGGCCTCGTACCACGCGGGCAGTTTCAGGTGCTTGCCCAGTTCCTCTACCGCTTCGTCGTCGGGAAAACCGGGGGCGTCGGTGGCAATCTCGAACAGGACGCCATTGGGCTCCCGGAAATAGATGGAATGAAAATACTGGCGGTCTTGTACAGGCGTGGGCCGGAAGCCTGCCGCCGTCAGCGTTTGCAGGTAGGCCAACTGCTCGGCGTCGTTGCGGGTACGCAGGGCCACATGATGCACGCTGCCCGCCCCGAAGGTGCCGCGTGGCTGGCCGGGCCGCGCCACTACGTCTACATACAGGCCCACGCCGCTGCCACTGCCTCTAAAGCGGGTGCGCTGGCCTTCCGTCCCTTCCTCAGTGCTGTCCTCTCCAAACCCCAACTGCCCCACCAACAACGCCCGCACGGGCTGGGTGTCACCCACCCACGCCGTGACCGAATGAAAGCCGCGCAACTCGTGTTCGGCGGGTACGGGCGAAGCGGGCCAAGGTTGCACGGGTTGGCCATCGTCGAACACCAGTTCCACCCACGTGCCGTCCGGGTCTTCCAGCGTCAGCACGCGCTCGCCAAAGCGCAGGTCTTCTTTCAGAGCAAAGCCGTGCGCGGTCAGCCGCTCGCGCCAGTAGGCTTCCGATGCACGCGGGGCGCTGTAGGCCGTTGCCACCACTTCGCCATTCCCGCGCACACCCTTTTTGGCGGCGGGCCAGGGGAAATGGGTCATGATCGTGCCGGGTTGCCCGGTGTGATCGCCGTAATACAAATGGTAAGTGCCGGGATCGTCAAAGTTCACCGTCACCTTCACCAGCCGTTGCCCCAGCGTCTGCGAATAAAAATCGATGTTGCGCTGCGGGTCTTGCGCCATCACCGTGACGTGGTGAAGGCCCTGCACAGGAGAAGTGTCCGGCGTGGAAGGGGAGAGGGTCATGTCACTAGAGTAACTTAACATTGAACGATTTTAAAGCGGGTCTGAGCGGGGCGTTTCAGTTGCCTCAACAAATGCTGAAGCACTTGTCCAGAAGGGTGAGGGATCGGTATGGAGTTGCGGGGCAGATGTCTGCCCACTCGGTCACGACAATAGGGCCAGAGCCTCGGCGGGGCTATTCAATTCCTGCCGGGGCTGGGAGGAAGCCGTATGACCGACAACACTGGCCGCCGCGCCCTGCATCCGCTTGCTGCCCGCATCAATCACCTTGATCTGGAAATCGTGGGCTGGTTCGGACGGCACGGCATCACACTGCTGCGCCTGTCCATCGGCCTGATTTTCCTCTGGTTCGGCGTCCTGAAATTCTTCCCCGGCGTCAGCACCGCCGAGGGCTTGGCGACCCGTACCATCTCGGTGCTGACGTTTGGCGTTGTGCCTGCCAATGTCAGTTTGCCCGTGCTGGCCGCGTGGGAATGCCTGATCGGGCTGGGGCTGCTGTCGGGGCGTTTCCTGCGGGCCACCCTGTTCCTGCTGTTCGCGCAGATGGCCGGAACGTTCCTGCCGTTGCTGTTTTTCCCTGCCGAGACTTTTAAAATCTTTCCCTTCGTGCCTACGTTAGAGGGCCAGTACATCATCAAAAACTTCGTGATCATCTCGGCGGCGCTGGTCGTGGGGTCTACGGCACGCGGCGGACGTCTGATCACAGACCGCAAGGCCGCGCGGGTGGCCGAGGAAATTCAGGCGCACCGCTCGTAGATTGACGCTGGAAGGTGAACCCCCCCGTTGCTAGCGCAACGCCCCCCCTTAGAGGGGAGGACAAAGGCTCTTGCGCTCCCCTCTAAGGGGGGCTGGCTGCGAAGCAGACTGGGGGGTTCACCCTCCACCTCCAGCTCTCACCCCAGCCAGAAACCAGACCTTCCCACCCGCCTAATCCTCCGCGTTGGCCCGGATCGGTTCTGCCGCTCCCGCGCCACGCTTACGGGTCTTCTGCTGCGCTCCGTTTTCCTTCTCCGCCAAGCCCAATCCCAGCTTGCGCGTCAGGGCTGCCAGCTGAATCAGTTCCTCGGGCGTCAGGATGGTAAACAGGTCGTGAATCCCGCGCACATGCTGAGGCAGCACGCTGTCTATCAGGGCCTCCCCCTGCGGCGTCAGCGACACGTTGACCACGCGCCTGTCTACCGGATCGCGGTCACGGCGCACCAGCCCGTCGCGCTCCAGATTGTCAATGACCATCGTCAGGTTGCCGCTGGAACGCAGAATTTTGTCGGCCAGTTGGCGCTGGCTCAGGGGGCCGAGGTGATACAGCGCCTCGATGACTCCGAATTGGCTGATGGTGAGATCGTAGGCAGACAGGTGGCGGTTGGCCGTCACTTCAACGGCGTGTGCGGCGCGCCAGAGCTTGATGTACGCCTCCAGCGCCCGGCGCTCCTCGGGCGTTCCAGAGTAACGGGTGGGCATATAGGCGTCATCCTCGGGGTCAGCGGCCAGAAAATCAAGCCGGAATGTCCGGCGGTGCAGTTGGGGGGGAGCGGCTCGGTCTGACGTCAGGCCCGAAAAAAGAGGCTGGCAACGCCAAAACACAGCGCGGTCAGCCTCTTTTTGTGCCCACTCCAAACAAGCTCTATGCGGTTCGGCCTGCGCGGTATTCTTCTGTCGCCAGCCGGATACAGGTGGCGACGGCTTTCATGGCCGCGAAGACTTCGGCTTCTGGGGGGCGCGTGGGGGCCAAGCGGATATTGCGTCCGGTGGGGTCTTTGCCGCCCGGATAGGTGGCCCCGGCGGGCGTCAGGCTCACTCCGGCCATGTCGGCCAGTTGAACGACCCGCGCCGCCACAGGTTCAGTGGTATCGAGGCTGATGAAGTAGCCGCCCTTGGGCGTCGTCCACGTGGCGTATTCGCCCGACTCGCCCAATTCCTGCGCCAGCGTGGTGTATACGGCCTGAAACTTGGGCGCGATCAGGCGGGCGTGGTCACGCATCAAGCCTTCTAGACCGCCCTCGTACTGGGCCAAAAAGCGCACGTGACGGGCCTGCTCCAGCTTGTTGGGGCCGATGCTCTGGGCGTTCAGATACTTGGTGGCCCAAGCGATATTGTCTTCGCTGCTGCCCACGAAGCCGAGGCCGCCGCTGGCAAACGTGACCTTGCTGGTGCTGGCGAACACGAAGGCGCGGTCAGGAAATCCGGCGTCGCGGCACAGCGTCACAAAATTCACGGGTGCGTCTTGGTCGGTGTCCGAGAGGTGATGCACGCGGTAGGCATCGTCGGCAAAGATGGTGAAATCTGCCGCCGCCGCCTTGATTCCGGCCAGTCTCGCCGCCTTGGCCGCGCTGATGCTCTCGCCGCCCGGATTGGAATAAGTGGGCACGAACAGCACACCCTTCACGGAAGCGTCGCGGCCCGCGATCCGGGCGATGGCGTCCACGTCGGGGCCGTCGGGCTGCATGGCGACGGTCAGGAGTTCGAAGCCCAGCGTTTCCAGCAGCAAAAAGTGACGGTCATAGCCGGGCAGGGTCACGATCATCTTGGGCTTCTGGCTGTCCAGCAGCTTGACCCAGCCGCCCGTGCTGCCCCGGACGCCGTGCAGAAGGGCAAAGCTGAGCAGCAGGCCCTGCAATTCTAGGCTCGAGTTGTTCCAGACCAGTACGTTTTCGGCCTTGAGGTCTAAGTAGGCCGCAAACAGCGCCCGCGCACTGGGCAGGCCGTGAACGCCGCCCGGATAGTTGCGGAGGTCGAGGCCGTCCTGATGCGTGTCTGTTTCCCCCAACGCAGTCAGCAGGCCGTTGGAGAGGTCGAAATCGGCGTCGCTGGGCTGGCCGCGCTGCATGTTCAGTTTCAGCTTTTGCCCCTGCAATTCTGCATAAGCCGCCTGCGCCGCCGCCAAGCCGGCTGGAATGATCGCGTCCGTTGTCATGCCCCCAGCGTAACGGTCTGGGCCGCCCGGTGCAGCGAGTTATGTAGGGCGGCCAGCAGAGCTGAAGGCCTATCTGCCATTTCCAATCCCACTTTTGTTAAAATTCTTACACCTTCGCACAGATGGCAGGCCTATGCTTCTTGCCGCGTTCCCCCGGGGGCATTTACACTCCATTTGTTCATTTCCGTTTCTGTCCGCTCATTTTCCACCGCGTTTCTTTCCGCTGCCCTGCGCCGACTCACCCAAACCGTCTGCGCCGCGCAACACCCCAACAGGAGAATTCCCAATGCAATACGTCGTTTCCCGTCCCCGCGTCGGTGTGTTCATCGATACCCAGAACCTGTACCACTCCGCCCGCGATCTGCTGGAGCGCACCGTCAACTTCGAAACGCTGATGCGCGTGAGTACCGACAACCGCGAACTCGTGCATGCCATCGCCTACACCGTGGAGCGTGAAAACGAGGCCACTGCCCGCCCCTTCATCTACAAATTGTCTACGCTGGGGTTCAAGGTGCGCCGCATGAACCTGACGCTGCACCACGTCACCGAGGGCGGCAAGGCTATTTATGAGGGCAACTGGGATATGGGCATCGTGGCCGATATGGTGCGCCTGTGCGATCACCTCGACATCGTGGTGCTGGGCAGCGGCGACGGGGATTTCACCGACATCGTGGAAGTGCTTCAGGAGCGCGGCAAGCGGGTCGAAGTGATTTCTTTCCGCGAACATACGGCCCAAAAACTGATCGACGCCGCAGACCGCTTTATGCACCTGCCCGACATAGAGGGCGGCCTGATGCCTGCCCGCCACAAGCCCGCCCGCGCCGAAGAAGCGCCCGCGCTGGAGCCTTGATCCCCGTCCTCTGACATGCCCGATTCTCACTTGAACCCGGATGCGGTGCTGGCGCAGTTGGCCTTCATGCTGCCGCCGGAGCGCATCGCCCAATTGGGTGCAGAACCCCGCGACTCCTCCCGCCTGATGGTGGTGGGGAACGAAATAGCGCATCTGACCTTCCGCGACTTGCCCAGCCTGCTGCGTCCCGGCGATCTGCTGGTCTTCAACGAAAGCCGGGTCATTCCGGCCCGCGTGATGGCCCGCAAGCCCGTGCAGAACGGCTTCGGCGGCGGGCAGGTGGAAGTGATGCTGCTGCGAGAGGAATACGGTACTGACTTGGGGGCGCACCTCTGGTCTGCCTACCTGAAACCCGCCAAACGTGCTGGCCCCGAACTCCTGCTCGGCCCGCCCGACGCTCCCCACCGCGCCGAAATCGTGGGCCAACTGGACGACGGCGCACGCCTGTTGCGCTTCGAATACGACATCAAGCCGCACCTCGACACCATCGGGCGTTTGCCGCTGCCGCCCTACATCGACGCAGGCGACAACGACGAACGCTGGCGCGAACGCTACCAGACGGTGTATGCCTGCGAACCCGGCAGCGTGGCGGCTCCTACGGCGGGCCTGCATTTTACTCCCGAACTGCTGGCCGAGTTGGAAGCAATGGGCGTGCAGCGCACCGCCATCACCCTGCACGTGGGCGCGGGCACCTTCCGCCCCATCTCCGGCAGCGTGGCCGACCATGTGATGCACGCCGAACGCTATTCCATCAGCGCGGCGACGGCGGAGGCCATCAACACGGCTAGGGCAGAAGGCCGCCGCATCGTGGCTGTTGGCACAACCACCGTGCGGGCGCTGGAAAGTGCGGTGGACAGGGCAGGACAGGTGCAAGCGGGCGAGGGCGATACCCAGATTTTCATCACCCCCGGAACGCCCGTGCGCGTGCCCGATCTGCTGATTACCAACCTGCACCTCCCCGGAAGCACCTTGCTGCTGCTGGTGGCCGCCTTTGCGGGTGTAGATCGTATTCAAGCTGCTTACGCTGCCGCGCTGGAGGGCGATTACAGGTTCTATTCGTTGGGTGACGCGATGATTTTGGAGCGTGGTGAGCTGTAGGTGGATCGTAGAGATGTGAAATGAACCTCTAGGGGTGTTCCCAAACTTCAAGCTCAGAATCTTGACATTTCTGCCCACCCGCGCTGTTCCCACGATCCACCCACCACGATCTCTCTACACTCCCTTCTTCACCGTCACCCACGCTGTTTCCCGCACAAATCCCAGTCGCTCATTAATCCCCAGCATCGGCGCGTTGATGCTGTGATTCCCGGTGCGAACATGTGTAAATCCGCGTGCCAGTGCAGCGCGGGCCGAAGCCAGCTTAAGGGCGTAAGCGACGCCGTGACCGCGCCAGTGGGCCAGCACGCCAGTCAGCCCATTGCGGAGCGTGTGGGGATGCGCCGTGCTGACCAAATACAATTCATTCACGCCCACCCACTCGCCGTCCGGGCCTACCGCTACAAATAGACCTGCAGGGTCAATCTGATCCACGATCCGCAGTTGCCACGTTTCGAACGGCCACACCTTGACCGGAGACGTGCTGGGCACATCGCGCAGGAGGGCGGCGATCAGGGTATACAGCCGAAATTGCTGCGCTTCATCAAATGGCCCTAATTCGCTGAGGGGCCGAATCTGGATTCCGGCGGCGTGCGCTTTTTGCTCCTGCGCGGCAAAAGCGGCGAAGTCCAATTTGGTCAGGTCAAGCGTGCTGCTCCACAGCCGGTCATGCTCGCGGTAGCCGTGCGATTGAAGCAGCGGCAGTTCCCACCAGTCTTCCCGTGCACGGCTCAGCAGCGTGTGTGCGCCGCATTCGGCAGCCACCGCTTCGGCCCGTGCCAGCAGCACTTCTCCAAGCGCCGTATGTGTGGGCAAGGTACAGACGGAAATGCTCAGCCAGCCCGCGTGCGAGTCGCTCCGGGGCGTATCGACTTCATACAGGCCCACCCAGACGCCGTTTTCTTCTATCACCCCGCGCCTATGCACTTCGCTGGGCAAGTGGCCCCGCTCCAGCCGTTCCAGTTCGGCGGCGGTGATGGGGGCGTCGGGGTGGGCGGCGCTCAGCAAATCGGCCAAGCGATTCAGGTCTGTGGGCGTGTGCCAAGTCAGTTCGGGCGATAGGTCAACCATGCACCAGCACAGCACGGCCCGCGCCCCGGCACATCCGCCATTCGGCTTGTCTCACATTCATGAACCGACCCCATTCCAGCCTTCTATACTCAGTCTATGAGCAATCCAACACCTGTGCAGAGCAGCAACCCGCTGCTGAATGTCGGCTTCCGCATTCCGTTCGATCAGATTCGCCCCCAGCACGCCGAGGAAGCCATAGAGACGCTGATTGCGGCCACGCAAACCCGGCTGGATCATCTGGCGGCAGCGGGCGAGCGCGGCTTCGAGGGCTTTATGGCCGATCTGGACGACCTGACCGCCCAACTGCAAACCGTCAGCACCATCGTGTATCACCTCGACAGCGTGATCAGCGACGAGGCGTGGCAGGCGGCCAAGAAAGCCATCATTCCCAAAGTCAGCGAGTTCTATACGCAGCTCAGCCTGCATCCGGGCCTGTGGGCCGCCGTGAAAGCCTACGCCGACACCGACGCGGGCCGCGCCCTCGACCCCGTGCGGGCACGTCACCTGAAACTGACCATCGACGAATTCCGCCGCGAGGGGGCCGACCTGCCCGCCGAGCAAAAAGACCGCCTGATGGCCCTGAACACCCGCTTGGCCCAGATCACCAACGAGTTTTCCAAGAACGTGCTGGACTCTACCGCTGCCTTTGAACTGTACGTGTCCACCGAACGCCTAGCCGGAGTGCCGGGGCGGGTGCTGGACGCCACCCGCGCCGATGCCGAGGCGCACGGCAAAGAGGGCCACCGCCTGACGCTGCATATGCCGGTGGTGGAACCGATCCTGACCTACGCCGATGACCGCGAGTTGCGCCGCGAGCTGTGGGAGGCGTCGCAGAGTACGGGCGTGCAGGAAGGCCGCGACAACCGCCCGCACGTGCGCGAAATCCTGAAACTGCGCCGCGAGCAGGCCCGCTTGCTGGGCTTCCGCGACTTCGCCGACTACGTGCTGGAAGACCGCATGACGGGTGGGGGAGACGTTCCTCTGAAATTCCTGCGCGACCTAGAGGCCCGCACCCGCCCCGCCTTCGAGCGCGAGAACGCCGAGCTGGACGCCTTTTACCGCCAGCACGCCGGACAGGATGCCCCCGCGCTGATGGGTTGGGACATCGGCTACTGGGCCGAAAAGCAGCGTCAGGCCGAATACGACTTCGACGAGGAAGCCCTGCGCCCCTATTTCCCGCTTGACCGCGTGATGAACGGCATGTTCGACATCGTGACCCGCATTTTCGGCGTGACCGTCAAGGAATCGAGCGCCCCCGTCTGGCATCCCGAGGTTCGCTTTTACGATATTCAGGACGAATCGGGCACGCACATCGCCAGTTTTTACACCGACTGGTTCCCCCGCGACTCCAAACGCAGCGGCGCGTGGATGAACGGCCTGATCACGGGCGGCCCGCGCGAGCAAGGTGTAGAACCCCATTTGGGCCTGATGTGCGGCAACATGACCCCGCCCAGCGGCGACACGCCCGCGCTGCTGTCTATCCGCGAAGTGGAAACCGTCTTCCATGAATTCGGCCACCTGCTCCACCATGCCCTGTCTCGCGTTCCCGTTCGCAGCCTCAGCGGAACCCGCGTGGCGTGGGATTTTGTGGAGTTGCCCAGCCAGATCATGGAAAACTGGGTGGCCGAACGGGACGCGCTGGATCTGATCGCCGCCCACTGGCAGACCGGGGAGCCACTGCCCGCCGACCTGTTTGACCGCATGACCCGCGCCCGCAACTTCCGCGCCGCCAACTCCTCTATGCGCCAATATTCCTTTGGCCTGATGGATCTCACGCTGCACGTGGAATTTGACCCCGAAGGCGATGAAGACCCGATAGCGGTGGCCCGCGACGTGATGGCCCGCTTTTACCCCTACCCACTGGCCGAAGACTACGCCCGAGCCGCGCAATTCGGGCACTTGTTCAGCAGTCCGGTGGGCTACGGGGCTGGCTACTATTCCTATAAATGGGCCGAAGTGCTGGACGCCGACGCCTTCTCGCGCTTTGCCGCCGAGGGCATCTTCAACCGCGACACGGGCCGCGCCTTCGTGGACGCTGTGCTCAGCCGGGGCAACAGCGCCGAAGCCGCGCAACTGTACCAAGAGTTCATGGGACGCGGCCCCGACCCCGACGCTCTACTGCGCCGCAGTGGACTACTGGAGGCGTAAAACTCAATGTGTAAAGGCGGTGTTGCCCAGTGCAGCGCCGCCTTTTCTCATATCTCTCCACTTGATCCTCACAGCCTACACACAGCCTTAGCGTTTAGAATCCCTTCACATGCTTAAGCGTTTCTTTTGGCACGGCTTTCGGCACGTTCTGGGTCTTCTCGCGGTGGTTGCTTCTGCCAGCGCTGTCGCCCAGACCTCCGCAGAGTCGCAGTTGCTGGCCCGCCTGAACGCGGCGCGGGCGCAGGGCGTCACTTGTCCCGGCAGTGGCCGCCGACCCGCCGCCGGAGCTTTGGCCTTCAGCAACACCCACGCGCAGGCTGCCCGTATTCAGGCCAACTACATGACCGCCAGTGGGCGTATCAGCCATACGGGAGCAGGCGGAAGCACGCCCCGCATCCGGGCAGCCAGCAGCGGCGTCAATGCGGTCAGCGTCACCGAAATCATCTTTATGGGCACGGGCCTGAACCCCGAAGCGGCCATTCGTTGGTGGCTTAACTCCCCTGTTCACTGCTTCTGGATGAACGAGGCCCGTTACACCCACGCCGGAGCCAGCATCGTGCAGGGTTCGCGGGGCACGTCGTATGTGGTGGTGTTGAGCAGCCAGCCGCGTTGAGGTGACGTGTGGAAGTGCGGGGCTGAGCTTGAGGCGTTCTGCCAGAGTTCAAGGCCAACAGTTCTAACGCTCATCTCCACCTGCGCCTTTCCCACGTTCTACGATCCACCCTCTCCTTTCTGAATCCCTACCCACAGCACTCGGCCCCCAGCCACCGCGTCTTGCGGCAGATAAATTCCCCACGCATTGCGGGGCACCACGTCCGGCAGTCCGGCGGCGCGTTGCAGGGCGTTTTGATAAGTCGAGCAGTCGTAGTCCGGCCCCATTCCGCCCACGCTGTAGGGGGCACGGTTCAGGCGTTGGGCTTCGGCCCTCAGCGCGGGCAGCTTGTCCAAGGTCACGCCTGTGTCCAGCACGATGACGACGGCGCGGCGGTACAGGGTAGACGTCGGTACGGTTTGCACGCCGCCTGCGAACAGGTTGGGCGATTCGGTCAGCAGCCCTGCCGAGAGCTTGCGCGTGATGTGGCTGCACAGGCCCCACGACAAAGCGCCACGCGGCCCCGCTTGACAGGCCACGATCACGCTGCCGTCTGGGGCACGTTCTACGGCCTCGGGGACATCCAAAAGGCGGTCTGCGGGGACGAGTTGCGTGGGCAACAGCGTCGCCGCATCTATCTCGCCGCCTGCCACGCCTGCCCGGAAGTTCAGGGTGGCCACGTTCTGCACCGGGGTACAGCCCGTCAGGGCCGCCGCAGCCACCGCGAGGAGCAAGATTCGGGAAAAATTCATCCCCACCATTCTGAGCCTCTACACTCTGTACGTGACTGCACTTGCTTCCATTCTGTCTGATCTCGCCCCCTTCTTGGCTGTGGCTGTCGCGGCGGCGCGGGCAGCGGGGGCCGTGCATCTGGTGCACTTGGGCACGGCCCGCATCGTGCAGACCAAAACCACCTACGCCGATCTGGTCACCGAGGTGGACGGTGAAGCCGAACGGGTCATCCGCGCCGTCATAGCCGAGACTTATCCCGATCATGCCGTGCTGGGTGAAGAAGAAGGCTTGGGTGAAATAGAAGCCAAATCAGACTTCCGCTGGGTGGTCGACCCGCTGGACGGCACGGTGAACTACGCGCACGGCTACCCAGTGTTTTGTGCCTCGGTGGCGCTGGAATACCGGGGAGAGGCCATCGCGGGTGCGGTGTTCGATCCCACGCGCGACGAACTGTTTACGGCCACACTGGGCGGCGGCTCATTCCTGAACGGCCAACCCCTCGCCGTGAGTGCCACGCCCACCCTGACCACGCCCGCCCTCGTTGCCACCGGATTTCCCTACGACAACAGCGGCGAACGCAATCTGGCACTGGTGGCCCGCCTGCTGCGGCTGGGCATTCCGGTTCGCCGTCCCGGAGCGGCGGCCTTAGACCTGTGCAACGTGGCCTGCGGGCGCATGGACGCCTACTGGGAAATCGGTGTAAAACGCTGGGACGTGGCCGCCGGAAGCCTGATCTTGCAAGAAGCGGGCGGCCACGTGTCCGACGCTGGAGGAGTGCCCACCCCGCACGGAGAGATGATCGTGGCCACCAACCGCCTGCTGCACGCCGAATTGCTGGGAGTGTTGCAAGAAGGCGGAAGTTAAGTGCTTCCCGGTCTGCTGCTCGTTCTCCTTGTCAGCCTCAATCTAGGCGGCCTGTTCAGCATCATCATGCAGTTCGGGCGCGGCGAAATCGGGGCGGCGCTGGGATCGTTGGCCTTCGTGCTGGCGCTGAATGCCTTGGGATTCTGGATTCTGCGGGAGTTGAGGGAGAACGGGTAGGGGTGGGTGGGAAAGGCAATTGCTAAGGCCCACTCACCCACGTTGCTGGCTCCGAGCTTCCCCCATAGAGAGGAAGCAAACACCCCCGACACCGCCACCCCGACACCGCCACTCCAACACGTCCCCGCCCAAATGCGTGTGAGGCCGTCATCCGCGCAGCGGGTGGGCCCATTCCAGTGTCAAGACGACTGGCAATTCCGCTTCAGAAGAATGGGGAAGCCGAGTCTGGATGCGACAAGATCACTCCTGCCGAGCGCAGCGACAAACTCCCCTGACCCCTTTGGGGGCGGGGGCTGGGGGGTGGGGGAAGCCAACGTGGGAGAAGCCCAACAATCCTCAAGCTAATTCGAACTCCTCAAATCGTGCCATTCCATCCCACCCCCCTCCCCCCGCCGCGCCACACTGGCCCCGTGACCGCCTCGCCGCCCACCTTCTCCCACCCCTTCCGCGCCTACACGCCCGCCGCCTACACCTTCCCCCTGCCCGAAGGTCACCGCTTTCCCGCCTACAAGTACGCCGGAGTCCGTGACCGCTTAGCTGGCCTGCTGCCCGTGCTGGACACCCCCAACCTCCGCTGGGCCGACGCCGCCCGCGTACACGACCCGGTCTGGCTGAGACGCTGGCGGCGTGGCGAGGTGACGGCTGCCGAAGAACGCGCCTTTGGGTTGCCGTGGAGTTTGGGTGTGGTGGAGCGGGCGCGGCGGGCGGCGGGCGGGTCTCTGGCGGCGCTGCACGACGCATTGGCGGTGGGCTGGGGCGCGAACCTCGCGGGTGGCACGCATCATGCGTTCGCGGCCAGTGCCGAGGGCTTTTGTCTGGTCAACGACGCGGCTATCCTGACCCGGATCGCGCTGGATGAAGGGCTGGCGCGGCGCGTGGCGATCCTTGATCTGGACGTGCATCAGGGCAACGGCACGGCGGCGCTGCTGGGGGCCGAGGCACGCGCCTTTACCCTCAGCATTCACGGCGAGCGCAACTACCCCTTTCGAAAGGAGCGCAGCAGTCTCGATCTGGGCCTGCCCGATGGCGTCACAGACAGCGAATACTTGTCGGTGTTGCGGGAATCGGCGCTGCCAGCCCTGCAAGCCTTCCGGCCCGATCTGCTGCTGTACTTAGCGGGGGCCGATGTGCTGGCCGGAGACCGCTTCGGGCGCTTTGCCCTCACGTTGGACGGGGTGTACGAGCGCAACCACACGGTGCTGACTTGGGCGCGGACGGCGGGAATCCCCGTGGTGACCCTGATGGCGGGCGGCTATAACCGTGACCACAGCCTGACCGTCGAGGCCCACAGTAGCGTGGTCTTGGCTGGTCTAGACGTGTTTGCCCACTGAAACGATTTTTTGTGCCTTCATTCCCTCCCATCTTCCCTTTAGTAGCCGTTAGGTGTCTTAAGATGCTGAAAAAATCTCATTGTAGAGCCTTAAAGTTGCCTATGCTATTGAGATGCCGCACCCTCTGCCCACCACACTCACTGCCTCTGGGCGGGCGTGGGCTGACCGCGAGCTGAACCCCACCAGTGCGCGGCAATGGGCGCAGGCCTCGCCGCCCTCACCTGTGCGCGACGTCATGCTGGCATACCTCGATTGGCGCACTGGAGCCTACACTTCCGCCTTTGAGCATGTGAACGCCGCGCTGTCCGAGTTGACTGCGCCCGATGTCTGGCGTTCGCGTGCCCTGAATATCCGGGCAGGCCTGATGATGGCGCGTCTGGATTTCAGCGCGGCGCACGCCCTGTACCACGAGCAATTGGCGGTAGCAACGGGCTGCGGCGACCTTGTGGAGCTGGCCCATGCCAAGCACGATCTGGCCCTCGCGCTCCTGGATTTCAATGTGGGAGAAGCACTGCCCCTGTTGCAGGAGTCGCTGGAGTTGTTCGAGGACTGCGGCCAGTCCGAGCAGACTGGCGTGGCGTACCTGAATCTGGGGATGGTGTACCAGCGGCGCGGCGAATTTGGCCGGGCAGAACAGCACTATGCCCGTGCCGTGCAGCGCGGCCAAGATGGCTACGCGGTGCTGCATATTCTGGCGCTGGCGCAGTTGGTCGTCCTCAAGGTGCAGCAGGGCCAACTGGGAGCGGCCCAGGCGCACTTTAACGACCTCGATCAGCTTCCGCAGTCTCAGGATATAGAGGCGGAAGTCGAGCGTGCCCGCGCCAGTGTACTGCTGACCCAAGAGCTGAGCCGGGTGCGCTGGGCGCAGGATCAGGGTGACTGGGACGACACTGCACGCGAGCAGACCGCTGGGCTTCAGGCCGTTGACCCGGCCACCCTGGCGCTTGCCATGATCGGGCAGGCCAATGCACGGCAGGCCCAACGGTTGGCCGAACTCGAAGCCTCGTTGGCCCAGGCTGAAGCCCAGCACGCCGAAGCTGAACGCCGCAGCGTAACCGACCTGCTGACCGGCCTGCACAACCGCCAACACCTGATGACCGAGGGGGCGCGGCGCTTGACGAATGGAACAGCCCAGGCTCCTGCTCAGGCAGCCATGATCGACGTAGACCGCTTTAAACGGGTGAACGACACGCACGGCCACGCCACCGGAGATACCGTCTTGCGCGAAATCGCTGCTCTTCTCAAGGCCCATGCCCTGCCAGGTGATCTGGTGGCCCGCTACGGAGGAGAAGAATTTGTGCTGGTGCGCTGTGCGGGTCAGCCGAGCCTCGTGCCCACCTTGGAGGGCTTCCGATTGGCCGTGCAAAATCACGCGTGGACGACCCGGCCCGTCACAGTCAGCATCGGGATGACACTGGTGCCCGGCGACACCTTGGACGTGGCCCTAGACCGGGCTGACCAGCTGATGTACGCCGCCAAACGCGCTGGGGGCAACAGATTGCGCCATGACCTGCCCCGCGACAGCTCCCGTGGTACGCCGCACATCAACTTGATCTACGACCCCGAACGCGATTCCGTCTGCTGAGTTCACACTCTTTAGCCGCAAGCGTGACCCAGCATAGATTTGGGCCTGTTTGCCGCGCAGTATAGGCTCCTATACGAAATTAAAATGATCGCGTGACACTGCACGGGATGGCTCCCTCACCTCGCTGCTGGCGCATCGCTCCTTTCCTACAGGTGAAGAGAGCGAGAATATACGTTCAGAACTCTTCTTATTCTTGGATCAGGTGGAGTCCATGCGATCTAGGCACGCACGATTTGGGTGCTGGGGTACCCACCTTACAGCATTTGTCATCATAGTGACCGAGCGAAGCGAGTGAACTTTACCGAGCAGGAGGGAGAATGGAGCCACCGAAAGTCTCTTTTCTCGGTGGCGTAATTCGGGGAACTGCTCTAAGCGGCGTCGGTATTGACTGTTCTCAGCAATGAAAAACGAGTCAACCCTCCCACTAAAGTTGACCCCTTGTTTCCCTTAAATTTGAGCGGCTAAGTGGCCTTTGTTCGCGTTCTGCCAGTCTTGTCGGTATTCGTAACACTGACCCCCAACTTGGGCAGCACCCAACGGTCTAGACCCCAGTATCCAGCCACTCGCCAGCCCAAGACCAGCCACGTTGCCAGAATAAAGAGCAGCGGATTGGTACTAAGGGTTCCGGCCAGCAGGTAACTGACATTCATAAAGCCGCCGAAGAAGGCCGCCAAACCGGTCAACAGGCCCAGAATCAGGGCGATGCCCACCAGCACTTCTCCGTAAGCCACCAGATATGAAAAGACGGCGGCGTTGGGCAGCGCCACGTTTTGAATAAACCATCCGTACCAGCCCGAAACGTCTGGGTGATCGCCTGTGGTTTTGGCGAGTGCGCCAGTGAGGTAGCCGGTGACGGCTGTACCCGCCTTTTCGCCGACCCAGACGCCTGCTGGATTGGTCACTTTGCCCCAGCCCGCGACCAGCCAGGCGTAGCCCACATAAATGCGGATGAAGGCCCAGAGGGGCGCGAGGCGTGGGTTGGCGAACAGAAGCTGAGCCAAGTGCGGTTCAGGAATCATGGCATGGACGGTCTGGGTCATAGGGTTCCCTTTGATGTCGTGGTTCCAGATCAATTCTGTTCCCGCCCATACCCCTAGAAGGCGTCGTTTCGGCCCTGCATCTGCCCGAGTTCCGTATGACAGCCTAAACCCGCCACATGAGCTTGCGGGTTCGGTTGACCCAAAGCTGCGGCGGGAAGAGGTGTGCTGGCCTAAGTTTTTAGAACACGATGGGGCGCAGGCCGATGCTGCTCTGCCCGCAGGCCACCGTCACCGTCGCTCCGGCAGGCGTGACCGTGCAGCCCAGCGAGCGCAGGCCCAGCAATGGGAAGATCAGGTTTTTCCCGTCTGTGGCGGGCGCGAAGGGCAGTTCCACGTTGCCCGCCGTCGTCTGCCCGCCGCTCAGTTGGGCAGCTTTGGCTCCCACCGTCACGGTCAATGCGGTATCTCCTGCGTTCAGGCGGTAGCGGTTGCCTCCCAGCGCCGTCACATTCACCACGCCGATCAGGTCGCGGCCCAGCACATACGGCTGACCCTTGACCGCTCCGGCGGGGGTGGCGGGGCGGGCAGCGGTCGTGGCGGCGGCAGTCACGGCGTCAATGGCGACCAGCGATTCGGTGGCCGACAGCCCCCGCAGCAACACGAACGCGCCCACAGGCCCATTCACGGTTTCCGATGCCAACAGTGTGCTGCTGGTGCCAGTGGTCTTCCAGTCGCCCAGCGCCCGGCCCGCCAGCTTGCCGCGAATCAGGGGGCGCAGGCTGGCCGGGGTGTTTTTGGAGTACAAGCACACGGCCCGCACGCTCAGTTTTAGGGCAGCGGGGCATGAGATGATCTGGCCCTTGATGACGCCCCCAACCTCTACCGCGATGGCACTCACGGCGCGGGCGGTGGCTGCCGAGGGTGCGCCGGGCAAGGGAGTGCGGGCAGGCGCGGCAGGAGCCGTGACAGGCGCGGGCGTTGCTGGCTGTGCAGGCGCGGGCTGAGCAGGAGCAGTCTGGGCGGCACCCTGTGTTGACAGGAGCGCGGTAGACAGCAGCAGGGCAGGCAACAACAGCAGACCCGGAGCGCGGGCGGCAGGGGAGGATAAACGCATGATGCCTATGCTACCCGCCGTCCATGAGCGGCGACTTTGATTGTCTGACGGGCCTTCATCTGACGGGCCGACTGTTGGTGGGCAGAAGGGAAGTCGGCAGGAACACTGCCAGGTTTTGACGCTGTGGCGGGCGGGAGTCTTACCTGAACATACTGCCTTTATCCGGCTCGGCCAACTGAGGGATGAAGGCCTTATGCTTGCCCCCGTGAACCCCGCCGCCCGCCTAGACGCCCTCGACGCTCTGGACACCCGTATCCGCGCCGCGTTGCTGGCCGATGACCGCTTGCTGTACGCCCTCGCTTACGGCAGCCGCACCCAAATCCGCCCCGATGGTTCGCCCGCCGCCGATGAGTGGAGCGACTTGGAGTATTACGCTTTTGTGCGTGTTGGACGGCCTCTAGTTGCGTTCGAGTTCCTGCGTGCCATCACGCCTGTTGCGCTGGAAGTGGTCAATCCATTTGGCACACCCAATATTGTTACGCCCGATTTGTTGCGGGTGGAACTGCATCTAGAGCCTGAATCGGCGCTGGATCAGATACGCGGCTGGCCCAATGGGGGCGGCGACCCGGCACAAATGTTGATCAAGGATCAGGGCGGCACACTGGCGAGTATCTTGGGCGAGTGGGCGTCTAGACCGTCCTTCGCATCCACCTTGCCGGGTTCCCAAACAGAATTCGACAACATGCTGAACTGGTTGGTGTTCGCCTCTGCGGTTGCTCTGCGGGGCGAGAGCCTCCGGGCGTGGGAACTCCTGAACTGGGTGCGCGGCGGCCTGTTGCGCTTGGCCCGCACGCTGCACGGTGCGCCGCAACCTCAAGCTCCGGCGCGGAATGCCGAACGCGACTTGCCGCCGGGAGTGTTGGCCGCCCTGAATGAGACGGTCAGCGGAACGGCGGTGCAAGCTTGTTTTGCTGCTCTCGCGTTGGCCCGCGCCCTCGCTGCCCGTCTACAATTAGACCCGCGTGCCGAGGTGCTGGACGCCTTGCAAGCCGAGCTGAAGGCCCCAACTGACAGTCAATGAAACGGCAATGCATCGCTCACTCTGAGTCCTGCCCCCTGCCCTAGCCTACTTCCCTGATGGCCCGCCGCCTGCCTGCCTCCGATTGGCCGCCCCCGCCCAGCACGCCGGATCGCTGCGGCCTGTGTGACCGCGCCGTGCCGCACCTGACCGAGCATCACCTGATTCCCAAGTCACAGGGGCGTCGGCAAGGCGTCAAAATCCACGCGCTGCCGACGGTGTTGTTGTGCCCGCCCTGCCACAAGTTCCTGCACCGCACCTTCACCAACGCGGAACTGGCCGGAGAATATTCGTCGGTAGACGCGCTGCTGGCGCATGAAGACGTGCGGCGGTTCGTGGCGTGGATCAGCAAGCAGCCGCCGACGAAGGGGGTGCGCGTGCGCTGAGGGTGTGATTTGGCCCCAGTTCCAGTCCCAGCCTCAGCCGATATTCAGCCCCACGTCAAACGTTGCGCGGTAGCCCTTCTGAGGATTCCCGGTCAGGTTCAGCAGCAGCTGGCTGCCGCCGTTGCGGTAGATGCCGTCGGTGCTGTTCAGCGTATTGCGCTTGCCTTTGCGGTTGTAGGGTGCGGCGGCGTGGGCCGCGTCTGTCACGGCTTCGGGGAAGAACAGTTGCGACGTGAATTCCCCGGTGGGCTTGCCGCTGGCATCCAGTGGGCGCAGCTTGAAGTGGATATGCACGGCGCGGCCCGGATACCAGCCGGGATACACGGTGGTGAAGCTGGCCTTGCCCTGTGCGTTGGTGACCTGCGAGCCGCGCAGGAAGTCGTCGGTGTTGCCCGAGACGTCCGAATACACACCCAGCGCGTCGCATTGCCACACGTCTATCAGCACCCGGCCACGCGGCGTGCAAGTGCCTACCGTCACCTTCGACACCACAAAATCCAGTGTCAGCGGAATGCCCGCGCTGGCCTTGCCGGTCTTGGAATCCTTGCGAATATCGCTGCGGTTCAGTTTTTCGTCAATAAAATACGGGCCTTCGGTCTGGGCGGGCCGCACCACACATCCGGGCAGGCTGGTGGCACCAGTGGTTCCCGCGCTGGTGCGCTGGGCCAGCACGCTGCCTGCCGCCAACGCCGCCACGCCGCCGCCCCATCCCAGCAGCCTCAGCGCCCGCCTGCGGCTGAGCAGAGTCCCCACCATCTCATCGTCGTTGTCTTCGTCGGGCGCGGGGTTCACGTTCGGGTGCTGGTTCATGTCGGCTCCTTGGGGGTGCATGTGTCTCTTGAAATCTGTGTGCTGAAACAAGCTTACGCAGGCTGTGTTAAAGCAACGTTGGCGTGAATCTGATCTTGGCGTGCAGTGTGTTCATACTGGCCCCCGTACCCTTAATACATGACCCAGCCCGCCCCCCTCGTTTTCGTCTACAACGCCGATGGCGGCGTGCTGAACGGCCTCAAAGACCTGTGGATCAAAACGGTGCGTCCGCAGGACTACGAGTGCCAACTGTGCGCCGTCACGTATGGCCCACTGGGAATGAAGCGCGAGTGGCGCGACTTCGTACGCGGGCTGGGGCCGAATGTCCGCTTTCTGCACCGCGACGAACTCCGCGCCGAATACGGCCTAGACGGTGTGCCCCTGCCCGCCGCGTTCGAGGTACAACCAGACGGCACATTGCAGGAGTGGCTGTCAGCCGCCGAGATGCGTTCGTTCGGGACGTTGGATGACCTGATGGGCGCGGTGGGGCGGCGGGTGCATGGAGGCGGCGTTGGCGTTCCTGAGACAAGCGTCTATAGGGTCTAGGATCTAAGGGTCTAAGAACAGCGTAAAAGCGCACTTGTCCTCCCCTCAAGGGGGGGCGTTGTGGAGCAACGGGGGGGTTGAACTTCCAACGCTCCCACCCAGCACCTTAGACCCATCCGCACCGCCCAGCACAGCAAAGAGAAGGCGGAAGCCGCAGCCCCCGCCCTCCGGTTCGCTTGCCCCTTACTTGGCCGGAGCCGCGCCCACCACATCAGCAAAGCTCTGCACTTTCAGGCGGGCCACCTGAGCATTCACGTATTTCTGAGAGGCGTCGCGGGCCAGTTGCTCGCGGATCAGCGGCTCGGCCACGGTCAGCGGCGCGAGGCCTGCATTGGTGCGCCCAGTCACGGTCAGCACGTGGTATCCGAACTCGGTCTGAACCAACTGGGGCACGTTCAGCGGCCCCTTGAAGCTGGCGGTATCGAAGGCCGCCACCATTTGGCCCGGCCCGAAGCAACCCAGATCGCCGCCGTCTGCCGCGCTGCCGGGGTCTTGGCTCTTGGCCTTGGCAATGGCCGCGAAGTCGCCGCCTGCCACCAGATCCTTCTGAATCTGCTGGGCTTCGGGCTGGGTCTTGACCAGGATGTGCTTGGCGCAGGCCTCACCTTCACGAGTAAACGAGGCTTTGTTGAGGTTGTAAAAGCCCAAAACCACGGCATTGCCGAAGGTCAGGCGCTTCTTCACGCTGTCCAGATAAGCGGCGACCACGGCCTGCCGTTCCAGTTCTGCCCGGAGTTCAGCGGGCGTGCTGAAGCCGGTCTGCGCCAAGCCCTCGCTGAATTCAGCGTCGTCGGCAAAGTTCTCGCGGGCCTTGGCAACTTGTGCGTCAATCGCGGCTGCGTCGGGCTTGTTGGCAATCCGGGCAATCTGGTACACGGCGCGGTCACGCACGTACTGGGTCAGAAAGTCGCGGCGGGCGTCGGCAAATTCGGTCAGGTACGACTCTTCAAAGGGCACGCCTTGAGAATTGACGAGCCGCGCAACAGCCACCCGAAACGCCTGATCGAACTCGCCCAGCGTCACTTTCTCGGTGCCGATGGTGGCGACCAAGGTGGACGGATCGGCAGCGGGAGTGGCCGCAGGTGCAGGAGCCGCCGCCGGAGCCGTTGCGGGCGCAGTGGGCGCTGGCGCGGGGGTCGGAATCGTGGCCGGAGTTTGCACGGGTGCTGGAGTGGGTGTAGGTGCGGGGGTGGTTTGGGCCAGAGCAGCGCCCAGCAGCAGCGTTCCCGTCAGCACTGTTCCTCTCAGAAAGGGTGAGGTCAGACGAGCCGCAGTGTATCCAGCAAATTTCATGCTCATTACTCTAGCGTTCCGGCGGGCAGGCACGCTGAGCGCCACATGAACCCCGGCCTGTCGTACAATCCCCCCCGTGCGCCTGACTTTGGAAGAAACCACCGATGCCCGCGTCTATGACGACGCTGTAAGTAGCCTGCCGATTACAAGTGCCCTGCAAGGCTGGGGCTACGGCGAGGCGCGGCGCGTGCTGGGACAAACGCCTGTGCGTTATCTCATCAAGGCTGAGGGCCGCACGGTGGGTGCGGTGCAGCTTCTTCGCAAGCGCCTCGTGCCGGGGTTTTCGACGCTGTACGCGCCGCGTGGCCCCGCCTTAGAGTCGCTGGATTTGCTGCCCGCTGTGGCCGAAGCCCTGCGAAAAGTCGCCAAGCCCACCGACGCGCTGCTGAAAATAGAGCCACCCCTGCCCATCCCCGCCGACGATAGCGTGGCCGTGCCGGAAGCGTATGGCCCCTTTCGCCGCGCCGAAACCGAGCAGCCCGAACACACGATCATCGCCGACCTGACCCGCACCGAAGAACAGATGTTCGCTGACCTGCACAGCATGGCCCGCCGCAATGTGCGTGCCGCCCACAAATTCGGCGTGGTGGCAGGCCGGGATGACGACTTCGAAGCCTTCTGGGACATTTTTACGGCCACCAACGAGCGGGCCAAACTGGGCGCATTTCCCCGCGCCTACTACGAAGCCATGCTGCGCGAAGGCAACGCTTACGGCGGCGAGGCCTACATCGTGCTGTCTCGGCACGAGGGCAAAGCGCTGGCGGGCGGCTTCTTTTTGGGGATGGGCAAGGGCGCGTATTACCTGTTCGGCGGCAGCGTGCGCGATGACCGCGTTGGCGAAAATGGCGAACCCCGCAAGGATGCCAAAGCCCCCGACGCCTTTTACTGGAACGCCATGCTGGATGCCAAGCAGCGCGGCTACGAACTGTTTGATTTCTGGGGCATTCCCCGGCAACTGGACGAAGAAAAACACTCGTTCGGCGTGTTCAAGATGAAACTGAAATTCAGCGAGCAGCGTGTGTGGTATCCCGCCTACGATCTGAACCTGAATGCCGCCGCGCCCGCCATCGTGAAGGCCCTGCGTTGGCGCAAAACGCAGAACAATTTGAAGAAACGGGGAAGCAAAGAAGACGTGTTGTAAATCTGGGGTGCTGAGATTCGGCTTCTGCGCCAGCGGGCCAACCGCCCCACCCCCCATCCCTTAATCTGACCAACATGGCAACCCTCTATCTCATTTTGCTGACCTTCCACAACATCACGCGCTGGCTGGTGCTGATCGCGGGCGTGTGGGCGCTGATCCGCACGGTTCCGGCTCTGAGCGGCGATAAGGAGTTCACCGCCGCAGACCGCCGCCCCGTCGTGTTGTTCGCGGGCAGCGTGCATCTGCAAGTGGTGCTGGGACTCCTGCTCTTTGGCCTGTTGGGATCTCAGGGGGCCGGAGCGTTTGCCGACAGAAGCTCCAGCTATCAGTGGCAGCATGTGGGCCTCGGCCTGATCGCTGCCGTGACCGCCACCTTAGCCAGCGCCCTCAGCAAACGCGCCGCCACAGACCGGGCCAAATTCCGTGTGGCGGCCCTCTGGACGGCGGTGACGTTGCTGATTTTGCTGGTGTCTATTCCTTGGTGGCGGCCTCTGCTGCGGCTATTCAGTTAAAACCAGTGAGTGGTAAGTGGTCAGTAGTGACTGGGGAGGTCAAAACAGAATTACAGATCGTTTCTGCTCTGGCACCTCATCCACTGACCACTACCTACTCACCACTTACCGTCTTTCACCTCTGCGGTTCAATCACCACTTTGCCAGTCGTTTTCCGATCCAAGATGTCCTGAAAAGCCCGCACGCTTTCGTCTAGCGCGTAGGTTGGCCCCACTTGCGGCGTCACTTGCCCGCTGGCGATCAGGGGCGTCAGGGCCAGCGCTGCGTCGCGGGTGGCTTCGGCGTCGCCCATCAGGCTGGTCAGCCACAGGCCCGTCACGGTCACGTTGCGCTTCATCAGTTCTACAGGGCGCAAGTTGGCCTGCTCGCGGCTGGCGTTGCCGATCACGATTACGCGGCCCCGGTTTATCACCACGTCCAAACTCTCCTGAAACCTTGGCCCGCCCACCACTTCCAGCACGAGGTCTACGCCGCCTTTGGGGTTAGAGTCGCTGGCAGCGGCGGCGCGGATTTTCTGCACGCGGTCTGGGTCATCTTGCAGCAGGGTCACGTCTGCGCCCAGTTTGCGGGCCAGTTCCAGTTTTTCCTCGGTGCTGGCGGTGGCAACTACGTTCATGCCCATCGCTTTGGCAAGTTGAATGCTGGCCGTGCCCAGTGCGCCCGCTGCCGCCTGCACCCACACCCACTGCCCCGGCTGGCCGTATCCCAGCGTCTTCAGGCCGTGATAGGCCGTGAAATACGACACCGGAAACGCCGCCGCCTGAGCCGCCGTGAGGCTGGCAGGCACGGGAATCAGGGCCGCTGCATGGGCCACCGCGTAAGTCGCGAGGCTGCCGCTGCCGCCCAAGCAGGCCACCAATTGGCCCACTTGCACGCCTGTCACGCCCTCGCCCAATGCGTCCACGGTTCCGGCAAATTCCATGCCAGGCGTGTAGGGCACGCGGGTTCGTGTCAGATACTCGCCCGCCACACTCAGCACGTCGGCAAAGTTGATGCCCACCGCTTCCACCTTCAAGCGCACTTGCCCCGGCCCCGGCTGCGGCACGGGCACGCCTTCACGCACCTGCATCACATCGGGCGCACCCAACTGCTCTACCACAATGGCCCTCATCGTCTGTGCCGCTCCACTTTGGGCTGTATCGGTCATAGGCTGAAGCATACCTGACTGAATCCTGAAAGTGAACGTGCACGGACACTCTGAACGTCAACGTATTTGACCCAGCGGGGTAGGGCATGACAGCATGACGCACCAACCCCTCGTTTTGCCCCGACTTCTTTCCCTAGGAGGCTTCACCCATGACCACTGCCCCAACCCCAATGATCGACCAATCCCGCGACGGCGACATTTTGATTCTCACGATCAACAATCCGCCCGTCAACGCTTTTTCGCCCGGTGTACCGGAAGGCCTGCACGCGGGTCTGGACGTGGCCGAGCAGGATCAGAGCGTCAGCGCGGTGGTCATCATCGGCGGTGGGCGCACGTTTATCGCTGGGGCTGACATCAAAACCTTCGACCTGCCCCGCGAGCAGGCCCCCGATTTGCGCGGCTTCATCACGCGGCTGGACGCCTTCCCCAAGCCCACCGTCGCCGCCATTCACGGCACGGCGTTGGGCGGCGGCCTAGAAGTGGCGCTGGCCTGCACGTACCGCGTGGCGTTGTCGGGCGCTCAGCTAGGCCTGCCCGAAGTCAAGCTGGGAATCTTCCCCGGTGCGGGCGGCACCCAGCGCCTTCCCCGCGTGGTGGGCGCACAAAAGGGCCTAGAAATGATGCTGTCGGGGAGTCCCATCGGGGCCGCCGAGGGCGCACAGTTGGGCCTGATCGACGAACTGATAGAGGGCAAAACCGAGGCCGACTTACGCGCCGCTGCCGTAGCGTTTGCCCGCGCCCACGCTGCAACCCGCCCGCTGCCCCGTGTTTCTGAGCGCGGCGTGGAAGGCGCAAGCCCCGAACTGTTTGCTGCCGCCCGCGCAGGCCTAGGCAAAACCCACCGGGGCCAGATGTCGCCCGGCATGATCGTAGACCTCACCGAAGTGGCCGCCACCCGCCCCTTTGAGGAAGGTTGGAACGCCGAAGCCGGGTTGTTTTTGCAGGCCAAAGATTCGCCGCAGTCGCGCGGCCTGCGTCATATTTTCTTTGCCGAACGCGAAAGCGCCCGTGTGCCCGGCATCGGCAAAGACACCCCCCTGACCGAGATTCGCAGCGCAGGCGTGATTGGCGCGGGCACGATGGGCGGCGGCATCGCCATGAATTTCCTGAACGCGGGCATTCCCGTGACCATCGTGGAAACCGCGCAGGACGCGCTAGACCGGGGCGTGGCAACGATTCGCCGCAACTACGAGAACACCGCCAAAAAAGGCCGCCTGAGCATGGACGACGTGGAGGCGCGAATGGCCCTGCTGACGCCCACGCTGAACATGAATGATCTCGCGCAAGCCGACATCATCATTGAGGCCGTGTTTGAAAACATGGATGTAAAGAAGGATATTTTTACGCGCCTAGACGGGATTGCCAAGCCGGGAGCCATTCTGGCGAGCAATACCAGCACCCTAGATGTGAACGAAATCGCCAGCGTCACTTCGCGCCCCGAAAGCGTGATTGGACTGCACTTTTTCAGCCCCGCCAATGTGATGAAGCTGTTGGAAATCGTGCGGGCCGAGAAAACCAGCGCGTCGGTGTTGGCGACGAGTATGGCCCTCGCCCGCAAGATCAAGAAAGTGGGTGTGGTGGTGGGCGTCTGTGACGGTTTCGTGGGCAACCGCATGGTGCACCGCTACGGCGACGAAGCCCGCAAATTGGTAGAGGAAGGCGCGAATCCGCAAGACGTGGACGGCGCCATGCACGCGCTGGGGCTGGCGATGGGGCCATTCGAGATGTCCGATATGGCGGGGCTGGACATCGGTTATTCCATCCGGCAGCATCAGGCGAAGGTGCGCGGCGAACCGCAACCCGACGGCTGGCTAGACCGGATCGTGGCGCAGGGCCGCAAGGGGCAGAAAACACAGGCCGGAATCTACGACTACCCGGACGGCAGAAAGCCCGTGCCCAGCGCCGAAATGTCAGACCTGATCGCCACTTACCGCAGCGAAAAAGGCTTGCAGAGCCGTACCATCAGCCCGCAGGAAATCACCGAGCGGCTGGCCTACAGTCTGGTCAACGAGGGCGCGAAGATTCTGGAAGAAGGGATTGCCCAGCGGGCCGGAGACATAGATGTGATCTACATTTACGGCTACGGCTTCCCCGCCTACCGGGGCGGCCCCATGCAGTACGCCGACGAAATGGGCCTGAGCAACGTGGCTGCCGCGCTGGAGAAGTACGGCCAGACGCCCGCGCCCCTGCTGAAGCAGTTGGCCGACGAGGGTAAGACGTTTGGGGCGTGGGACAAGGAAAAAGGGCGAGGGTAAGGCGCTTTAAGTTTTGGACGACGACTCCAAAGAGAAGGGACACAGACTGAAACTGGTCTGCGTCCCTTCTGTTTAGCTCTTAAAGATTGTGGATTTACTGCGTACTGCGTGGGTCAAGTACATCGCGCAGGCCGTCGCCCAGCAGGTTGAAGCCCAGCACCGTCAGAAAGATGGCGAGGCCGGGAAAAATCATCGTCCACGGAGAATCCACGTAATACTGGCGGGAATCGCTGATCATGGTGCCCCATTCCGGCAGCGGGGGCTGAGCGCCGATGCCGAGGAACCCCAGCGCGGCGACCTCGATGGTGGCGGTGGCAATGCTCAGTGCGCCCTGCACGATCAGGGGTGAGAGGCTGTTGGGCAATACGTGCTTGAACACGGTGCGAATCTGGGTGGCTCCCAAGGCACCCGACGCCTGTACAAACTCGCGCTCGCGCAGGCCCAGCACCACGGCGCGGGAGAGGCGCATGTAGACCGGAATCTGCACCAGCGACACGGCCAACATCGCCGTGACCAGTTGCGGACTGTTCAGCACGAATATTCGGTCTATGGCACTGATCAGCAGAGGCGGATTGTCTGAACTGAAGATGCTGGCAAAGCCGATGGCGAGCAAAATACTGGGGAAGGCCAGCATCACGTCCGACAGGTAGCCGGTGACGCTGTCGAACCAGCCGCCAAAGTACCCGGCCAGCACGCCCACCAACGTCCCGATGACGAGGGCCAGCACCGTACTGACCACGCCCACCTTCAGGCTGATGGCGGTGCCGTGCCACACGCGAGTCAGCACGTCGCGGCCCAGATTGTCGGTGCCGAACGGGTGTGACCAAGGATTGACCTGACCCGTCACCGGATCGCGGTATTCCTCGGCTACTTCTGGATTCCACAGCGCGGCCACGCTAGGCGGCTTCAGGTTCAGGCGGTAATTGCGGTCACTGGAGGCGTCGTAAGGCTTGAGAATGGGGGCCAGCAGCGCCAGCAGCACGAAGACAGCCACGATGGCCGCGCCGACTTTGCCGGGCGTGCTGCGCCGAAACCGCCGCGAGAAGATGCTGGGCTGGCGCTTGGCTTTGGGGGCGGCGGCGGGGGAAGCAGTGGTCATGGGGTGCCCCCTGTGATCGGAAATGGCTGGAAAAGTCTCATCGGTACTGAATCCGGGGATCAAGAGAGGCGTAGCTGAGGTCGACCAGCAGGTTGGTCAGACTGACCACCAGCGCCGCAAAAATCACGCCGCCCTGAATGATCGGGTAGTCGCGCTGGCTGATGGCCTCATAGACCCATGAGCCGATGCCGGGCCACGAAAAGATGGTTTCGGTCAGCACCGCGCCGCCTAGCAAGGCTCCGGCTTGTAGCCCGATGACCGTGACGACGGGCAGCAGCGCATTCCTGAGCGCGTGCTTTAGCGTAATCGTGCGTTGAGACAGCCCTTTGGCACGGGCCGTTCGCACGTAGTCTTGGCCCAGCACATCCAGCAGACTGCTGCGCGTAATACGGGCAATGATCGCCAGTGGAATACTACCCAGCGCAATAGCGGGCAAAATCAGGTGGCGCAGGGCGTCCCACGCATCGGCGGGACTGCCACGTAAAATACCGTCCAGCACATAAAATCCGGTGATCGGTTCCAGTGTAGATTCATTGCCCAGCCGCGCACTCGGCGGTAGCCAGCCCAGCTTCACCGCAAAAAAGTAGGACAGCAGCAGCCCCAGCCAGAATACGGGCATACTCACGCCCACCAAACTGATGGTGGTGGCGAGATTGTCCCAAACGCTGTTGCGGCGCAGCGCGGCCAAAATGCCAGCGGGCAGGCCGATGATCAGGGCAAAAAACAGCGCGGCCAAACTCAGTTCGGCGGTGGCCGGAAAGCGCGAGCCGAGTTCATCGCGTACCGGAATATTGCTCTTGATGCCGCTGCCGAGATCGCCCTGAGCCAGCGCCGCCAGATATTTCGGATACTGCGCGTCCAGCGGGTTGGACGGGTTGAAAAACCACGGTTTATCGAGGCCCAACTGAGTGCGGAGCGCCGCCACAGACTGCGGCGTGGCGCGTTCGCCCAGCATCGCGGTGGCCGGATCGCCGGGAATAGAGCGCACGAATACGAACACCAACAGGCTGATGCCCAGCATCACCAGCAGCGTCCTTGCAATACGGCGAATCAGATAACTGCCCAAGGAAAAGCCCCCTTCTGAACATAGAAATTCCTAAACTCTGGAAACGGCAAAAATCGAACGCGGAAAAAAAGTGACGGGAGTGCCAGATTGGGGCTAGCGCCAGTTTACCCGCCCGGCGCTGAACTCGGATCAACGCGGCCAGCAGCGGTGGGCCACAGCAAAGGGGCAGGGTCGGCCAGTACAGGCCAGCCCCACCCCCATCAACCTTGTCCGGACGTGGTGTGCGGCCTCTAGAACAGAAGCCCGCCCACTCGTTCCACTCCGCTAGCACACAACAAGCGTGCCCCAGCGGAACAAACTTATTTCTTGCCCACCAACGAAATCGTGTTGTAGGCTTCGCTGCCCAGTGGGCTAGGAACCCAGCCTTTCAGGTAGGTGCGGGCCGCCGACAGCGGGTTGCTGTGCACCATCGGAATGCGGTACTTGGCGTTGTAGGTGATTTCGTGAATCTGCGAGTAGGCCTTGGCTTTCTCGGCCTGCGTGGTGGCGGCGCGGCCCTGCTCCAGCAACTTCTGAAGTTCGGGTGGGTTCCAGTTGATGTCATCGGAGGCGTTGGGGCCGTAGTAGGCGCTGTAGAAGTTGTCGGGGTCGCCGTAGTCGCCCGTCCAGCCGATCATGTACATATCGAAGCCGGGTTCCTTGTTGCGGTCTTCGAGGTACTTGGCCCAGTCCTGCGTTTTCAGGTTCACCTTCACGCCGATGGCGCTGAGGTCGGCGGCAATGGCTTCGGCAATCGGCTTGGGCGTGGGGAAGTACGGACGGCTGACGGGCATGTACCACAGGTCGATGGAGAACCCGTTGGGGTAACCTGCGTCGGCCAGCATCTTCTTGGCGGCGGCGGGGTCGAACTTGTAGTCGGTGGGCACTTTGGTGCTGTTGGCCCACGCCAGTACAGGCGGCACGAAGCTGGCGTTGCTGATGCCGAGGCCGTTCCAGAACGCTTCAGCGATTTCTTTCTTGTTGATCGCCATGCTGATGGCTTCACGAACCTTGGCGTTCTTGAGGAACTCGTTGCGGTTGTTGAGGCTGACGAAGCCGACGTTGAAGCTGGGGCGCTTGACGGCCACCAGATTCTTGTCGTTCTGAATGTTGCGCAGGGCGTCGGGCGTCAGGTCGTTGGTAAAGTCGATGGTTCCGGCCTTCAGCTCGTTCAGGCGCTGAGAAGCGTCTTTGATAGAGCGGATGACGAGTTGATCCACCTTGGCTTTTTCGCCCCAGTACAGCTTGTTGGGCAGCAAGACCACGCGGTCACCCGTGCGCCAGCTTTGGAAGATGAAGGGGCCGGTGCCGACGGCTTTGCTGGCAGGCGTGCCGTACTTCGCGCCGTCCTTGCGAATGGCGGTGGGGCTGGCGATACCGAAGTAGCCGCTGCCGATCACGTTGGGGAACACGCTGCTGGACTTGTTCAGATCCACGCGCACGGTGTAGGCGTCGACCTTCACGATGTTCTTGATGACGGCGGTGGGGTCACCCTTGTAGCCGCCCAAAAGTTCGCCCACAATTTCGAAGGTGCGGCCCTGATCGCGGAAGCCGAAGGGGTGCGCCTTGTCCCACCAACGGCTGAGGTTGAAGATCACGGCGTCGGCGTTCATGGGGGTGCCGTCATGGAACCGCACGTTGCGGCGCAGGTTAAACGTCCACTGGGTCGCGTTGGCATTGCTCTTCCAAGAGGTGGCGAGGCCGGGCACGGGGTCGGTGGTGCCGTTCTTGAAGTCGACGAGGGTGTCGTAAATCTGGCGCTGCACCAGAATGCTGATGCCGTCGGTGATGTTGGCGCTTTCCAGCGACACGGGATCGCCGTTGGCCCCGAAGACCAAGGTGGCGGCTCCGGCGGAGGAGAGGGTGGCCAGAGCTGCGGTCAGAAGCACGTTCTTAAAGAGTACTTTCTTCATGAAACCTCCAAACATCCCGCCACACGTTCGCCGCCCCCTGAGGAGGGCGTCCGATCATGAATGGCGGATAAAACGTGTCAAGCGTGCGCTTAGGGTAGGGGTGCAGACAGAGGGTGTCAAGCCAACAGATTCCGGTTGACAATTGACCGCCTGTCATGGGTGGGGCACCGACACACGTAAAGGCCCGGCCAGTTCTTTTTAACCGTCATATAACCGCTCTGGGGCATGCTTTGGCCATGAACAAAAACCTTTCCCTCTTGGCCCTCACCGGAACCCTTGCGCTGGGCGGGTTTGTCGGCTACGGCCTGAATGAACGCAGTAACGCGCAGGTGACGCCCAACAGCCCCACCACCGTTCAAACCTCTGTGACCACTCCTTCTGCCACCACCTACGACAATGGCCGCGCCCGCACCGAGGCCGAAGCCAACACCGTGCAAGTGGTCAAGCAGCGCCAGAACGGTCTGGTGTACATCGGCGTCACGGAAGGGGCTGACGACAGCGCCGAAGCCCAGATGCGCCGCCGCCTGCAAGACCAGTTCGGATTCCCCATTCCCGAAGGCGGCGAGGCACGCACCGGCACGGGCAGCGGCTTTTTCGTGAATGCGGCGGGCGATATCATCACCAACAATCACGTTGTGGAGGGAGCCAGCGAAATTACCATTCGGCTGCACGGCTCCAAGAAGACCTACAAAGCCAAAGTGGTGGGCCGCGCCCCCGATTTCGATCTGGCCCTTATCCGCGCCGAGGGGCTGCCCGCCGGAGCCATCCAACCGATTCCGCTGGGCGACAGCACCAAGCTGGACGTAGGCTTGAAAGCCATTGCGATGGGCGCACCGTTCGGGCTGGATTTTAGCGTGTCGGAGGGCATTATCAGCAGTCTGGAGCGCACGGCTCCGGTGGGCACCCGGCAGGTGTATCAGCAGGTCATTCAGACCGACGCGGCCATCAACCCCGGCAACTCCGGCGGCCCTCTCCTGAACAGCGCAGGTGACTTGATCGGCGTGAATACCCAAATCCTGACGGGTGGCATCGGCCAGAGCGCGGGCGTCGGCTTTGCGATTCCGGTGAATACTGTGACCAAGTTGTTGCCCCAGCTTCAGGCGGCAGGCGGCAAAGTGGTACAAACGCCCTCTCTGGGGGTCGGCTTCACCGATCTCAGCGCCCTGAGCGACGAAGACCGTCAAAAGGCCAAGTTGCCCGCTGCTGGCGCGTTGATTCAGCAGGTGTACCCCAACAGTCCCGCTGCCGCCGCCGGATTGAAGGGCGGAACGGGCAACAGCCTGAGCCTGAACACTCCCGGACAAGCTGCAGAACCCCTCTTTACAAACGGAGACATCATCACCGCCATAGACGGCCAAGCGATCACTGAAGGCGAAGATTTGCGCCGTCTGATCTTGGGCAAACGCATCGGGGACAGCATCAAGCTGACCGTGCAGCGTGACGGCAACAAACGGGATGTGACCGTAAAATTGCAACCCTTCACGCTGCCTACCACCGAGTAAACAGCCTGCTCTAGCTGAATAACGGCCCCAAGTCCGTCATCTCTCCCGTTGCCTCCGCGCCCCTGAACGTGTAGCCGCCGAAGATGTCCAGATACCCCGCCCGCGAAAGTTGGCGGGTTTGTCCACTTGGCCCAGTGGCCTGCACCGCGTCTCCGCGCACCGTAAAGCGGTATTCGCCTACTTCGCGCACCTCTTGGCGGCGGCCCCGGCCATGCACTACGCACGCAGCCACCCGGAATTCCTGCCCGCCGCGCACCGCCAACAAGTCCAGCAGGGCAGAGGCAGCGATGGGTTCGCGGTTCACGTGCGATGGGGCTGTGGCAGAGGCCGACATAGAGCGCGAAAGATAGCAGGTTGGCGGGGGTAGGGGTGAGTGGCGCAGAGATTGCCCTCACCTAACCCCTCAGACGCCCTCAGCTCACCACCGTTCCTGCCCCCTCCAGCGCCGCTGTAATCGGCAGTCCGGCGCGGGCGTCGCCAAAAATTACGCGCTTTACTCCGCCCTGTACGGCTTCGGCAGCCCCCAGTACCTTCTTTTTCATGCGGTCTTGGGCGAACTCCAAGTAGCTTTCCACGTCGGCGGCGGGAATGGCCCGGATCAGGCTGGCTTCGTCGGGGTAGTTGCGTAGCAGGCCGGGAACGTTGCTCAGCAGCAGCAGTGCGTCGGCTTTCAGGGCTACGGCAAGGGCGGCGGCGGCGCGGTCTCCGTCTACGTTAATGGCCACGCCTTCATAACTGGCAGCGGGCGGCGTCAGCACCGGCAGGTAGCCCGCGTTCAGCAGCAGGTCAATCAGGCCCGTGTTGACCTTTTCCACTGTTCCGGTATGATCCCCCCGCAGCACCTTCACTTTGCCGTTTTCCACGGCCCGCACGCTGTCCTTGTGCCGTCCCTCAAAAATCCGGCCATCCAGCCCGCTCAGGCCCACCGCGTTCACGCCGAGACGTTGCAGCCGCTCCACGATGCCTTTATTGATCTTGCCGCAGTACACCATCTCAAAAATTTCGAGCGTTTGGCGGTCTGTAAAGCGCGAGGTGTAGCCGCTGGGGCTGGTCACGAATTTGGGCGGATGGCCCAAGGCTTCGGCCACCCGGTTGGTTTCGCCGCTGCCGCCATGCACCAGAATCAGCCGCTCCCCGGTCTTCCAGCGGGCGGCGAGGTCTGCACATACGGCGTCGTAATCTATTCCGGCGCTCCCGCCGACCTTCACAACAATCATGCGTGCAAACTTAGCACATGTTAAGCGTTCAGGCGAGACACTATCCAGACGATAAGTACGAGTGTGCAGGCGGCCAGCCACATCAGCGCCGCACGTTTGTACACCCGCTGGTAGGATTCCTTGTACGTTTTGTGCCGCCAGAGCCGCTGTGCTAGCCCCGATCCCAGCCACCCGCCCCACCATTCGTAGCTGTGCAGGCGGTCTTCCGAGATTCGCCAGCGGTGGGCGGCAGCCAAGTTTTTATCGTGCCAGATAGCAATAAAGGCCACCAAGCTCCAGATAAGCTGCCACCCGACAAACACACTCACGGCGAGATCTAGGGTGTTCATCACGCCCTCATTTTCCCACAGTCGTGTTTGCGGCGAGTCAGGTTAAACCTTAACTCTACAGTCAGTTAAGCGGGGAGTCCACCGCTTTCTACAGCCCAAACATGCCCCGCTGCTGAGGCTGTACCAAGTCCAGATATTCGGCATGCTCGCGGATAAATGCAGCGACGAAGGGGCACATCGGCACCACGTCCACGTTGCGCGCCCGTGCGTCGTCCAGCGCGGCCCGCACCAGAATTTTGCCTAGGCCTTGGCCTTCGTGTCCTTCCTCTATTTCGGTGTGCGTGAGCATAATGGACGGCCCGGCGGGGCGGTATTCGGCCACACCCACGACGCGGCCCGCCAATTTCAGTTCATAGCGCCGCTCGGCTTCGTTGTTGTGGACTTCGGTGGACGGCGCAGGTTCGTTGGCGGTCATGCCAGAGCCTAAAGCATGGAGAGGGGCCGAGTCTGCTGTTCCGAACCGTATAACTCTGCGTTCAGAAACGGGGCTAGGGCCAGAGCCAGCCCCATTCGCCAGACGTCGGCCCGGTCTGCCAGCCCACCCGTCAGCACGCCCACGCTGCCCACACCGCGCTTCACGTCCACGGTACCCAGCAGGTCATCCATGACGCTGCCCAGCTCCTCGCCCCCTTGCACGCGAGCCAATACCGGGGGCGGCAGGCGCATCTCCGCCGTTCGCACGGTTTCCAGCTTGCCGCTGTGGGCCACCGCCACCATGCCAAACAGCCAGCCGTTGCCGTCGGCGTTTAGTCGCACGCCGCCCTCCAGCCCGATTCCCCAAGCGTCGGCGCTTTGCTCGGCTTCGGCCAGTTTTAGTGCCGCCCACGCCCGGTTCACCGCTCCCCACCGCGTTTCTTCCTCGCCCAAAGGTTGATCGGGCACGCCGCTGGGAACGTCGCGGCCTACCACCACGGCTTGCGGTTGCAGTTGCCCAAACACATCTTGCACGGGCCGGACTTTGGCCGGATTTTGGCTGCCCACGATGACCAGTCTCATGCGTCTGTTTCCCTGCCGATTCCCCCACCGAAGACCGGATCTTCGCCGCTCCAGTCGCCGTGCAAGCGCCGTATCAGGGCCACCTGCCCCCAGTGATAGGCGTTATGAACGGCCAGATCGGTCAGAATGTCCCGTGCCCGCTCCGACGGGTCTTCGGCCAGCATCACGGCTTCGGCCAGTGCCAAAGCGATTTCCAGCCGAGTCTGCGCCAGTTGTTCGGCGGTAGGCGGCGTGCCGGGCCACACTTCCAACCCTTCTGGCCAACCTGTAGCCCGCCCCGACGCCAGATCCAGGCTGGCCCGCATGGTCACATTCAGGTGGTGCAGCACATCTGAGATGGTGTAGGGCAGTCCCGGCACAAGCTTGGTCGCCCCCTCGAACGTCAGTTCCTTCAGGATGTATTCCGGCTCCCGGAAGGCGGCGCTGCCACCCAGCGAGGCTTGCAACAGGTTCATGCCCCCAGGCTAGCGCCTCTGGCTGGGCGAGAAGATAAACATCACCCAAGCGCGGCAATAAGAGTCTGCTAAGGCCAGCTTTCTAGACGGTAAAGCCGCCGTCATGCGGTACCCAGAACCCTTTGAGACACTGAAGATCAGGAAGAACTTTCGGTCAGAACCTCTGACCACCTGTAGGCAGGAGTAGCCCCAATGACCCCCCAGCTCGATCCCAGACTCCCCGCGTCCCAGCCCAGCACCCCCATAGAAATTTTGCTGGTAGAAGACAGTGAACCGGACATTATCCTGACTCAGGAAGCTTTCGCCGAGGCGGGCGTCACCAACAACTTGCATGTCACCCGCGACGGCGTAGAGGCCCTCGAGTTCCTGCGCCGTCAGGGGCCATACCGCCTCGCGCCGCGTCCAGACGTTATTTTGCTGGACATCAACATGCCGCGTATGAACGGTCTGGAAGTCCTGTCGGTGATCAAACACGATCCCAATCTGATGACCATTCCCACCATCATGCTGACCACCAGCGCCGCTGATGAAGACATCTTGCGGTCTTATCAGGCGCACGCGGCCAGTTACGTCGTCAAACCCATCGAGTTCGATACGTTTTACGCGGCCATTCACGCGCTAGGCCGCTACATGCTGAGCATCGTGCGTTCGCCGGGGCCGGGGTAAGGGATTGTAGAACGGAGGCTATGGCTGGTGGCACAGGCAAAACGCGGGGGCATTCATTTCAGCTCAAGCTGCCCCCGCCCTCCCTGCACTCTCCGGTTACGCCGGATGCAGTCCCGCGAATTCCAGCCCCGCCGTTTCCTCCCACCCATGCGCGATATTGAGGCACTGAATAGCGTGTCCTGCCGTGCCCTTCACCAGATTGTCTATGGCGCTCATCAGCACCACGCGGCCCGAATCCATGTCCATCTCGAAGCCCAGATCACAGTAATTGGTGCCGTCCAGCAACATGGGATCGGGGTAACGGTGAATGCCGCGCGCCACCTTCACGATGCGGATGAAGGGTTCGGCGGCGTAGACCTCGCGGTAGGCGCTCCACACGTCGCGGTCACTGTAGCCGTCGGGAATCCACGCCTGAATGGTGGACAAAATGCCGCGCACACGGGGCGTGCTGATGGCGGTCAGGTGAATGGGGAAATGGCCGGGGAGTTCTTGCTGCACTTCGGCGGTGTGGCGGTGGCCCACAGGTTTGTACACGCGCAAGCTTCCGGCCCGCTCCGGGTGGTGCGAGGCGTCCGAACTGCTGGCCCCCGCCGCGCTGCTGCCCACCAGTCCGGTGGCGATGATGTCTTTGGGTAGCAGCACGCCTAATTTAAGGAGCGGGTACAGCGCGAGAATTACGGACGTGGCGAAGCAGCCCGCGCAGGCGATCCGCGTGGCTCCCCGGAGTTCCTCGCGGCGCAGTTCGGGGTTGCCGTACACCCACTGGCCCAGCAAGTCGGGGGCTGGGTGCGCTTCTCCATACGCCTGCTGGAACACTTCGGGGTCTTTGAGTCGGAAGTCGGCGCTAAGGTCTACGATCACGCGGCCCTTGCCCTCAAATTCGGCGATACGTCCGGCTGCACTGCCGTGTGGGAGGGCCAGCACGATGATGTCGGCTTCTTTCAGTTCGGCGGCTTTGCGAAACTTGAGGTTGGTGCGCCCGCGCAAATTGGGATGCACCAGCGCCACAGGCTGCCCCGCGCTGCGCTCACTGGTGACCTGTGTCACTTTCAGGTGAGGATGCCCCAGCGCCAGTCGAAGGAATTCCCCGCCCGCATACCCGCTGCCGCCCACGATTGCCACGCTGAGAACGTTGTTGCCCTGATCAGATGAAGCCATGCTGCCAGTTCAGCACAAAACGCCGCGCCGAATGTTCCGAGTATTTACAAACGTATAGCTAAACCCTGTTACTGCTTGGCATACACAAGGTCGATGACATTCGGGAGATCGGGCTTGAGTTTTTCGCCTGCGGCCGCTCGCTTCCGCAGTTGCTCTGGTGTCAGCCATTCTGCCCCGCTGAAATCGTCGGGATTCAGATGAGGCAGGGTGTCTATACTCACCTCGTAAATCCGCATAAAGCAGCTTATGCCTGTGCTAAACGGCGAAAGATCGGCCATCACCCGCCAGCCAAACTCCCCAACATCCACATTCAGTTCCTCGCGGGCTTCACGTACAAACGAGTCGTCCAACGATTCGCCCGCTAGCGTGTAACCGCCCACGCTGAAATCTAGCGCTCCCGGCCAGCGCGTTTTGTGTGCTGCACGACGCGGAAACAGCAGTTGGCCAGCACTATTTCGGAAGAAGGCATTGACGCCCCGCACGCCCTTCACGCCGTCCGAGACCGAGCGCCACAGCACGCCCGACACCGCTCCGGAATCGTTCAGCAGATCAAGCAATTCATCGTCGCCAGCGTCAATCACGCGTCCCAGCAACGTACTGAAATAGCTCAGCTTGCGCCCCGGCAAGGCTGCCCGCAACGCCCACCACAGCGCATGGCCCTCGCGCTCGAAGGCGGCGTCTTCGTTCTCGCCCGCCCCCAAAAAGTTGGCCCGCATCGGTAGGGGTGACATAGGGTCACTCATATTCAGCGTGGAATCGAAGGCGTCGGCCCACGCTTCTAGCCGCGCTGTCAGTGTGTTCGGCAAGCCCAGTGTGGCCGGGTCTAGGTTGTCTCCACCTGTCTCCCACAGCGGAAAACAGTGGTAGTCGGCCATCAGCTTGAGGGTCAGATTATTTCCCTTCCCCGATCAACGTCAGCCCGATCAGCGTCAGGTTGGCGTTTTTGCCCTCACTCACCACCGTCACCGAAGAAATCACCTTGTCGGGCTTGGGGTTCACCCAGTCCAGCACGGGCACAGCGACCTCTAGACCGTCTTTGGTCTGACCCGCCCACGCCGGGGCCGGAATCATGGAGGTAGTCAGCGTGTCTGTCCAAGCCCGGATGTGCCGCCCGTATTCCAATGGCTGATTGATCAGGCTGCCATCGGCGTAACGCACCTCGTAGCGCCCGATGACCTCGCGGGCGGTGGCGGCGGGCCAGCCAGTCGTGTGCAGGAAGGCAATGGACGTGGCCTTGCGCCCCAGTTCCAGCGTCACCCGTTCGGGCAAGTCTTTGGCGGCGGGCCGAGAACCTTTCAGCATCACCGCACCAGACACGTCGAATTTGTATGCGCCGAAGCGGTTGACACCTGTTTTTAGATTCCGCAAATCTATGTCCGCACCCTTCAAAATCCAGCCTTTTTCATCGTCGTCAGTCAGCGAACGCGTGACCAGCGGGGCCAGATTCACCACCATGCCCGATGTGGCCCGGTATGCTTCTGGTTGGTAGGTGGCGCGGTAAATGCCCTCAGCGTTGGGCACGCTCCCCGCCGCCGGGTTCCAGAAGGCGTTGGCCGCCCGCACGAACGGCACGCCCTGATCTGCCGCCCCGTCCCAGATGCTGGGGTTGCCAAAATAGCCTGTCCAGCGCGTCTGGATCATGCCGGACGCGCCCACCAGCGCGGCCACTTTGGCGTAGCCTTCCGCGTTGCCTACCTCGGCCCAAGACGCGCCCAGCACCGGAAATCCCAGCGCCTTGATGCGTTCCAGCAGGCCAAAGCTGTTGCCGGGAGCGTAGTTCCAGTAGGCCACCTGAATATCTTTGGGCAACTGCGCGGGCAGCGTGGCAATCACGGAGTCGGCAAACGCGGTGTCGTGCCACATCATCGTGCCCACACTCTGCTCTTTCAGAAAGCCGTGTAGCTTCACTACGTCGTCTACAAACAGTTTCTCGAAGCCCACTGCCTTGCCGTTTTCGCGGGCCGGAAAGCGGTCACGGTTCCTCACCTCGTCGTGCCCGATATGAATGACCTTGGGCTGAAACACTTCCACCGCTTCCTTCAAAATCGGCAGGATGACCCGCGAATAGGTGGCCGGATTCAGGGTGTCGTAGGCCCAAGGATTCTGGCTTTCGGTGTCTTGGCGCAAGTCCATGTTTTTGCCGCCGTAGAACATCCAGCCCACGTGCCCCAGCGTTTCTAACAGCGGAATGGGTTCAAGGCCGTAGGAGCGGGCCAACGCCGCCACCCGCACCGCCTCTGCCTTGCTGGCCCCGCCGGGATGAGCGAAGCCGCCCGATTTGGCCGTGTCCCACTGCACGTAATTGCTCATGACCAGCACGCGGTTGTATTTCAGCGCGGCTAGCATAGGAATCAGTTTGTTGTTGATGGCGGCGCTGTACTGATCGAGGTAAATCATGGCAATGCGCTGAGACAGAGCGGGCGCGTCGCTGATGCGGGCAAACTTGAGGCCGTCTGCCGTGAGCAGTTGCCGGAGCGTTTGCGCCCCCAGATACGCCCCGCGTGCGTCTGCGCCGACCACATACGCGCCGCCTGCTTCCACCCACAGCGCGTAGCCTTCCGCGCCCGCCGCCGTCAGGCCCGCCGCCTTCACTTTGGCCGCCAAGCCCGTATCGGCCACCGTGCCCACCGTCACCAGCACCTTGCCTGAATCTGGCAACTCTGCGCCCAGCCGCGTTTTCCACTCGGCCCGTAGGTCACGCACGGCCCAAGCCAATTCAGGGGCATTGCCCACCACGCGCACGCCCAAGCCCGAGAGCGGCAACGTTCCCGCAGGGAAACTGGCCTGCTTGGGCGTAGGCACCAGCGTTCCATGCGGCGCAAGGGCGCGGGCATCGGGAACGGGGGAGAGTTGGAGTGGGGCGGCGTCGGCAACTCCGGGCAGGAGCAAACTCAGCAGGAGGGCCGCGCCCAACCGTGTTGCCAGTCGTGTTTTTGGTTGCATCTCAATCACCTTTGTGTATTTGCCTGACGTGAATCCGATGGGCTGAACCTGCTTACTGTCGGCAGCGGTCAATCCTGCCCCAACCTTCCGCCGCGCCCACACCATTGAAGGTCAGTGCCAGAGGTTTCCCCAGCACCGCGCCTGAGCCGGATGAAGGTGAAACAGTGACCAGCACCTTCTGGCCCGTCAAAAGAATGCCGAAGAAGGCTGTGGCGTCGGCCTTCGCCAGCAAAACGGAGTCCGTCAATTCTGGATCGGCAGGCCCAAGCTTCAACGTGCGCGTGCTTCCGCCCCAAGTCGCCTGAAAGCGGAAGGCTTGTGCCGCCAACGATTGCTTCAGCACCAACCGCAATTCGTATTGGCCGCCATCCACGCACCGCATCACCAGATACTCCTCGCCGATGCGCGATTCGTCGGCTCCAATGAATAAAAATCCCCGGTGTACCCCATTGTCGGTGAATACGCCCACCCGCGTGCCCCCAATTAAATCCGGGGGCGTGTCCCAAATGCCGGGGGCGATCCGGGTTTCGTCGACAGTGGCGGTCAACGGGAATTCCGGTTGATCGTCCGGGCGGTAGGCGGGTTTATAAGGCGTAGAAAACGGCGCTGAGGCACGAGGCTTTTGCGGTCTGACCTTTTGGGCATGTGCCGCACCACACAGCAACAGGGCCGCCATCAAGACGGCCCTGCAATCTGACTCAACTCGCCCGGTTCCGGCCATTTCATCCTCCTCCAGAACAGCGCCGGAGGAAAATTCCATTCCGGAATCCGGCTTTTTCCTTTTCCTGCCAGTCGGGTAGGCCAGTTGAAAAGGGCTGGCCTACCGGAATCATCCTTACAGGCTCGCGTTCCAAGCCTTCACAATGTCATCAAGTGCCTGCTTGGCACTCTTCTGGCCTGCCATTGCCGCTTCCACGTTGTCCTTAAATACTTTGTTCAGTTTGCTGGCATCCGGGTACACCAATGTCAGGTCTTTGGCCTTTTTCAGTTCGGTGCTGCTCACCAGTTTGCCCTGATCGACAGCATTGGTTCCGCCCTGCTTAAAGAATTTGTCGGTGCTGGCCTTCACGGTGCTGGGGAAGGTGGTCTTGGTGACCTTGCTGAATTGCAACTGGTTCACATCGTTGGTCAGGAACAGTGCCAGCTTCTGCGACAGCGCCTTGTCCTTCACACCTTTGGGTACGGTAAAGCCCATCAGCGGCGTATGAATCACGTTTCCAGCAATGTTGATGGGATAGGGCGCGACTTTGGTCAGGTCATAAATGGCTTTATTGTCATTTTCTACCCGGAGGATAAACTGCGGCCCTGTAATCAACATTGCCAGTTTTCCGCTGGAATACAGCTCGGTAGCAGCCACGAAGCCCCGGCGCATGGTGTCTTCGGGAATGTAGCCACCTTTGTACAGGTCTACATAAGTTTGCAGCAGTTTTACATGCTCGGGGCTATTAAACACAGCCTTGCTGCCGCTCTTGTCAAAGATGGGAAGGCCCGCTTCCTGAAACATGAACAGCATGTTGATGTTGTTGATGTTGGGCATGAAGCCGTACATACCGGTCTTGTCTTTGATCTGCTTGGCCGCCGCGATCAGCGTCTGAATGGTGCGGGGCGGGTTGGCGGGGTCTAGGCCAGCCTTGCGGAAAATGTCGGTGTTGTAGGCCACGACTTTGGGAGCCCAGTACCACGGCAGGCCCATGTTTTTGCCCTCGAAGGTAAAGGTGCTGAGCGGGCTGGGGAAATAGCTCTTTTTCTGTGCGTCGCTCAGCGTCAGGGTTTCCAGTGCGCCTTGTTGGACCAACTTCACGGCCATATCGCTGCTGAGGTTCACGGCGGCAGGCGGGCGGCCCGAAGCGACGGCAGCCAGCAATTTCTGCTCGATGGCGTTGGCGGGCACATCCACCCATTTCAGGTTCACCGTCGGGTTTTCCTTCTCGAACTGCGACACCAGACGGTTCATCTCATCGTTAAACAATGGCGCGAGGCTGATCGTCCAGAATTCCAACTCGGTCTTCTGTGCGCCTGCGGTGGAAGCGGCAATCAGGGCGGCGGTCAGCAGGGCTTTTTTGTAGGTGGATGTCATAGCAACTCCTTGGAGTCGGCTGGCCCAGTCTGTGGTGTGGCGGGCTGGCCTTGAGGTCATGTTGAGATTGCGCTCAGAGTAGCGTGTGAATCTAACGGCAACCTGAGAAACGGGCGTCCGCCTCTCATGCGCCCGGTGTGCCACTCCGCAGGGCTGCGGCAAACCAGCGGGTTACGTGGTCTGGACGGGTAATGGCGCTGCCCACCACCACGCACAGCGCTCCCGTTTGCAACGCTGCCGCCGCCAACTCCGGCGAATTGATACGCCCCTCGGCGATAAAGGGCAGTCCTGCCGCCGCCAACGCCTCCATCAACGCGAAATCTGGCCCTGTGAGTTGCGGACTGTGAGGCGTGTAGCCGCTCATGGTGGTGCCCACGATGTCTGCGCCCGCCGCATAGGCTGCCCGCGCTTCCTCCAACGTGCTGACATCAGCCATAGCCAACGCACCCGCCGCGTGTGCCGCCTCAATTAATTTTGCCACGCTGTAGGGGCGCGGCAAATCGGTGCCGTCGAAGGCCACGATGTCGGCCCCGGCTGCCGCTACTTCCCGCACCTCGCCCGGTGTAGCCGTGATATACACGTCGGTTCCGGGATGCGCCTGCTTGGTCAGCCCGATAATCGGTACGTCCGTCATCGCCCGCACAGCCCGAATATCCTCTGCCGAACGGAGGCGCAGGCCCGCCGCGCCGCCCAAAAGTGCCGCCCGACTCAGCGCCACGATATGCACCACTTCTCTCAGGGGGCTGCCGTCGTCGGCCTGCACGCTGACCACCAGTTGCCCGCGCAGGCGTTCGAGAGCGGCGGGCAGGGGAGAACGGGCTACTTGTTCGGTCATGGGGGAAGCCTAAGGCATCGGCGGGGGACGGGGGGCACAAGGCGTCTAAGGGTCTAAGAACTGCTGACACACCTGCTTAAGCCTTTTGTCTGCGGAAGAAGCTACCACCCAGCACCGTCCCCGCCCCAGCACCTTAGACCCTAGACCTTTAGACCAGGCATCCGCAAACGCCACCGCCACACCCAAGAAGGCACAGCCCATCCCCCAATCCGTATTACCCTGAATCCCGTGACCCCACAAACATCCCGCCCGCTGCACGGCGCACTGGCTATGGTAGACATCCCCGGCCCTGTCCTAGACGCCGACACCGCCGCCCACCTGACCCGGCACGGCGTTCGGAGCGTGTGCCTGTTCGGTAAAAACATAGAGTCGGCGCAGCAGCTTTCGCGCCTGTGTGCCGACTTGCGGAACGTGCTGGGCGAGGGGGCCCTGATTGCCCTAGATCATGAAGGCGGCGCAATTCTGCGGCCCACCTTCTGGCCGTTTGCCCCCTCGGCCATGAGCCTCGGCGCGGCAGATGACCCCGCCCTGACCGAAGAAGTGAACGCGGCGCTCGCCCGCCAACTGCGCTCGGTGGGCATCAACTGGAACTTTGCGCCCGTGCTGGACGTGAATGTGAACCCCGCCAATCCCGTGATAGGCGAGCGGGCTTACGGTGCAGACGCCGCGCTGGTGACCCGGCACGGGCGGGCAGCGTTGGCTGGACATGCCGCCGGGGGAGTCGCCGCCTGCGTCAAGCACTTTCCGGGGCACGGCGACACGCACCTCGATAGTCACAAAGCTTTGCCCCGCGTCAGCAAAAGCCGCGCCGAACTGGACGCCACCGAATTCGCACCCTTCCGCGACTTGCTGCCCGTGACCCCCGCCATCATGACCGCGCACATCGTGTACGACGCTCTGGACGCCGTTCACCCCGCTACATTGTCGCGCCCAATCCTCACCGACTTGCTCCGCGCTGAATGGGGTTACGATGGAATAACTCTGACAGATAGTATGGGGATGCAGGCCATCGATTCCCACTACGGACGCGGAGAAGCAGCGGTGCTGGCGCTGCGGGCCGGAGCCGATCTGGTCATGGCCCTAGGCCGCCGCGAAGCCCAAGAAGCCACCCTGAACGCCGTGCAAGCCGCCCTGCCCACCCTGAATCCCGGCGAACTGGATGCCAGCCTGCGCCGCCTGCACACGCTCGCCGCCGCTTACCCGTCCGCCTCCACCCCCTTCGATCCCGCCACCGACGCGCCCCTGTTTGCCGAAGCGTGGGCACGCGGCCTAAGTGGTTACCAAACTCCGGTTGCGCCGCCCCCCGGCTCCCGCGTGTTGCTGGTAGCCCAGCGCCGTGTGCAGCGCGAAAACGTCAGCGAGGCCAGCGTAGATGCCGACACCTTGGCCCGCGAACTGGGCAGTGTGTATTCGGTGCAGCTTCACGCTTACGACGCACCCGAAGAGCTGGACTGGGCAGCCATTCGCGCCGCTGGTCTGCCCGTCATTCTCGCCACCACCACCCGCCACCGCCAACCCGCGTTACTGGGGGTGCAACCCGATCTGCATTTGGCCCTCTACAACCCGTATGCCGTGCTGGACGTAGATTCGCCAGCGGTGGTGTCGTTCGGCTTTCGGCCCGAAGCCCGCGCCGCGTTGCTGGGCTGGCTGGGCGGCGGGAGGGAGCTGACTGGACGTCTGCCCTTTGCCGGGGCGATCAAATGACTCCTCCGACTGCTGCCGAAATCCACACGCTCTGGGCTGCCGCCCTGCCCGAACTGCTGCCCCATCCACACGGCTTAGAGCAGCGCTTGGGTGACCCCGCTCACCTCCTACAGCGCCGCGCCCCGGACGGAACCTTGCTGGCCGCCCTCGCCCTGCGCCCGCCCGAAGCCTACGCCCATGCTCATATTCGGCTGCTGCTTGTTCACCCGGAGTTCAGACGGCAAGGGCTGGGGCGCTCGCTGATGCAGGAAGCCCGCGAACGCCTCGGCCCCGTCGCACTGGCGCTTGGCGAAGAACGCGGCCACTTTTTGCCTGCCCCCACAGCGTCCAGCCTGCCTTTTTTTGAAGCCTTGGGATTTACCCCGACAGGCCGCGAAAGCTCGGACATGGCGCTTGACCTGCGCTCGCCCCTGCCCGCGTCCGAGCTTTCGCCCGAATTTCGCGTGACCGACGCCAGCCAAGACAACTTGATACCGCCCCTGCTGGCCTTTGCCGAAGCCGTCTTCGGCCCCCGCTGGAAGCACGACGCCGGAGCTGTGGCCGCCCGCGACGCCTCGCAAGTGCTGATGCTGATGAACGGCCCGCAAGTGGCCGGATTCGCCCTGACCGGCCTAGAAACTGACGCCGCCGTGCTGCCGTCCTTCTTCTTCCCAGATGCGTTACGAAAAGCAGTGGGACTAGAAGGGTTGGTAGGCGGCCTCGGCCCCATCGGAATTCACCCCGACCTGCGCGGAGGCGGTGTGGGCAGCGCCTTTATGCTGGCCGCCATGACCCATCTTCAAACTCGCGGGGCACAGGCGATGGCCATTGATTGGACGAATGTGGCCCCGTTTTACGAGCGGCTGGGGTTTAGGGAATTCGTGCGGTATTTCCACATGCGAGGGTGAGAGCTGGGGTTGCCACGAGAGCTGAGCGACGTTGAACGGAGGCCAGACATTCAGAACGTGGATCGTGGAACGTGGGAAAACCAAACCACGATCTACGATCCACGTTCTGTAGAGCAGTTCTCCGAATTACACCACCGAAAAAAGAGACTTTCGGTGGTTCCATTCTCCGTCCTGCTCGATAAAATTCACTCGCTCCGCTCGGTCATTATTATGACAAATGTTGTAGTCCAGCTTTGGCTTTTACCGCTCCCATGGCCAAGCGCCCGGTGCCGCCGCGATGCCCACCGTTCTCGGCCCGGTATGAATGTTCAGCACCGGATTGACGCCCGCAACGCCTGCCCACACCACCGGATGCCGGGCCTGAACTGCCTTCAACAAGGCGTCGGCGTCGGCCTGTTCGCTGCCGTACAACAGGCCCAACCGCAGCGGCGTTCCTTCCCCATAGCGGGCCGTAATTTGCGTGGCAATCGCTTCTATGGCACTCCGGTAAGAGCGCACGCGGGCCAAATTGGTATAGGTTCCGCTGGCCTTGTCCACTGTAATCACGGGCTTGAGGTTCAGCAGGCCGCCCAGCGTGGCCTGTACGCGCCCGATTCGCCCGCCGCGCCGCAGGTATTCCAGCGTCTCAATCGTAAAATACAGTTCGGTTTCCTGCTCTACGGCTTTCATCCATTCCAGCGCCGTTTGCAGGCTTTCGCCGCGTTCGGCAGCGGTCACGGCAGCATGTACCTGAAAGGCCTGCGCCGCGCTGAGCGTGCGCGAATCGTGAATGGTCACCTTCGCGCCGTCCATCACCTGCGTCGCCTGCTCCGCCGCGTTCCGGCTGCCGCTGAGGCCCGCGCTGATGGTCACGGCCAACACTTCTGGCGTGCCCGCCGCCCGGTAAGCGTCGGCCCAGTCTTGCGGCGTGGGCTGGCTGCTGGTGGGGTGTTCGGGGTTGCTCGCCAACTCGCGCAGCAGGTCTTCCCGGCTGATTTCATGCGTGCGCCGACTCACGCTGCCAAAATTCACGCTAAACGGCGCTATTGGCACACTGTTCTTCAACTCCGCGTAGGCGTCCAGCCCACCGTCAGTTACGACTCCAAACTTTGCCTGCCCAATTTGTCCCTGTCCAGTCATCACTCGATCACCACCTTATTCATCTGCTCGATAAGTCGAAGGGCCGCCGTGTGGTCTACGTCGCTGCCGACGATGTTGGCCGCCGCCCGCATCAGGGCCGCCGTCTGCGCCAACATCGGGGCGCTGCTGTGCGTGCTGTTCACCATATCCAGCGCAATGCCCGCGTCTTTGGCTAAGAGCCCCAGCCCAAACGTGGCCGGAAATTCCCGCGTCAGCACCCGCGCCGGAATCAGGTTCTGGCTGGCATTGCTGCGCCCGCTGCTGGCATTGATGACCTCCAGCGCCGCGCCCAACTTCACGCCGCTGCGCCCCAATACGGCCAAGCCTTCCCCGGTGGCCCACAGCGTCACGGCCAACAGCGCATTGTTGATGGCCTTGACCGCAAAGCCCGCGCCCGTGTTGCCCACCCGGATCACCCGCCCCGCGAAGGCGTCCAGCAGGGGCCGCACCCGTTCTAGGTCAGCTTCCGCACCGCCCACCATCACCGTCAGTTGGCCCGACACTGCGCCGCCTGTGCCGCCACTGACCGGAGCATCCAGAAAAGCCACGCCGCGCTCTGCCAGGGCCGCCGCCTGTCGGGGTGCCGCGTCAGGATGCCCGCTGGTGCAGTCCACCCACACCGCGCCGCGTTTCAGGGCGGGTAGGGCGGCCAGTACTTCATCAAGGTCGGCGCTGGTAGGCAGGCAGGAAAACAGCACGTCGGCTTCGGCCAAGCTGTCAGGCGTGGCAAGTTCGCTGCCGTAGGTCTGGGCGTGCGCTTCGGCCCGCGCCGCTGTGCGGTTCCACACCAACGAGCGCCCGTCGGTGGCCTGTGCGTGCCGCGTCAGGTGGGCGGCCATCGGCGTGCCCATCGCGCCGAGGCCCAAGAATGCAGTCGTGAGGGTCATAGATGATGGCAGGCTAGCGGCTCTCTCGCCTCTGGCCTGCCATTCTGAACCGAGTACAATCTTTAGGATTGAGGTTTGTGCGTGGCTTGTCTAAGGGTCTGAAAGTCGAGGGTCTAAGGTGCTAGGGCGGGGACGTTGCGGTGTGGCTGCTTCTTCCACACATAAAAAGGGCTTGAGCAGTTGCCTTTAACCAGTTCTTAGACCCTTAGACCAACCCCAAGCAACCTCAAACGTCTCCCACTTTCCCCAAACTCAGGCTCCCCTCCGTGCCCCCAAAGCGTTCGCGCAAAAAGCGCCCCTGCGTCAGCAAGCGGTCTGCCGCCGCGTGGTCATGGCGCAGGGCTTCCCGCACGCCGTCTTCCATCAGCGCGATCTGCTCGGTCAGCAGCGTTTCGGGCGACTGGCCCTGAGCTTCCAGCGCCCGCCGCGCTCCGTCGGTGAGTCCAAGGTAGGCCCGCAAGGTGTCGGGCAAGTACGATTCCCGCGTCTGGCGCAGCAGATAAGCCGTGCGCGTGTCGGCGTTTTCGGTGCCTTTCTGGGCGTCGGCCACCGTAGACAGCAGCGCCCAAGCCCGCGCTCTGGCCTCGGCGGGCAGGCGCAGGGTCAGGGTCTCGGGGGCGTCCTGCACGGTGGGGTGTGGGGCAGGCAACGCGGCCAAGGCTTTGGCTGCTGCCGCTGGCAACGCCTGCCCTGCTTTGGCCGCCGCGTCCTCCAGTTGCCACGCCCGCTGCCGCGCCTGATTGTTGCTCTCCACATACTTGATTAGGGCAATGCCGCCGAAAATCACGATCAGAATCAATACGGCAATCATGCGTTCATCCTAATCCAACCGGCCTAGCCAACCGGCTCAGGGTTTGGGCGTGCTGGCCGCCGTCTGCAAGCTCTTCATATCCAGCAGGAAATTGCCGTCGGCGGGCAGCATCACTGTCTGAATGGTGGGAGCCAGTTTCTCGGCCACCGTCAGCTGAATCAGTTGAGGATTTTCACGCAGCGCACGCCCCCGCAGCGTCAGCGCCTCGGCGTCGCCGCGTGCTTTGGCAATGGCCGACTTGGCCGCGCCCTCGGCCACCACCACTTCACGCTTGGCACTGATTTCGGCCTGTTGCAACTTGTTGCGCTCCACCGCGACTTGTTGCTCGGCGGCCTGCTTCAACTCAATGGCCTTGGCGATACTGTCTGGAATCCGCAGTTCGCGCAGCAGCACGGCGTCCAGCAGCAGGTTGTTCTTGGTGAACACGTCGCGCAGTGCGCCCGAAATGCTGGCCTCCACCTGTTGCCGCTTGGTGCTGATGATGTCGGCGGCGCTGAATTGCCCGATGGCGTCGCGTACCTTAGAGCGAATTTGCGGGCTGATGACGGTCTGAACGTAGTTGCGCCCCAGTTCCTTATGCAAAATGGCCGCTTTGCTGCGGTCTATTCGGAACTGCACGGTCACGTCTGCCGTGATGTCCAGTCCTTCCTGACTGCGGGCGCGAATCGCCCCGGACTCGCCGCCGTCCTCATCGGTATGGGCCAGCGTGATCTCTTGCAACCGGGCGTCGTACAAGTTCACGCGGTCTACGAACGGGGTCACGAAATGCACGCCTTCCTGAATCACGCCGGGCTTGACGCCGCTCAGGGCGCTGAACACTACGCCCACATGCCCCGCCGGAATGACCTTCACACTCTGGCCGATCAGGAGTGCCGCCGCCACGACGCCGCCCACCGTCCACAGCAAGCGGCGAGAGGGGGGAGTGCGCTGCACGGGCGCGTCGTTGCCCATCTTGGGAAAAGAGCGGGCGCGCTTGGTGTCGCTGCTGGCTTCATTGTCCGCCGTGTTGCCCGGCGTGCTGTTGTCGGTCATATGCCTGAGTACGAGGCTCGGTACGGCAGAGTTGCCGGGATCACTCGAATGCTGTGCCGCGTGTCCAATCCGCCACCACCGAAACCGGACGCGGCCAACGGCGCAGACGCTCGAACATCGGTATCAGTTCCGCTGGAGAAACCGTGACCTCAAAAAGCCGTTCGAGCAGAGGGTGAGCGTTGACCCATAGCCAAGCTGCGTAGGCGTGGTAATTGTCGCCGTCGCTGGACGCAACCAGAGACAATTCCCGCTCATGGAAGGCCGCAGGCAGCGCCAATTGGCCCCAGTTGCCGTCACTCAGCACACAGGCACGGGCGTGTGGCCGCAGGCAGGTCAGGAGTTCTGAGAATCCCGCTGGACTCGCGCTGCACTCGAAGCCCACATCGAATTGATCGTGGTCGGTTTTGCCGGGCCGGAGTGCCTCCGCGCCAAAGAGCCGCGCCAATGTGCGCCGTTCAGGGTCAGGTTCCAGAACTGTGACGTCCTGAATGCCCAGGCGAGTGAGATTAAAGATAGTCAGCAAGCCCAACAGGCCAGCACCAGCAATCAATACACGTTCATCAGGACGGGGCGCGACCTTGCGGATGCCTTTAGCAGTTTCCTCGCCCAATACGGCGGCCAGAGCTGTCCGGTCTGTAATGTCTGTCGGAACCTCTATGCAGCGGCTCGCCTGAGCAATAGCTGCGCTGGCGTGTCCGTAAAAAGCCACCACACGTGTACCTACAGCAAGGTCAACGCCAGCGCCTGCCTGTTCCACCACGCCCAAGCTCTGATAACCCAGCGAATAGGGGAGAGCGTGAGCCGTTCTGCCGTCCACCACGCTCAATTCTGAGGCCACACTCACAGCGCTCAACAGGGTTCTGATTCTTACCTTTCCCTCAGCGGGTGCATCCAGTTGATGCGTCTCCCAAGTCATACGCCGCAGCCCATCAAGGCGCAACTGCTGGGCCTTCACCCCTCCACTTCCTCCCCGTCCACATAGACCCACGCCCCGCTTACCTGCTCGAAGCGGCTGCGTTCGCGCAGGCTGTAGCGTTCGCCGCCCGGCAATTTCAATGAGGCCGTGAACTCTACCGTTTCGCCCGCCGCCGTATGCACGCGCAGGCCCATGTAGCGCGTGCCGTCGTTCAGGTCAAGGTGGCTGGGGCGGGTGCTGGCGTGCCAAGTGTGCAGCACAAATGGCAGATTGCCCAGAGCGTATGCCGTATACCGCGCCCGCATCAGCGTTTCGGGGGTGGCGGGGGGCCGGGAGCCGTCGTGGGCAGGCCCGCAGCACGCGCCGTAGCTGCGGCCCGACCCACACGGGCAAGACTTGAACGGCGGATAGGCGAGCGGCATAAGGGTAAGGTAGTGCAGGAGCAGGCGCTTCGGTAAGTGGTCAGCAGAGGGTGAGGAGTGGAAAAAGCCTGGTAGCCGCATCATCCATGCCCTGAGCAAGACGGGCCGCTTTCGGGGAGCCGCCCTACTGTGAACGCTGTGCTGGGCATTTTAAATTATCGTCCGAATCTACCGATTATCGATGCAATACTTATATGCCGCCTACCTCTAAATCCCACGCACTTCCTCAATAATACGGTTCTCGACACTGCATCTCATCACCAATCCGTTGGGAAAGATTTCAAATTCATACTCTCCTCCGCACTGAAGACATCTCCATTCTGTTTTTTCGTATTTCTTGATCTCCTCTAGGGATAAAAATGCATCGTCTATTTCTTATCTAAGGGCGCTTATATCATTTTGGCTTTGAAATTGCATACTCTGGCCTCCATTATCCTATACACAGATTGACTGGCTTGCCTTCACGCCACAATAACGGCAGGGGGATTAGGCGAATGTGCCAGCACAGGCCACCCGGCGGGCATAATGAGGCCCGATGACCGCGCCGGACGTAATTACTTCTCTTCAAAATGCCCTCGTCAAGCGGTTGGTGCGCCTGCGTACCCGCCGCGAGCGCGAGCTGGACGGCGTGATCGTGATCGAGGGGGCCAGAGAAACCACACGTGCTTTGGCTTCTGGCGTGCGCCCCAGCCTGACCGTGACCTGCCCGCCGCTGTACAGCCCCGAAGCGTTGGCAGTGGCCCACACCCTCACGGGCGAGCGTGCCGAACTGTCGCGCACCGCCTTCGAAAAGGTCAGTGGCCGCGAGAACCCAGACGGCTTACTGATGCTTGCCCCCACGCCTATGCCTGTGCTGCCCGACCCACCCGAACAGGCGACGGTGATCGTGCTGCACGGCCTGGAGAAACCCGGCAACGTGGGCGCGATTCTCCGCAGCGCCGATGCAGCCGGGGCGCACGCGGTGTTGGTGCTGGGGCGCGGCGCTGATCCGTATGGCCCCAACGTGATCCGGGCTTCTCAGGGCAGCGTGTTCCGGGTGCCTACCGCCGTCCTGACCGAAGAAGAAGCGTGGGTGTGGCTACTGCGGCACGGCTTTACTACTGTGGCCTGTACGCCCGACGCGCCCCACGCCTACTGGGACGCCCCCCTCACTGGCCGCGTGGCCCTGCTGCTGGGCACCGAACACGAAGGCTTGCCCGAAGAATGGCGCACCTCCCGCAGTGCGTCCAGCCTCAGCGTCGGTATTCCGATGCACGCTGCACCCGGCGGGGCCGACAGCCTGAATGTCTCTACCGCCGCCGCCCTCGTGCTGTTCGAATGCGTGCGCCAACGCCGCAGCCTGTTGACCCAATCTCACCACCCACAGTTTTCCTCCGAGGTACAACCATGACCAATTTGGCGTCCACCCATTCCAACGACCCCTACCGAGAATGGCTGCGGCAACGACTCGGCCAAGAAATGGGCGTGCGTGAAGCCGAAATGACCATTCAGGGCGCGGTGCAGCGCCGGGGTTGGACGGCGGTTCGGGCGCTCGGCCCGCGTGACGTGGTGGCTGTACTGCAAGACGTGTACAAAGTCATGCGCGATCAGGTGGGCGAGGGCCGCGCCGACAAATGGCTGGAAGTGGCCTCCACCGATCTGGCACAGTTGGCCGAAACGGTGCCTGTGCCCACCGTCACGCCCGCGTTTACCGAGAGTGCGCCGCGTGCCCTGCGCTGGGGCCGCCGCGCCCACGATCTGGCGTTGCTGCTGGCCCGCTCTCACGCCGAAATTGCCATGCGGAGTCTGGGGGCCATCCGCTCCAATCCAGACCTGTCGGCCCTCGAAACCGCCGCCGAATGGGACGTGCAGGCCACCCAAGCCGAAGTGCGCCGCTGGGAAACCGAGGACATGCTGACCAACTTGCGGGCCGACCATGCCCGCGTGGAAGTGGCCGATCAGGTGGCCGCCTCCCGCGCTCAGGCCGAACTGCTGTTCTTACGCGTAACAGAATTGGAAGGTGGGAAAGGCCGCGAGCAGGCCACGCCCGCGCAACTGGCCCACAGCCGCTTGATGCTGACCCAGACCACCTCGTTTCTGGACGCCTTTGCCCCGCTGGTGGCCGAAGAAGACGCCGACACGCCCCTGACCATGCTGGATATGAACCTCGACAACGCCCGATTCTCGTTGGGTGTGCCGCTGCATCCCAACGTCCTCCGCGCCCGCCACACCCTCAACTATGCCCAGTGGCAGGCCGGAGAACAGGTCAATCAGGCTCCCGTTGTGGCCGAGGCCCGCCGCAATCTGGCGCAGGCCGAGGCCGAAGCAGGCGCGCAACTTCACGCCGCGCTGGACGCCGCCCGCACCCACCAGACGGCCCTGCGTCAGTTGGCCCAGACCGTTGAAGCCTTGGAAACCCGCGCCGTACATCTGAAGGCCAATGGCGGCGATCCCCTCAGCCTCGCCCGTGTGCGCTTCGAATGGCGTCAGGCCCGCGCTTCCGCCCGGATTCAGAGTCACCGCATGGAAGAAGCGATTCGCCTGCTGGAAGCGTTGGTGAGCGAGCCGGGGGACTTCCGGTAAGTGGGCGGGGTGGATTGGAGGAGAAGGGCAAGAGCGGTCTGAGGGTCTACGAAGGTCAAACGCTGACGCTCGTCTGTTGGTGGGTTATGCCGTCACCGAACCCGCCCCAGCACCTCATACCAAATTGCGATGATTTGCGAAAATCATCCGAGCGGAGCGAGTGGCAAAAGTACGGGCTGGCGCCGATGGACGAACATCCGGTGGGGTTGCGGATGTTCGGGAATCAGAGCAAGTCCGGATCAGACTCTCGACCTTTAGACCCTTCGACCTCGTCCCCTGGCCGTGTTAACCTTCCCGCCATGACCACAATTCAACCCGTTGTGAGCCTCCCCAAACGCCACGAAGTGCCCCGCGAGCAGACATGGGATATCGAAGCCATGTACGCCACCCCGCAGGCGTGGGAAGCCGACGCCGAAGCCTTGCCCGCCGACATAGACGCGCTAGCTGCCTATTCGGGCACGCTGGGCCAAAATTCTGCCGCGCTGCTGGCCTACCTGCAAGCCGAATCCGAATTGGAACTGCGCCTGACCCGCTTTTTCTCCTATGCCTCCATGAATGCCAGCGTCGACGGACGCGACGCGGAAGCCGCCGCCCGCCGCGACCGGGCCAGTGGCATCGCCGCCCGCTACGGCAGCGTCACCGCGTTTGCCCGCCCGGAACTGCTGGCGCTCGATGAAGCCACGTTGGCAGGCTGGATCGCGCAACCCGAACTGGAACCCTTTCGTATCCGTCTGGAGCGGATTCTGCGCCAGAAACCCCATGTGCGGAGTGCCGAAGTCGAAGAACTCTTGGGCGCGGTGCAGGCTCCTTTTTCCTCGGAACGCGGCATTCACCCCGCACTGGTGAACATGGATTTGCGGTTTGGTACGGCAGGCGGCACGCCCGTAACGCAGGGCAACGTAGACCGCCTCACCACCGACCCTGACCGCGAGATTCGCCGCCAAGCATGGGAAGGCTATGCCGACGCCCATTTGGCCGTGCAGCACGCGCAGGCCGCCGCCTATTCCACCAACGTTCGGCAAAATGTGTTCTTGGCCCGCGCCCGCCGTTATCCCGATGCCATCACGGCCACCCTCGCACCAGACCGCATCCCCACCGATGTGGTCACGACCCTGCTGGACACTTACCGCGCCCACACCCCCACTTGGCACCGTTACTGGAAGGTGCGCCGCGAGTGGCTGAAGCTGCCGGAACTGCGCGAGTACGACGTAAAAGCCTCGCTGGTGCCGCCTGTGCCCGTGGACTACGCGCAGGCCGTGGAGTGGCTGGCCGAAGGCATGGCCCCGCTTGGCCCCGATTACGTGACTGAGATGCGGGCGGGCCTGACCACCGAGCGCTGGGTGGATTACGCCGAGAATGACGGTAAACGCCAAGGCGCGTATTCCAGCGGCGGCGGGCGCGTCAAGCCGTACATCTTCATGACTTGGAACGGCACGCTCGCCAGCTATTCCACCCTCGCCCACGAAATCGGCCACTCCATGCACTCGCTTCTCTCGGCCCGTGAGTATCCCTTCAGCGTGCCGCGCTACACGCTGTTTCATGCCGAAGTCGCCAGCAATTTCAATCAGGCGATGGTGCGCCAGCATTTGCTGAAGGGGGCGCGTGAGGCAGGCGATACCCACATGGAAGTCGCGCTGATCGAAGAAGCGTTGGGCAATTTCCACCGCTACTTTTTCATCATGCCCACGCTGGCCGCCTTCGAACTGGAAGCCTACCGCCGCGTCGAAGCGGGCGGCAGCCTCAGCGCCCCCGACCTGAATACTCTCACCGCCGACCTCTTGGCGGAAGGCTACGGCGACGGCGTGACGATGGATCGTGACCGCAGCGGCATCCTCTGGGCACAGTTTTCCACTCACCTGTACGCCAATTTTTATGCCTACCAGTACGCTACGGGCATCAGCGCGGCCCACCAACTGCTGAGCCAATTCGACGCCGACCCGGACGCCGCCCGCGAGCGCTACCTGACGTTCCTGAAATCCGGCGGCAGCCTTGACCCCATCGACGCCCTGAAAGCAGCGGGCGTGGATATGCTCTCGCCAGAGCCGGTGCAAGCCACCTTCCGCACGTTGGCCGGGTATGTAGACAGGTTGGAGGAGTTGTTGCGGGAGCGGCAGAACTGATTGAGGTCATTTCGACGGGCATAAAATTTCGCAAACATGGACGGGGCTAGAATATGGCCCGTCCGTGTTTTGTTGTTGGGGCCGAACAATTCCAGTCGTCATTCAGAACGCTTTCCCGCAGCACTCAAGAGATGACACGCTGGCCTTCGCCCCTCCTTAGACCCTCAGCCCCTTGACCCTTAGACGCATTAAACGTAACAAACAAAACCCTCACAACCCGGATTTATCGTGAATCATTTCACTTGTTCTCTCAAAGCAAAGGCGGGAATGACCCCGCCCCGCTTAATCCCTGAGGCTTATGCCTGAGGCATCTGCAACTGCGGGCCGTTGGCGTCGGGCACGTAGCCTTCCAACGTCGCGTAGTCGTCCTGAAAGTGCATCAGCACGCCGCCGAACAGCGTGTCGAAGGTTTCCTGAGGCATTTCGGCCAGCGTAGGGTAAAAGCCGACGTACTCCAGCCACACGTTGCCGTCGGCGTCGATGCTGCGGGCAAAAGCGCGTTCGCGGTTGCGGTCATTCAGCATGTTCACGATCTCGGCGCGGCGTCCGGGGTACTGCTTCTGGGTCACGCAAGTGACTTCCAGACGGCTGGTGTTGTTGGGGCCGTCGTTGACGCTGACCAAGACGGCGGCGTCGCCCATCTCGAAGCGCCAGCCCATGCGAATGAAGCGCTGGCCGTTGTTCTCTTCCATATCCAGCTGAACTTCTTTTTCCTTCAGGTATTTTGCGAGCGTGTCCAGCGTAAGCAGTGCCGTTTCCATCGTCATTAAAACCATCCTCCTCGGTGGGGTGAAACACAAACAGGTTGAGACTAAAGCTTGTGTGGTTGAAACCCGTGAGATTCTAACACCCCTGCCGATGCCTACGCGGTAGGAAAGGTCTTCATGCAGCCGGGGGCCGGGTACGGGCCAGAACTCAGGGCCTTGACAAGATCGTCAGCGTCACCGGAGCCACGCCCTGCGACAAGATGCCCAGCACCGCTGCCGCCTCGTTGGAAATGTCGATAATGCGGCTAGGCACGCCAAACGGCCCCCGGTCATTGATCATCACATCCACGCTGCGGCCTGTGCTGGCATGCGTCACACGCACCCATGTTCCAAACGGCAAGCTCAGGTGTGCCGCCGTCATAGACGTTTGGCTGTTGCCCCGCCCGCCGTAATACACCGCCGAGCCACGCTGAAACACCGGGGCTTCCTGATTCACCACCCGCGCCGTGTCCGTTCCCCCCGGCAACTTCAGCACTTGCCCGACTTCCAACAGTTGGCCCGGCAAGTCGTTCATTCGCTGTAAGGCCGCCACCGTCACCCCGTTTTGCTGGGCCAGTTTCCACAGCGTATCACCGGGCTGCACGCGGTAGACCCGTTCGGCAGAGGCCGTACCGAGCACTAGGAGCGCAAGCAGCAACCGCCTCATATGGCTTCCTTCGGCGTCAGGCTCAGCACCTCATACCCGTCCTCCGTCACCAGCAGCAAATCCTCGATCCGCACGCCGCCCACTCCCGGCAGATACGCGCCCGGTTCGATGGTAATGACCATGCCCGCCGCCAGCACTTCCTCACTGGTTTTGCGGAGGCCGGGAGCCTCGTGGATATTCAGGCCCACGCCGTGCCCCAGCGAGTGCGCGAAGGCTTCGCCCAAGCCGTGCCGCTCCAAGATGCCCCGTGCAACAGCGTCCAGATCGGCACACTTCATGCCCGGTTTCACGGCGGCGATGGCGGCTTCCTCAGCTTCCAGTACCGCCCCGTACACCCGCCGCATCTCATCCGATGGCGTGCCCACCGCCAGCGTGCGCGTCATATCGGAGTGGTAACCGTGCAGCCGTGCGCCAAAGTCGATGGTCACCAGATCGCCGTCTTCGATCACGCGCCCTGACGCGACGCCGTGCGGCATGGCCCCGCGTGGCCCGCTCGCCACAATCACGTCGAAGCCCACTTCGGCCCCGGCGCGGCGCAGGCCCAATTCCAGTTCCAGCGCCACGTCCAGTTCTCGCACTCCGGCCCGGATCATGGGGCGCACCTCGGCAAACACGTGGTCTGCCACCGCCTGCGCTTCCCGAATGGCCTGCACTTCCTCCGGCGATTTGATGGCCCGCAGTCCCTCGATCAGCCCGCGCATCGGCACCAGTTCGGCGTCCCAGTGCTGGCCTAAGTCTTCCAACCCTGCCACCGTCAGATGCTCGGCCTCGATGCCTACGCGCAGGCCTTTTAAGCCGTCTGCCGCATGTTGAAAGGTTTCCGGTGGGCGGGCAATATGAACCGTCACCCGCGATTCTTCCTGTGCCTGCACGGTGTAGCGCGAGTCGGTATACAGCGTCACCGCGTCCCCCGGCCCCACCAACACCTTGCCGTCTGCGCCGCTGGAAAAGCCCGTCAGCGCCTGCACGTTGGCCGGAGTGCTGACCCACAGGGCGTCTACACCCGCTTCCCGAATGACCTGCTGTAAGTCTGCAAGTTGTGTCATGCCCGCCAAGGTACCAAAAGAGACGGCGGCAGGCTGTGGAGTCTCAGACGGCCCGCCACTGTCCCCACTCTAGGGACATTCGCCCACCCCCACTCCCCGGCGCTTATACTTCTTCGGGACGAAAAGACGGCGGCCCCTGCCTGACCGGGTATGGGTCAACACAAGACAGACTGTTCCCGCGTGGGAACCAAAGAGGAGAAACCGTGAAACTTCACGAGTATCAGGGCAAGGAACTGCTGCGCCAATTCGGCGTGAACGTGCAAGACGGCAAAGTGGCCTACACCCCCGACGAAGTGCGCTCCATCGCGCGTGAGTACGGGCAAGCGGTGGTCGTCAAGGCTCAGGTTCATGTGGGCGGGCGCGGCAAAGCGGGTGGCGTGAAGTTCAGCCCCACCATCGACAAGGCCTTCGAGAACGCCGAGAAGATTCTGGGCATGGACATCAAAGGCCTGACGGTGAACAAGGTGCTGGTCACCAAAGCCGTGGACATCGACGCCGGAACCGAGTACTACGTGGGCATGATCGTTGACCGCAACGTGCAGAGCTTTACGCTGATGGCCTGCGCCGAGGGCGGCATGGAAATCGAAGAGTTGGCTGCCGAGCGCCCCGAAGCCATCATCCGCCACCGCGTCGACCCCATTACCGGCCTGCGCCCCTACGAGGCCCGTGAAGTCGCCATCCGCGCCGGATTCAAGGGCAACCTGAACAAGATTGCCGACATGATGGTGAAGATGAGCCAAGCCGCACTGGCCCGCGACGCCGTGCTGGTGGAAATCAACCCGCTGTTCATCGACGCCGACGGCACGCCCCTCGCGCTGGACACCAAATTCGAAATCGACGACAACGCCATGTACCGCCACAAGGATTTGCTGGACTGGCGCGAACTGGAAGCCGAGCATCCCCTCGAAATCGAAGCCAGCAAGTACGGCTTCGCTTACGTGAAACTGGATGATGGCAACGTGGGCGTGCTGGGCAACGGCGCAGGCATCGTGATGACCAGCCTCGACGTGGTGAACCGCGCCGGAGCCAAACCCGCCAACTTCCTCGATATCGGCGGCGGTGCCAAAGCCGAAATCGTGTACAACGCCGTCAAGCTGGTCTCCAAAGACACCGACGTGAAGGCCATTTTCATCAACATCTTCGGCGGCATCACCCGCGCCGACGAAGTGGCTAAAGGCGTGATTCAGGCCCTCAAGGAAGGGATTCTGACCAAGCCCGTGCGGATGCGGATTGCCGGAACCGCCGAAGAGGAAGCCAAGGCGCTGCTTGCCGAAGTCAACAGCCCCCTGATTCAGATGTACCCCGATATGTTCCAGGCGGCAGAAGCAGCCTCTAGAGACGCAAACTCAGCTGGGGAGGCGAAATAAGTCATGGGCATCCTAGTCAATAAAGACAGCAAGGTCATCGTGCAGGGCATGACCGGGCGCGAAGGCGCGAGCCACAGCCGCGCCATGAAAGAATTCGGCACCCAAGTGGTGGCAGGCGTGACCCCCGGCAAGGGCGGCAGCGACTTTGAAGGCTGGCCCGTGTACAACAGCGTCGCGGAAGCCAAAGCGGCACACGGCGCGAACGTGTCCATCATCTTCGTGCCCCCCGCCGGAGCCGCCGACGCCGTGCTGGAAGCAGCCCACGCCGGAATGCCTCTGATCATCCTGATCACCGAGGGCGTGCCCACCACCGACATGATGCGGGCCGTGCAGGAAGTCAAGGCGCTCGATGCCATCAGCCGTGCAAATGGTGGCGAAGGCGTGCGCCTGATCGGCGGCAACTGCCCCGGCCTCGTCACCAGCGGTGAGTGCAAGGTGGGCATCATGCCCAACAAGATTTACAGCGAAAAGGGCCGCATTGGCCTGATCAGCCGCTCCGGAACCCTGACCTACGAAGCCGCCAAGCTGCTCAGCGACGCGGGCCTCGGAACGTCTACGACGGTGGGCATCGGCGGCGACCCTGTGATCGGCACCACCTTTGCCGACGTGCTGCCCATGTTTGAAGCCGACCCCGACACCGACGCCGTTGTGCTCATCGGTGAAATCGGTGGAGCCGACGAAGAAGCTGCCGCCGAGTACATCGGTCTGCACATGAAAAAGCCCGTGATCGCCTTCATTTCGGGCCGCAGCGCTCCTGCTGGCAAGCGCATGGGCCACGCCGGAGCCATCATCATGGGCAACGTGGGCACGCCTGAAAGCAAGCTGGCTGCCTTCGCCGCCGTGAACGTGCCTGTGGCCGACACCATGCCTCAAATCATGGATATGGTCAAGAAAGCCCTGAATATTCAGAACTGATTCCGATTAAAAGCCATGTATTTGGGCTTTTAATCCGAGCAGACTTGCAAAGCTGCGCAGCAGAGCGAGTGGGAAACAGTACGGATTCCAGAATGGAGTTATCCTCCGGTGTTTTTCCGGAGGATAACGGAATGGCCGGAATCTGTATGAGCAAGCAAAACAGGGGAGAGGCCGGGGCACACGCTCTGGCCTCTTTCTCATGCTGTTCTGCTCTCGTGGACGTAAAGGAATCGTCATCCGTCGTCACAACACCATCAGGCCCGCGAGTAGAATATGGGTATGAACCTCACTGCTCGGCCCCTCGCCACCTTGACCCTGCTGGGACTCGGAACGCTGGCCCCGGCGTCCGCGCAAAGCATCGCGGGCACGGTAACGGGCAGCGCCGCCGAGGGTATACGCATCAGCGGCTGGGCCGTGACCCCCAGCGGTCAGGCGGTACAGGAAATCGTGAGCGTGCCCATTAACGGCGGCAAATTCCGGCTGGAGTTGCCTGCCATCGCTCCCAGCGCCCGCGCCCAAACTACACTCAGCGCCCAGAATGTCAGCTGGCCCGGTGTGATCGACCCCGTGACGGTCAGCGCCCCGGTGCAAACGGCAGAAGTCAAGTTCTTTACCTACCGCGACACCAACCGTAGCGGCCAGCGCGACGACAACGAACCCCTGAACGAAGTCACGCTGAATTCGGGCAACAGCAGCGTGTTCGTGGCTTGGGTGGGCACCGACGTGACCGTGAAGGCCAACCGGGGCTACGAGGCCACCCTGAAACGCGGCTGGAACGTGTTTCTGGTCGATGTGGGCCGCGCCGTGAAAGTCTCGCCCTTTGCCGATACGGCCCAGGTGTCGCTGAATCTGGGCCGCTGAGTCCGGCACAACGCACCTACACCTCACAGGGCGTGCTTTAGTTCACGCCCCTTGTGCTGCCGCGTCGAAAATTCTGGATTGATCTCGCCTGTAGAGAGAAGCGCGTGAGAAGCCGCCTCCTACGCTGAGCCGTATGAAGGTGAGGGCCGAGCGCTGCTGGATGTGGCGCAACACCTCCACCGGGGAGGCTCTATGTTCCAGCCACAGTTCAAACAACTGCTTATTCGTACCACTGCTGCCGTCCTGCTCTCGGCGGCCTGCGCTGCGTCGGCGGCACAAACGACCATCAGATTCACGGTCACGGTCGTCGGCACCTGCCAGATTCAGGCGCAGGATGCAGCAGGCGTCACGCTGCGCTGTACCAAAGATTTCAGCCCGGCAGACCCGCGCACCCTGCCTGCTTTACTGGGCCAGTTGCCGCCTCAGCAGCTTGCCTTGGTCGGCGCAGAGGCCGCCGCCGAGGGCGGAACGCTGAACCGCTACGCCTTCGCTGCGGCAGCCAACGCCGAGCAGCAGGAGCAGCACTCGGGAGTCGTGGCCTTTTACTGATCCTGCGTCAGCTGATCTTGGGCCGCTGAACTGGGCGTACAGACTGCACGTTCGTCGCCCGGCTGGATATCGACCTGACACCGTCTGGCGCTGGTGTTGCTGCGAATCTCGCCCCGAAGGACTTCCGAAGAACTGGGAGTGAGACCGTAACCCTCGTCGTCGACCAGCACGCGCTCGCCATCTATCAGCACGTCAGTTCCGGTGGCGACTTCCTGTTCCGACCAGAAAAACCGCACGAAGCGGAAGGCTCTGAAGTTTTCGCGCCAGTCCACCACCGTGACGCCGCTGAGTGGAGGTACAATTTCTCGCTGCTCTGCTCCCAGGGCTACACCAAATGGCAGCGACGCCACATCGACTCGCACCGACACGACTTCTCCAAGTGGCAGTTCAGTAATGAGAGCCTCGCCACGGGCGTCGGTGACTGCGACTACCGTTCCGCCCACCAGCAGGCGCACATTGGGTATGCCCGTCTGAACTAAGAGGGCTTTCTGGGCCAAAGCAGGCTTGAGCTGCACCGTTCCGTTGGTCAAGATCAGCGCGCCAGTCGCCTGTGCCGACGCGCCACGCAGGCCCACAGTCGCCTGCACATTCACTTCCCGGTTATAGGCGTAGGAGAGTGCGGCGTCACTGGATGACACGTTGAGGCGCATAGCCTGAGCCGGGCTAAGTTGATAGCCCAGGCTGCCACTGATCTGGCTTCCTGTGGGCGCAGTCGATACCTGCGCGGCCACTTGCAGGTTGGGCGTAGGGATGAACGACGCACTCAGGCCGACTCGGTAGCTGCCGGGCAACACATCGGCCTGGGCCGAAACACTGCCCCGTTGACCAAAAAAGTAGGTGGCCGAAGCGCCCGCCTGCCAGGTCTGCGGCTGAAATCCGGTGGAACCATTGGCCCCCACCAGCCAGTTGCGGTTGGAATACGAGGCTTTGGCTCCTACGACGCTGCCCCGCAACTCATGCAGGGGCAGGATGACAAAGCCCTGCACCTGTGCGGCCCCCACCCCTGTTCCGGCATTCAGGTTGGCCGTCAACCCCTGGCTGACTTGCCCCGCCGAAGTGGTGGCACGGGTGGCCTCCAGTGCCCCCGCAAAGCTGAAGCGGTCTTGGGTGTAAGTGGCACTGGCCCGCACGGAAAAGCTGGTTTCTGCCGAGGGGGAACGCTGTGCGGCGGCCTGAGTACTGACCGCCCAACCGTTCGTCAGGCCCAGTTGAACTGCGCCGTAGCCCAACAGGGTGCCGTTGGAGACCCCTGCCTGAGCGCTGGCCAGATACGCACCGGGGGGCAGCGCCCGCAAGCTGCCGGGCACATCGGTGGTCACTTGCCGGGTGCCGCTCTCGTCGGTGATATACACCACGACACGGCTGGGGCCAGAGACGCTGAGCGGAATGTTACGCAGCGTGAACGACCCGGCGGTGGCCCGAAAGGCCCGGATTCTTTTCAGATTGACGGTGACTTCGATCTCTGCATCTACGGGCAATTCGATGACCAGTTCATCAAGCTGGCGCGTAAAGCCGCCCCGTGCAGAAACCGCCACTCCCCGGAAGGCAGACGAGGCGAACCCCGGATCGTTGCCGTTTGGACTGGCATTCCATGCGCCGTAGACCACCAGATTAGGATTCACCGTGAACTGCGCCACCCCCCGGAATTCGGTTGCCGCCGATTGGGTCGCCGTCCCAGTGCGGGCCAACAGTCCGGCGTATCCAGCCAGCCGACCCTGTGCGGCACCGACCCCCACGTAACCTGCGCCCGTATAGCTGTTGGGCACGTCCAATCCGGCTCCGTCCCTCTGGCGGTAGGTCGCGTTGCCCTGCGCTCCAGCGTTTATGCCCCAAGATGACCGCTGGGCCTGAGGCTCGCTGGCGGTGTCCTGTGCCGGATCAGGCAAGCTTAAATCCACGCTGCCGCTGCCCAGCAGATTCAGTGCCGGAGACACACGAACAGCTTGGTTGCTCTGGTCGTAGCGCACCTGAAGCTCAGGTTTCAGCATCACGAACGCTTCGCCGTCACAGTCGAGCCGCTGCAAAATGTAGGTCTGTTCTGCGGGGCGCAGGGCAGCGGCGGGCAGCAGTACCGACACCTGATCCTGGGGATCACGGCTGACCCGCACGATGAACGTGCCGCGTTCAGTTCCGCCCACCGCCACACTCAGCAACTCTTCCGGCGCGCTGCACTGCGCAGGCAGTCCCCTGCTGGCCTCTTGCGCCGCCGCGCCGCAGCACAGCAAAACGCTGCACAGTACCAGCCCACTCCACCTTTTTGCGGAGCGCTGGGCCGTGCAAGGCGTGTGTTTAGGGAACAGAGATGAGGTCATTGACGGTCACTCCATCCTCGTTACGGAAGGTGAGCTTGAGCTGTCCGCTCTTGTCGGCAAGTCCCGGCACACGCAGGGTAAACTCTGCACCACTCAGTACGGCAAACGACTGAATATCGACCTTCTGATTGTCCCGCGTGACCGCCAGATTGTTGAACGTGGCGTGGCGATTGCCCTGGTTGGTCACCTTGACGGTCAAATCATCGCCTGCTCGCTCCACGGTGTATTTGACCGCCGACTTCATGGAGGGATTGGCTACGTAAATGGGCACGGAAAAGCCCAGCGCCAGATTGAGGTTGGTCGTGATGCCGTTGGGCTGCTGGGTCTCGATCTGCGCCATGCTGCCTTCCAGCGGCAACTGCTGAACAAGAACGCGGTAGGTCAATTCCTCGTTGCCCGGATTTTTCCGCAGGCCCACACGCAGAATCTGATTGCCTCCCGCCGGAATGGTGAAGGTGGTCGGATTGACCAGCACATCACGGGTATCGGTCAGCACGGTTTTCCCGTCCACCATTGTCCAGCTTTTTAGGGTGACGGCAAAGCGGGCGGGGCGATTGGTCGTATTAAACAGCGTTGCCGAAGTCGTCAGCGACTCGCGTGAATTGATGTTCAGAACCGTTGGCGCTATGCCGAAGCCCTGCGCCTGCGCTTCTGGAGCCAGCAAGCCCAGTGCGAGGGCCAACAACACACCGCGAAAAGATCTTGAAATCATGGTTTAGCTCCGAAAGGAAGAGTGAGAGGGTTCAGGGAAGCGGGCGATTCGGCAGGCAGCAGGCTCAGACGGAGGTTGGCCGCGTATTGGCCGCCGCCCGTCCACTGTCCAGCAGGCACCGAAACTGGAAAACGCAGGCGCTGACTGCCCTCCATCACCCCACCGCTCAGGAGTGTCCCTGCTCCCTGCATCAGCATCAGCAGTTGACCCGGAGTGTTCAGGCCGTGCAATCTGATCTGCACCGTTCCGCCCGGCTGGTCAGGCTGGCCCCCTGCCCCCAGCAATTCCAGTTGGTAGCGGTCTGTGGGCGCGTCACAGCGAATCTCGACCTGAAAGCTGCCGTGTTGCGGTTGCAGCGCCACGTAACTGCTCAGATCGAGAGCTGTCCGGGTAATTTCACATCCGGCCTGTGCGGGTGCGCTGAGGGCCAGCACCATGAACAGAGAAAAGAATTTGGGGAACATGGCGACCTCGTTGCACACAGGAAGAAGGCGTAGGGTAAGAGAGAGGCGTCCGAGCACAACGGCCCGGACGCCCCGAACGGGCCGCTTAGTTGTAAGAGACCGTGAAGTTTAGGGTTCCGCTATAGCTGCCTGCGGGTACGTTCCATTGGCCAGCTTCAGGAGTGAAGGAAAATTCGCCCTGCCAGACGTCGCCGTTGCTGGAGGCGGTAGCAGTTTGGGAAAGCTTGGCCTCGTAATTGCCAAGCAAAGAATTGCCGCCGTTAGCCAAGTTCATGCCACCAGTGTTAATGATGTCACCGGCGTTGAGGCTGGCGCTGGTCGTGGTCGTGCCACCAGCAGGAGTGGTGCTCAAGGTCAGAGAAGTACCCGTGGTGCACTGAAGGTAGCCGATGTTTCCAGTTGTGCTGGTGGCCGTCGGGTTTTGCAATGCGGTGTAGTTGGGCGTGTTGACTGGCACGCTCACTGATGCGGGAACGCTAGACAAGGAGCCGCCACCTGCTGAATTTCCGGAGATCGCACAAACGTTGACGACAGTGGTGTTAAAGGTGATAGCTCCACTTGCAGCGGGTGCAGCACCAGCGGTTCCAACCATCATTGCGGCGAGCAGCATCATTTTCTTCATAACTTCCTCCCGTTCAACGTCTCTCGCGTGCAGTCTTGATCACCGACCCGGCATCCCCCCGGAAGCCTGAGTGGGTCGTGGTGCTCTGCAGTGCGAAGTTGTCTTGAACTGCAGTCACTGTAGGGGCGCAGCCGCAGAGGGTCAAGTTCCCCCCCTGCTAAGACGTAAAGTTCAACGTTAAATGGTGATGAAGTTTTATTATGCCTGTAAATCTAAGGTTAGTTACATTAGGTGGCACTTTATGGGGCATGCTTGTGAGCAAACACACTTATCTCACACCCGATGCATCCGTTCTGCCGGAGCAAAAACAGAAGAGCGCCAACGTTAAAGTGAAGTTTCCGTCATCTAAGCACACCCGACAGTGAAATCTGTAAAGTAGTCCTCATTAGCACTGTTTAAGAGTAGAATAGAAACTAAATGAGAATGGGCAGCCGTTAAAGTGTGAGGTTTTTCATGAAAATGTGCTGGCAAGTTATCTGTTTTGTATGTTGACGTTGAAGGTGCTGGGTTCTACTTCTCTGCAGACCACCACGGGTTCGGTCAAGGTGTCGGCAAAAGGTTTGGCGTTGCTGGTCTACCTGACGCTCGAAGACCGCCCAATTCACCGCGAAACACTGGCCAACTTGTTGTGGCCGACCGGTGGGGGACTGGGGAGTTTACGGGTCGAACTCTCTAAATTGCGGCAAGCGGGCGTTGACTTGTCGCCGGGTCGTGCGCCGCTGCTGCGCTGCACCTTGCCCACCGATCTGGCGCAACTGGAACACGCCGTAACTGGAACCACATGGCAACAAGTGTTGCGCGGCCCGCCACTGGGCGGCCTGGACGACGCCATGTGTCCAGAACTGTTGCCTTGGCTGCACAGCCAGCGCACCCGCATTTCGGCGCAGGTGCAGCACGCCCTGCAAGGCGCTTTGGCTCACGCGGCTCAGCACGGCCACACCGCCCAAGTCGCCCTGCTTCGGGAGCGGGCCGAGGCAGCGGGCGTGACCTTGGTGTCGCCGCCCGAGGTGCAAGCGTTTCACCCGGCGCGGGCTTTGGCAGGGCCACTGGAACAAGATCTGCTGCGGGCGACCCGGTTGGCCGAGCGTGCGCCCCATCTGCTGGTGCTGGTGGGGCGGCACGGCAGCGGGCGGCGCGAGATGTTGCAGGCGGCTCTGGAAGGCCATCCCTGGCCCGTGGCGCATCTAGACGCGGTGGGTCATCCTACGCTGCTGGTCATGTCGCTGATGATGCGGCTGCTGCCCCTGCTGCGCGAGGATCTGAAGCCCGCCCTACACGCACTGATGGCCCGCTCGCTGCCTGCGCCGGAAGCCATGACCGCGCTCTCGGCCCTGCTGCTGGAGGCCAATGCGCCGCTGACTGTGGTGATGTATGGAGCCGAAGCCCTGTCGGACGAAGTGGCCCCCCTGTTCGACTTTGCGCTGAACTGGCCGTTGCCTTTTTTGCTGGTGCTGGTGACCACCGACACCCGCGAGGCCGCCCTGATGCAGTTGCTGGGGCGTCATGTGCGTCCCGAACGTTTTACGCTCAGCCGTTCTCGACCCTTGGCGGCCCCCGATCTGCATGCCCCTCACCTTTCTGCACCCGGCCCCGCTGCCGAGCGCCATCTGTTTCAGGTGGCCCGCCAATCCGAGGGCTGGGCGACGGCGGCGCTGGCCCTGTTGCCACTGCCCGCGCCCTTGCCCCAGCGCGTCCCTATGCCCCCCGAAGTCCGGGCCGTCCTGATCGGAGAGGCGTATCAGGCGTTGGGCAGTCACTTGGCCGTACTTGCGCCGCTGGCGGCCCTGCCTGGCCCTTTTTCGGTCGAGCTGGCGCTGCACACACTCCGCCGGGTGGCGCGTGGCTCAGGAGCAGAACAGAGTCTGGATCAGCAGGCGCTAGAACGTGCCCTGCAAGCGGGCCTGCTGGAACGTGTCCCGGCGCATCTGGACGTCGCCCTGCCCAGTGGCCGGTTCAGCGTTCCCGACGGCGATCATCCGCTGGCTTTCCGCAGCGAATTGCAACGTGCGGCGCTGGCCGGAACGCTGGATTCGGCGTTGCGGGCCAGCCTGCGCCAAAGCAGCGCGGAATCGCCCTCAACCAGCGAAGTCTGTCCCGGCGTCGTTCCATTTGCCGTCCAGTCCACTCTGGCTCGCTCGGCATTTTCTGGCCTGCCGGAAACCACCGTCTCCCCGCCCGGCGGCTACCGCCTGCATGTGGCCCCCGATCTGATGACCGTGTTGCGGCTCGGCGCACGCGGCCACCGCCCACCCGAACTCCGGCTGCATGTGCCCACACCGCCCGGCGCTCGGCACTGGCAGTTCAGCTTTTGTCTGGAAACACCCTACAGCAGCGCCGACGTGTTTCCCCTCTGGCTGCTGGGCAGCACCGAGGCGGCAACGCTGACCCCCATCAGCGTGCCGGAAAGTGGCCTGTGGTACGCGGCGTCCGGCGAATTGTCCGCGCCCGGCTCACCCCTCGTTCTGGGCGTCCGGGCGCATGACTTGATCTTGCATCTGGCCGATTTTGCGTTCCCTTCTACAGATTCCGCACCGGTTCAGCACATCTAGAACCCTGCACTGAGTCCGCTTGCCGCCTGACCTCTACAGCAGTCCCCAGAATCAGCGCGGCGCGAGCGTAAACGTCACGTTCAACGTGGCCGAATCGCTGCTGCCCGGATAGTTCACTTCGTAGTCCTTCGGATTGATCTTGAACTGCGTACTCACATTGACCTTGCCGCCCTGCAAGGTGGCCTTCACCGGCGCACTGATCGGCAATGTTTTGCCCTTGATGGTCAGCTTTCCGGTGGCCGTCGTGGACAGCGTTTGGCCTTCCACCAGTTTGCCGCCCGTCAGTTTCTCCAGCGTAAACACCGCGTTGGGAAACTTGGCGGCGTTCAAGGCCACGTCGCTCTTGGCATGATCATCGCGCAGGCCGATCCCCGTTTTCAGCCGCACCACAGGCACCGTGACCGTGCCCTTGGTGGCCGCCAGATCGTTGGCATCAAGCTGCACGGTGCTGGTCACGTCGGTGATATTGCCCTTGACATTGATAAAGCGCACCTTGTGTTCGAAAGTCGCCATTCCGCCCGCAGCGGTGTAGGGCACAGTGGCGGCGGCGGCAGCCCCCAGCAGGCCAGCGACAAGGGCAGGAAGTGACAACCAGCGCAAGCTTGAGGGTTGATTCATGTCCTTATGGTGAAGGCTGGTCAGTGAATGAAATGAGATAAAGCTGACTGACTCTAAATATCACTCTACTTTGAATCATAAACTACAGGTCAGCTGCGTTTATCTTGGAATAACTCGAACATCGCACTGTCTGCTCTCCGCTTAGAAGGGACATCATTCTTCCCCCGATTGCTACACTGCCCCCACGATGCAGCGCAGAAGGCGGCACACAGCCAAACGCTGGTGGGCGGCCCTGCTGACCCTCGTGGCCGCCTTCGCCTTCCCGGTGCGCGGGCCACTGCTGTCTCCGCACCCCGTCTCCGCTGGCCCACAAGTGCAGCACGGAGCAGCGCCAGCCCATCCGCACGGGCCACCTGCCGAGGCCACAGCTCACGCTGCACACGTTGAACGCTCCGAATCCCCCACCAGCCCGCATCAGCACTCGCAAGCCCACTGTCTCTTTTGCCTGACCGGGGCTTTTGCGCTGACAGCCGACTCTGCCGCGCCACCGCCCGCACCAATAGTTCACCTTGCCCCGGCCTTACCAGTGGTGGTGCAGCCCCGCGCCGCCGCCCTGACCCATACCGATGCCCGTGCGCCGCCCCCCGCGCCTGAGCTGCGTCAGCACAGCCGAGTCTAAAGAGCTGAGCCGAACGAATCACACCTGCGTTGCGCGTCAGCAGGAGCCATCTCACGGCCCTCTATGGTGCAGAACACTCTGTCCGCTTCACCCTCTCTCCACTTTCCCCCCGGAGTTTCCCCATGTTCAAATCCCTGATTCTGACCGTCCTGCTCGCTGCCCTCCCGTTTGCCGCCGCCCACGCCACCGTCAGAACAGAGGCGGGTCTGAGCGAAAGCAAGGCAGGCGCGGGCGAGAGCTACCGCCTGAACGTCCCCACCGAAAAAGAAATCAGCACCACTGAAGTCCGTCTGCTTGTTCCGGCGGGCGTGACCATCACCCGTTTTCAGACCATGCCCGGCTTTACCCGAACCGTCACCAAAAACGCGGCTGGCCTCGTGACCGAAGTGGTCTGGAAGGGCCGCATCGCCCCGATGGAATTCGCCCGCTTCTTGTTCAGCGCCCGCAATCCTGCCGACGCCGGAACACTGAGCTGGAAGGTGTACCAGAAATACAGCGACGGCTCGGTGGTGGCGTGGGATGACAGTGACCCCGAAAAAACGCCTGCCAGCAAAACCACCGTCAAGTAGGCGTGACCGCGTGTCAGATGTGTGCAGGCCTCATCTGACCGTCTGACCGCGTTCGCATTCACCAAAGCGGAAGGTTGAACCGTTGCGCCTTCCGCCCCCATTCGCCCCGGAGGTTTTCCCTTGACCCGCACCCTTGCCCTCCTATTGGCCGCCCTCGGTACGGCCTCTGCCCACACCGAAGTCACGGTGGTCAGCCCCACCCCCACCTTGCCCGTCAGTGCCCCCAAAGCCGTACTGCTCCAGTTTTCAGAACCCGTGAATCTGCGCTTTGCTTCCTTCCGGGTGCTGCCGATGCCCAGCGCCAAAACGCCTGCCGAAGTTGCAAAAATGGCGCTGGCGCTGAAGCCTGATTCTCCTCAACTGGTCAACACTGGCGGCCTTCTCAGCGGCATGGCGGCCAAGCTCAGCCTGCCCCTCAAGCCCAACCTGAAAGCAGGCCCGTACCTGATCGCTTGGGCCGTCCTGTCGGAAGACGGCCACCCCGTAACCGGCCAAAGCCTGTTCCGCGTCCGGTGATCCCCCTCCTGATCCTCGCCAAAGGCCTGCTGTACGCGGGCGCTGTGGTGCTGGTGGGCGGCACCTTTACCCGCCGCGCCCTGACGCCCGCCCACCCTGCCCGCCGAATCTTGGGCGTGGGCGGCCTGTTGCTGCTGGCAGGCATGTTCCTGACGCTGCTGGGTACGCTGGCCGTGGTGGGCTTCACCGCGCCTGCCGATTACCTCGATTACCTGACCCAGACCGGGGCGGGCCGCGCCCTGACGCTGCTCCTGATCGGCGCATTGTTGCTGCTGGCCGCCGAATTGGGGCAGTGGCCCCGCCCCCTGACTGCCGCCGCCGCCGCCATCACCTTGTGGGGACTGGCGGGAATCGGGCACGGCGCGACGCACGGCCCCACCGTCCGCCTGCTGCACGTGGTTCATGCCGGGGCCATGTGCCTGTGGGTAGGTGGCGTGCTGGCTCTCCTGACCCTGCGCGTGGCTGGCCCACAACATGCAGCCCGCTTTACCCCAGTCGCCACTGCCTGCGTCTTCACCCTGGCCCTTACCGGAACGTTTGCCACACTGGAACACGCCGGAACGCTGTGGGGCGTCTGGAACAGCACTTACGGTTTCACGCTGATGGTCAAGCTGGGTGTGGTGGCCCTGACCCTGCTGGCTGCCCTGCTGGCCCGCCGCGCCTTTGCCCGCGTCCGGGGAATCCGGCCCCAATTGGCACTGGAACTGGCCCTGTTGGTGGGGGTACTGGCCGTGACCGCCACCCTGTCGGAAACGCCTCCGCCGACGCATGATTCGGGGCAGATGAACATGGAGGGGCATTGAGTAGGACGTGTGGGAAGGCGTGTAAGGCACAAGGGTCTAAGAGCCGCTGAAACCAAAACTTGAAGAGGGGAGACGATGCCCCTCATCCCCGGCTTGCCCAGACGCCCCCGCTGCCCACACAGGCCGGGGGCTTCATACTGCTGGGTATGTCAGACGCTCCCACCTTACTCGTCATGAAATTCGGCGGCACCAACATGGGCGACGCCCGCGCCATTCGCCACAGCGCCTCTCTGGCAGGCCGCAGCGTGCGGGAAGGCGTGCGTGTGGTGGTGGTGGTGTCGGCCATGGCGGGCGTGACCAACCAGTTGCTCCGCTTGGCCGACGCCGCCCAGACGGGCGATATCGCCGCTGCCAACGATGAGATCGCCGCCATGCGAACCCGCCACTTCACGGCGGCGCAGGAACTCGGCGCGGCCCCCGACAGCGACGCCGTGCGCGAAATCCGCGAGATGCACGAAACCCTGCGTCAGGCGGTGTACGGCGTGTATCTGCTGCGCGAACTGACGCCCCGCAGCCGTGACCTGATCGTGGCCTTCGGTGAGCGGCTGTCTGCCCCCCTGATGACGCTGGCCCTCGAACAGTCGGGCGTGCGTGCCCACCACGTCACGGGGGGCGAGGCAGGCATCGTCACCGACACGCATTTCGGCAATGCCCGGCCCCTGCCCAGTGCCTACGCCCGCATCAAAGACCGACTCAGCGGCCTGCTCAATGCGGGCGTGACCCCGGTGGTGGCCGGATTCATGGGCGAAACCGAACAGGGCGCACTGACCACGCTGGGGCGCGGCGGCACCGATTTCAGCGCCACGATTATCGGCAAGGCGCTGGGAGCCACCGAAGTCTGGGCATGGAAAGACGTGGACGGCGTGATGAGTGCCGACCCCAGAGTCGTGAAAGACGCCCGCAACATCGAAATTCTGAGCTACGGCGAAGTGATGGAACTGGCCTATTTCGGGGCCAAAGTACTGCACCCGCTGGCCGTGACCCCGCTGCAAGAGAGCGGCATTCCCCTGCGCGTCAAGAGTGCCGCCGACCCCGATTTCCCCGGCACGCTGGTGCAGGCCGACCCCCACGACGACGCCCGCCATCCGGTGAAGGCTGTCACCGCCATTCGCAATGTGAGCATCATCAACGTGACCGGAGCAGGCGTGCTGGGCGTGCCGGAAGTCGTGGCCAGTCTGTTCAGCGCCATAGCCCGTGAAAACATCACCCTGCTGATGGTGTCTCAGAGCAGTTCGATGAGTAACGTGTCGCTGGCCGTGCAAAGCGTGTACGCCGAGCGCACCGTGTCGGCCCTGCGTGCGGCGGTAAGCGGGGAACTGAAAGTCGAGGAACAACCCGGCGTAGCTGTCCTTGCCATCGTGGGCAGCGGCATGCGCGGGCAAAAGGGCGTGGCGGCCAAGCTGTTCGGGGCGCTCGCGGGCGACGACGTGAACATTCTGATGATCAGTCAGGGCAGCAGCGAGCTGAACATCAGCGTGGCCGTAGAAGACGCACAAGTCGAACACGCGACACGGGCGGTTCACGGCGCGTTTGCGCTTCAGGAAGTGGCGAGCGGCGTGTAGGAAGTGGGTTGTGGATCGTGGGAAAAGCGGGCCAGCCGCGTTGTAGCAAGTCACCCACAACCAGACGGGCGAACAGGAGAGCTTCCGCGTTCGCCCTTTTCCCATTACCGCGTGTCCCGTTCCCCCTTCGGCGATTTCCTCAGCCTCGGCCACCTGCGGCCCATCAGCAGGTACAGCCCGGCCACCCACGCCGCCGAAGCCAAAAAACCCGCCAGCACATCGGACGGGTAATGCACGCCCAGATAATTGCGGCTGGCCCCGACGGCAATGGCCCACACCCCGGCCACCACCGCCACCGGCCAGCCCGCCCGTGAGCGCCAGAACACCAGAATTAGGGCAAATCCAAACGCGGCATTGCTCATGGCGTGGCCGCTGGGAAAGCTGAAGCCCGGCTCCCGCACCAACGCCTCCAACACGTCAGGCCGGGCACGTTGGAAGAACAGCTTGGCCGCTCCGTTGAGGAGGGCCGCCCCCGCCAAGGCCAACACCAGAAACCAACCGTGTGCCTTGGCTCCAGCGCGTGCCAACAACCAAGCGATCAGGGCCGTGACCACCGGCAACACCCAGACGCCGCCCAGTCCGGCCAAAGCGTTGGCCAGAGCAGTCAGCCCCGGTGTCCGGTTCTCTCTGTACCACGCCAGCACCGACACGTCCCACGCGAATCCGCCTTCCTCGAACACTTCTTCGGCCAGTTCCGAAAACAGCAGCAGTGGCCCCAGCACACCCAGCAGCAGCAACAACAACGCCCGCCAATTGGCCTTCAGGAACGCCCACAACTCCCGGCGTGTGAAGTGCCACCTCGAGGTATACCGTTTCAATCGCTGCCCAAACATGCGGGTCAGTAGAGCATTGTCCGGCGTTCGTCAGCTCTCGCTCGGTGCGCCGGAACCTTAACTAAAGACAGTGTTCTGTCTCGGGAGAGTGGTCGGTGGGACGAGCGTGGTGGGCCTGGAAGTCTGGCCCTGAGTACGTGCCAACACCCCGCCTCACTTGCCATCATCCAAAAAATAGTTCCGGCCACCCACATACAGCCATTCCAGATCCGGTTTCCCGTTGTTGGTGTTAGGCCAATAGGCAAACTGTTTTTCTACCCGCCCATCGTTATACGTCAGTGTCAATGTATTGCCCGACAGCGTGTATTTGCCACTGTTTTTGCGCTGGCTGCTGCTCGATACCCCGCCTGTCGTTTCACCAAAAGCTGTGCCGTCGGTGGTGGTGGTGATAGAAACACCGCCACTCGATTCTCTGCTAAACGTGCCGTCTTTTCGGAAGGTCAGATTGTTGTAGAAGACGCCGCCGCCCGAACCTACTACCGCCGTGAATGTACTGATGGCCTGATAGTCTCCCGCCAATTTGAGGTTCCCCAACGGCGTCACTTTGTTCAGTTCTTCGCCGTCCAGTTTATAGCTTGTGGCGGTGCGTTCCCACTTCTCCGGTTTGTCGTTGCCAATCGTGATCAGGCCATTTTTGATGGAATACACCTCACAGAGTGGCAAGCCATTGGGCCGAGTCTTGCTGCAATCGGCGTCGGCCAACGACGTTTCTGGATCGCCAGTAAACACATACCCGTTCTTATTGAAGATATAGAAGTAATGATTCAGGCTGGCATTCGGGTAAAAGTTCTGGACGGTTTGAGAATATGCGCCCTCGATGCCGCCCGACCCGGCAGGCGGGGCCGGAGCCTTGGCGGTGCCAAATTTCGGCTCGACTATCGGCTTGGCCACCAGACTACACCGCATCTTCCGTAGGATGCGGTTAAATTCACGCTCGCCCAACTCATCTTCGGAGTAGGTGGAATATTCCTCGTCCAGCGGGCCACCCACAAAATCCACGCCGCTGAACGAGTCGCCCTGTTTGCCCATGATATTGACGGCGTATTTGCCCGTGCCGCCGCCATAGCGGTACACGCGGCCCGCCAGCAATTCCAGCGTGCCCAAGTCGGTGTTTTTGCCGTCCAGCGAGCGGCAGGGATACTTGCCCACCTGCGGGTCTTTGCGCCGAAATTCCACCAGTGCGTGATTCTCGGCGCTGCCCCGTTGGTGGCAGTACAGCCGCCGATCTTCATCGGTCACGCCGTCTAGCTGAAGGGTCTGGCCGTAGGTGCTGTCGAACAGCAAAAAGGCGTCGTCGGTGCCTGCCAGTGGCCCGCCCTGCCAGCGCACGTAATTCAGCGAGCTGCTGCTCGATTGCACCATTTTGTAAGTGCCCTCGCCGCCGGGAGCGCGGTACCGCCCATTCGGCAACATCTGGAGTGCGAAGGCTGGCTTGGAATAGTCGCTGCCGTTGTAGGACAGGTAGCAGCGGAATTCGTCGGGAAAGGGTTGCTTCTGTGGATTCAGCCCCGCCCGCACCAGTTGCGCCACGTTCGGCGCGGCCAAGGCGGGCAGCGAGCTGGAAGCCTTGACCACCGGAGCAGGAGTGCTGACCGATGGAGTGGCCGCTTTCGTTGTTCCTGCGGTCGCCGGAGCTTTTACGTTCGCAAAGTTCAGCCGGTCTGTGAAGCCCGTCAGTTCCCCCTGATGCGCCGTGAAACTTTCCAAGCTGGAGGCGCTGAATACCAGCATCTCGGCCCGGTTACCGGCTTTGGTGGCCGCGAACAACCGCCATTCGCTGCCGCTGCCCGCCTTCACCACCACAACAGTCGCCAGCACAGGCAGGCCGTTCTCATCGGTATCGGCCTGCGTGGCTGACTGGCTCTGTACCGCCGCGCCCTTGTTAAATGCCGCCACCTGCGCCGCGAACCAAGCCTCGAGGCTTCCCGTCAGTACCGCCCCCGCCGTGAGCCGAATGGTGGCCCGGTCTCCGGCACTCTTGGGCGGCAGCGTCAACACCAGTCCGCTGCCCTGCTTGGCCTGCGTCCAGCCCGCCGGAAGATCGAACACATAGTTGCCGAACGTGGCGGCGTGGGCACTGCCCGACAGCGCACCCACCAACAGTCCGGCCCTCAGCAGCATCTTCCAGCGCGGTTCCATCCTCTATACATATCCGCTGGCACGTGAAGCGGGATGAGGGCGAAGGGCAGCTGCTTAAGGCTCAGGCGTCGACGTAAGTTACAGCGGAATAACTTAAATATTACCCTAAGCCACTCTGCTCATTCCTCTATGCGCCACTCGGAGCATGCGCCGCGCCCCCACCAGAGCGCACCATAAGGCCACAAGAAAGGCGCACCACCGGGCCACCCACAGGCCGCGCCCCCGGAGAACACCATGCACTTCCTGACCGTCGAGATTAGCGCTCTGCACGCCGAAGCCCTCCGCGCTGAGGCCAAACGCGAAGCTCAGGCCCGCGCCGCCCGCCAAGGCCGACCACAACGCCCCGGCTTCAGCCTCCGCACCGTCCTGCACCGCCTCTTTGCCGCGCCAGTCCGTCCCGCGTGAAGCCAGTCAACGCAGTTAAGTCAAACCCCCTCAGAAGTTGAGGGGGCAATTTTTTGGCGTTGGGCTTGCGTCACGGCTCTCTAATGGTCTTGCTCGGCCACCAACACGTGAAGTTTAGGATCGCTCAGTAAGTCCTGCGAGATGGGCGATTTGTAAGCTCAGCTTGGGCGAAGAGAGACTGAGTTGCTTGTACAGTGTTTGCAACTTGGCAAGATCGCTGGAGCGTGCATGTCGAATGAGACCTTCGGGTAGAGGGCAGTCTGGAGACCCCTGACAACGCTGCTTTTGACAACAACTCTCCCTACAACGGAGCTGCGTTTGCTTCCCGCTGCACCAAAAAGTCTTTCACGCTCTGCGCAGCCCGTGCGTTCATGCCCGGTACGCGGGCAATGTGTTCCACGGGCGCACTCGCCAAATCCTCCAAGCTCGTGAAGTGTTCCAGCAGAGCGTCCCGGCGTTTTTGCCCGATCCCCGGCAAGTCGTCGAACACGCTGCGGAGCATGTCCTGCCCCCTCAATTTCCGGTGGTACGACACAGCGTAATTGTGCACCTCGTCGCGCACGCCGATCATCATGCGGAGGGCCGGGTGCGTTTGCGGCAGCAACAATTCCCGGTCTACGCCGACTTCCGTGCCTTCCGTCAACCACCACTGCGCCCCGAACCGCCCCGGCAAAATCAGGCGTTCTTCGCGCTTGGCGAGGCCCACCACCGGAACCCGGATATCCGCTTCCTTCAAGGCGTCCAGCGCGGCGTTCACCTGCCCGCGCCCCCCGTCGATCAGCAGCAGATCAGGCAGCGGCAACTTGTCAGCCAGACTGCCCGTAAAGCGCCGGACAATCGTCTGCTTCATCGACGTGTAGTCGTCCGGATGATCCAGCCCTTTTACCTTAAAGCGGCGATGTTCGCCCCGGCGACTGCGCCCGCCCTCGAACACCACCATGCCCGACACGATATTGCTGCCGAACAGGTTGGAATTGTCGTAGCCCTCGATGCGCCACGGACGCTCCGGCAAGGCCAAGACTTCGCGCAGAGCGTCCAGCCCCGGATGATCGCCGCGCCGCTCCAGCAGGGCCATTTCGGATTCCAGCCCGTTCACGGCGTTGCGCTGCGCCATCTCGATCAAGTCCACTTTATCGCCGCGCTTGGGCGTCCTCATCTCAATCTTGCGGCCCGCTTTCTCGGTCAGGAACTCGCTCCACACAGGCGCGGCCTCAAAGTCTGCTGGAAGCAGGATCAGCCCCGGCACATGCGTAGCCTGCGTGTAGTAGTCCTGCACGAAAGCTTCCACGATTTCGCCCTCGCCGCCGCTGCCGTCGCCCTCCGCATCGGTCAGGAAGCGCTTATCGCGGCCCACCACCCGCCCCGCCCGCATGCGGAACAGTTGCACCATCGCGTATTCGCCCGCCCGCGCCACACCCAAGAAATCCAAGTCGGTTTCATCGCTCACAAAGGCGTGCTGCTCGGTGCCGAACAGCTTTTCCACGGCCTGCACCCGGTCACGCACGCGGGCGGCCTGCTCGAAATCCCGGCCTTTTGCGGCAACGGCCATATCGTCACGCAAGCGGGCAATCACGGGAGCGGCGCGGCCTTCCAGCAGCCCTTTTACGTCCTCTACGATCCGGGTGTATTCGTCAGGATCGGCCTTGTCCACGCACGGCCCCAAGCAGCGCCCCATATGAAAATTCAGGCACGGGCGCGGCTTTTTTTGCAGCGGCAGTCCACTGTTCTTCCTCAGCGGAAACATCGTGTCGATCAGGTGTTTCACCCGCCGCACCGCCGAAGCATCCGGATATGGGCCGTAATAGTTGGCCCCGTCCTTGATGACCCGCCGCGTGACCAGCAGCATCGGAAACTGTTCGTTGGTCAGCTTCAGGAACGGGTAATGCTTGTCATCCTTGAGCATCACGTTGTAATGCGGGCGGTGCTGCTTGATCAGGTTGGCTTCCAGCACCAAGGCTTCCACCTCGTTGCGGGCGGTAATAAATTCCAGCGTATCGGCCAGCGACGTGAACTTGCCGCTTTTGCCGCCCGCCTTGAAATGCTGGCCTACCCGCGAGCGGAGGTTGTTGGCCTTGCCGATATAAATAGGCGTTCCGGTGCGGCGAAAAATGTACACGCCGGGCGTGGTGGGCAGCACGGGCAGGTCGTCAAAATGCACGCTTTAGCATAGAGCGTAATGGCATGTTCAACCGGATGTCTGCTTACGGGGGCCTTCAGATGGCGCTAGTCTAGGGTTCATGCCCGTTCACGCCTCCTCCCCAGACCGCGTTTTCCTGGTTCGACATGGCCGCACAGCAGGCAACGTCTCGCAGGTCTTGACTGGGGGCGCGGATGACCCTTTAGATGAAGTGGGGCAAGCACAGGCCGAAGCCGTCGCCCGCTGGTTCGCCGTGGAGAACATAGAATCGCCGCGAATTTTCACCAGCTCTTTCCTCCGGGCCAGACAAACCGGAAGCGCTATTGCTACAGCTCTAGGCACGCAACTCACCGTGCTGGACGGCCTGCAAGAAATCGCCCCCGGAGACTGGCAGGGGAGAGCGTATGCCGACATGCACACCCACGTGCATGAATTGGTGCGCTCTGACGGCAGCTTCGGCTTTCCCGGCGGCGAGAGTTTGGCGGAAGTGGCAGCAAGATTCAAGGCCGCGTTGGAACCTGTGCTGGCCGAACCCGCAACCCCCATCGTCGTCGCTCACGGCGGCTCCCTGACCGCTTATCTGACTGACCTGATGGGCGCAGATGTCCGGCAAGCGTGGCTGGATGGCCGCTACGCCCATGCCAACACAGCGGTAACGGAACTGCAGAAGTTGAATCAGGGCTGGCACGCCGTGAAGATCGCTTTCACAGGCCATCTTGAACACCCTGAAAAGACGAATAAGCAATAACAAACAATAATTTCACGAGCCAGATTTATCGTGAATGATTTCACTTGCGTACTGTCAACATTAATAGGGGAGAGGCCCACACTCTCGCCTCCCCCTATCCACATCCCTACGCTTTATTCCACCTCAACCCGCGCCGCCACCTGAACGCCTACTTCCGCCAGTTGCGCCGCGTCCACCGCTGCCGGAGCCAATGCCATCAAATCCGCGCCCCGGTTATTCTTCGGAAACGCGATGACTTCGCGGATACTTTGCGCTCCGGCCATCACCATCAGCAGGCGGTCAAAGCCCCACGCGATGCCGCCGTGCGGAGGCGTGCCCGCCGCCAGCGCATCCAGAAAAAAGCCGAACTGGGCGTGGGCTTCCTCGGGCGTGAACCCAATCGCCGCGAACATCTTTTCCTGCACGGCGGGGTCATGAATCCGGATGCTGCCGCCGCCGATCTCAAACCCATTGAGCACCAAATCGTAGGCCTGAGCGCGAATCTCGCCCTGCCGCTCGGTGCCGAACAGCCCGATGTCGTCAAGGTGCGGAGCAGTGAACGGGTGATGCATGTACGTCCAGCGGGCGTTGTCCTCGTCGTATTCCAGCTGAGGAAATTCCGTAACCCACGACACGTGGAATTGCCCACCCGCCGCCAGCCCGAACAGGTCACGCAGGGCCAAGCGTACCGCGCCCAACGCCGTCACGGCTTTTTGCCAATCGCCCGCCGCAAACAGGAGCGTGCCGCCCGCCGCGACGCCCGTGCGCGACATCAGTTCTGCCGCCTGATCGCCCACGAACTTGCTGATTCCACCCGTAAACCCGTCACCGTCGCGCTTGAGCCATGCCAAGCCTTTAGCCCCATGTTGTTTAGCGACTCGTTCCAGTTCGTCGATCTGCTTACGCGTGAGCTCCGGCGCAGCAATCACCTTCACGCTGCCCGCACTGGCAAACGCCTGAAATGCACCGCCCGCGAACAGGTCAGTCACGTCTACAAACGCCGAATCGAAGCGCAAGTCGGGCTTGTCGGAACCGTATTTATCCATCGCCTCGAAATACGACAGGCGCGGAAACGGCAGCGGCAACTCTACGTCCAGCACGTCGCGGAACACCGCCGCCAGCAGGCGCTCCTGAAGCTCCAGCACGTCTTCTTGCTCCACGAAGCTCAGTTCCATATCGAGCTGCGTGAAGTCGGGCTGGCGGTCTGCCCGTAAATCCTCGTCGCGGAAACAGCGGGCCAACTGGTAGTAGCGGTCAAATCCGGCGATCATCAGCAGCTGCTTGAACAGCTGAGGCGACTGCGGCAGCGCGTAAAATTCGCCGGGATTCAGGCGGCTGGGTACCAAAAAGTCGCGCGCGCCTTCCGGCGTGGACTTGGTGAGCATCGGCGTTTCTACCGCAATAAACCCCTCAGCGTCCAAAAAGCGCGTGACCGACGCCACGGCTTTACTGCGGAGCATCAGGTTGCGCTGCATTTCGGGACGGCGCAAATCCAGATAACGGAACTTCAGGCGTATGTCTTCGGCGACGCTGTCGCCCTTGTCCAGCTCGAAGGCGGGCGTTTTGGCGGCGTTCAGCACCTTCACGCGGGAAGCGATGACTTCAAAATCAGCCGCGCCACCCTTGCGCTGTGCTTCCGGGCGCATCTGATATATCCCCTCGATCTCGGCCACGTACTCGCCCCGCAGCTTATCGGCCTCAGCAAACGCCGCCGAATCGGGTTCCACCTGCACCTGTACCAGTCCGCTCCGGTCTCGCAATTCGATGAAAATCAGCCCGCCCAAATCGCGGCGGCGGTTGATCCAGCCTTGCAGCGTGACGGTTTGTCCAGCGTGCTTCTCGTTTAGTTGCCCCATCATTGCCGTGCGTTTCATCAGTTGCTCTCCAATTCGGTCAGTACGGCATTCAAGTCATCCAGCGACACTTCCCGCTGCTCGCCCGACACCAGATTCTTCAGATTCAAGACGCGTCGCTCTGCTTCATCCGTGCCGATGACGGCAGCATAGCGGGCGCGGCGGCGCTCGGCATCCTTAAAGGCATTGCCGGGTTTCTGGGCCTTGTAGGCAAATTCCACACGGGCCACTGCACGCGCTCCCAATGCAGTCTGAGCGGCCAACCCTACATTCTCCGTATCCATCGCCGCCAAATACAGCAGCGGCCCCGGCGTCTGCGGCAAGCCCACACCCTCGGCTTCCAGCGCCAGCAGCAGCCGCTCTATGCCAAAGGCCCAGCCGATCCCCGGCACTTCCGGCCCGCCCAACTGTGCGCTGAGGCCGTCATAGCGCCCGCCCCCGCCGAGGGCCGACTTTGCGCCGACGCCCTCGTGGTGCAGTTCCCAAGCCGTGCGGCGGTAATAATCCAGCCCGCGCACGATGCTGGGGTCAAGGTCATACTCCACACCCCACGCCGCCAAGTACGCCTGCACCTCCGCAAAGTGGGCCGACGCCTCCGCGCCCAAAAAGTCCAGCATAGGCCGCACGTTCAGTTCCCGCAGCAGCGCCTGATCTTCCGCGCTCTTGCTGTCCAGAATCCGCATGGGGTTGCGGGTCAGGCGGTCTTTGGAATCGTCCGAAAGGCGCTCCAGTTGCGGCGAGAACAGCCCGCGCAAATACTCGTTATAGCTGTCCCGGTCTGCCGGATCACCGATGCTCCCCAGCTTCACGCGCACGCCCGTCAACCCCAGCGCCCGCACCACGTCCACCATAAGCGCAATCGCTTCGGCATCGACCAGCGCGTCGGCACTGCCCAGCACCTCGTAATCGACTTGGTGAAACTGACGGTAACGGCCAGCCTGCACATTTTCAGCGCGGAACATCGGGCCATGCGTCCACAGCTTCAGCGGCGCGGGCAACTGCTTCAGCCCATTTTGCAGATAAGCCCGGACAATGCCCGCCGTGCCCTCTGGCCGCAGGATGTACCCGCCATGACCGCCAAAATACGTCACGGTGTACATCTCTTTCCGAACAATGTCCGTGCTGCCGCCTACGCCACGCTTGACCAATTCAGCTTCTTCAAAAATCGGTGTCGCTATGAATTGCGCTCCGGCCCGCTCCAGCACTCTCCGCGCAATGTTGGTGACGTGGGTGTGGGCCGACGCGACGGTATGAGCTTTTAATGCAGGTGTTCCATCCGGCAAAAGGTCGTTGGTACCTTTAATACTGTTAATCTTCGTCGCCATAACGCCCCGGAGTCTACAGGGCAGCGGGCAGGGAATGAATCGGCCTGATGGCAGAGCAGCAAAATGGGCAGGGGAGAGGGCGGCCTCCGCACCAACAGGCCGCCCCCAACTTTCTCAGTTTACTGGGCGATGCTGTAAGGCAGGCCGTTAGACTTCGAGTTTCCAACGAGAATAAAGATGTAGCCGCCGCCCGCAGGCAGATCAGACGGGACAGTGAAGGTAATTTCGTCTGCCGTCCAACTTTGAATGGCGTTGGCGGGAAGGTCAAACCCGCCGCTTCCATCAAATGCAAGGCCCATCCGAATCTTGGCACTCGCTGGGCCGCCCAGATACCGGCCCTGAACGGTGAGTGTGCCGCCACGAACGACGGGGGCGGAAACTTTGTAGAGCACGGGCGCAACCGTAACAAACCGCTCCGTGCCAGCTTGTTGACGCGGCGCACAGGAAGAAAGCGAACCAAGAAACAGGCCAGTCATCAGTAAAGAACCCACCAAGAAACGCGCCATAAAGAGCCTCCGTGCGGGCAGTCTAATGAGCCTTGTATGACCGGTCAAATCACCCCCCCCACTGCTGCATTGTTCACAGCACTTTCTGACGCAGATCAGGCCACCCTCGCTCCCCTTGCTGGCAAGCGGGTGATGGTCGTCTTCAACCCCAAAAGCGGCCAAGGCGACAGCGATTTGCCCGCGTTTATCGCGTTTCTGAAGGATGCCGGGGCACAGGTTACCGAGCGCGAACTCGTGCCTGACAGGCCCATGAGCAGCTATGTAGAAGACATCGCGTCGTTTGATGTGGTGGTGGGCGCGGGCGGTGACGGCACGGTCAGCAGCCTCGCCTATGCCAGCCGCTACAAGAATGTGCCGCTGCTGGCGTATCCGGCGGGAACGGCCAACCTGATCGCGCAGAATCTGGACTTGCCCCGTGCGCCACTGGCACTCGCGCAGGTGGTGGCGGGCGCACACGCCGTGCGGGTGGATCTGGGAGAGATCGAGGTCAAAGAGCAGAAGTACGGTTTTGCCATGCTGGCCGGAGCCGGGGCCGACGCCGCCATGATCCGCGACTCCGAGGAACTGAAGGAAAAGTTTGGCGCGATGGCCTACGTCATGAGCGCCATGAAGCAGCTGAATCCCAAAAAGACCACCTTCCATCTTGTGCTGGACGGCCAAAAACGCGAGTTTGAAGGCATCGGCGTGATGGTGGCGAACTTCGGCATGGCCAATTACCGCCTGCCGATCACCAGCGACATCAGCCCCAGCGATGGCCGCTTCACGGTGGTGCTGATGAAGGCAGGCAACATCATGCGCCTCGTACCCAACCTGATCGACTCTGTGCGCGCCAAGCTGAATCTGGGCGATCCCCTGTTCAGCGGCAATCTGGAAACCATCGAAGCCAAAGAAGTGACTGTGGTGGCCGAGGAACCCTTCCCACTGCAATACGACGGCGAACTGCACGAGGAAACGACGCCCTTCACGGCGCGGATTCTGCCGGGGGCGATCCGGTTTTTGACGGCGGCCAAGAAGGCGGACTTGGATACGTAGAAGCGGTAGGTGGGATAAGGATAAACAGCCGGAAGCTTTGTGCCCCGGCTGTTATTTTGTAGCTCAGAGCCGCCCTCAGTGACCCAGTACCTTGCTCAAAAACGCTTTGGCCCGCTCGTGCTGAGGGTTGTTGTAAAACTGCTCCGGAGTCGTATCTTCCACGATGTTGCCCTGATCGAAGAAGACCAAGCGGTCTGCCACTTCCCGCGCGAAGCCCATTTCGTGCGTTACACACAGCATGGTCATGCCGCTGCCTGCCAGCCCCTTCATCACGTCCAGCACTTCTTTGATCATCTCGGGATCGAGGGCTGAAGTCGGTTCGTCGAACAGCATGACTTTGGGATCCATGGCGAGGGCGCGGGCAATAGCGACACGTTGCTGCTGCCCACCCGACAATTGCGCGGGGTATTTGTAGGCTTGTTCCTCGATGCCCACCCGCGTCAGCAGCTCCATCGCCCGCGCCTCCGCCTGCGCTTTGGGCTGCTTGCGTACCCGAATGGGGGCCAGCGACACGTTTTGCAGCACGGTCAAATGGGGAAACAGGTTGAAGCTCTGAAACACCATGCCCACTTCCCGCCGAATAGCGTCCAGATTCTGCCCGTCTTTGAGTTCCATTCCGTCTACTACGATGGTGCCCTGATCGTGCGCCTCTAGACGGTTGATGGTGCGAATAAAGGTGGATTTGCCGCTGCCGGACGGCCCGATGATGACCACCACTTCCCCGGACTGCACCGACATATTCACGCCTCGCAGGGCATGAAAAGAGCCGAAATGCTTGTGCACATCGACGGCCTTGATGATCGGTTCGCCAGATTTGGGGGGGATTGCCTGCTTGCTGAGATTGGGTTGGGCGGTCATGGCTCCTCCAGAATAAATGAGACGGCGTTGTCGGTTGCTGGGGCTAGTCTAAGGCCACAGCCGAAGCGCGACGTGGTGGAGTGTCTAACCCGATGGGGAAGACCCCGATCAAACAAACCCCTCCATCACCTCATCTAGATCGTCTTCCGGCAATTCCACGTAGCGGCGCGTGGTATCCACCTGTTCGTGGCCCAAGAATCCGGCCACCCGCGTAAAGTCTTTGACGGCGGCGTACAGCTGCGTGCCCGCGTACTTGCGCCCTGCGTGGAAGCCCCGGAACTCATGCTCGCGCCCGCATTTTAGCGCCAGCTTTTGCAGCCGCTCGTAGGCGCTGGAATACGCCGAGAAGGAGAACAGGCGACTGGTGGGCGTGGACACCGTTTCGGCCTTCAGAGCTTCCAAGGCTTCCCGCAACTTGGCACTCAGCGGCACGATCCGCGCCTTGTCGCCCTTGCCGTGCGCCACCAACAGCCGCCTGCGCCGCAAATCGATGTTGCCCCACTCCACCGCCAACGCCTCAGCGATCCGCAGGCCCGCGTGCGTGAGCAGCAGCACCAGCACTGCTTCCTGCGCGTCAGCCTCAGCCAGCATGGCCTGCACAAAATCAGCGCGGTATGGAGGATTTTTCACGATGCCTTTGGTGCGGTCTTTGGGGCGTTTCACGTCGCCAAACGGATCGGCGTCGGTGGCCCCGGCCCAACGCAGGGCGCGGTACAGGGCGCAGGCCGCAGCCACACGGGCCTGTACGGTGGCCGGTTTCAGACCCGATGCACTGAGGCTCGCCACATACAGCGCGGGTTCGCGGCGGCCCGGATGCGTGAGGTTCCACGCGTGGGTGCAGGCATGCTCTAGGAGCACCTTCACACCCGTTTTATAGGCCCGCAAGGTATGGGGGCTGACGCGCACGCCCGCGCTGGTGTCGCTGCTCAGGCAGGCGAGCGTGAGCGCCCAGAGGTCTTCGGCGTCCTTGTCACGGGCCGCGCGAATGGCCCGCACGCGCAAGGCTTCGTCGGTCAGTCCTGCAAAAGCGCGGGCTTGGGTCAGGCGATCACCGGAGTACAGGACGGGGGCAGCTGTCGGCGTGTCGGACATACCGCCCGATGATAACAAGCCTTATCAACGGCGACTAGAAGCAATTAGCTTTGAGTGTCACCCTCTGAATGATGAATAGCTGCAAACGCCGTCCTACACAGCAAAAATCTAACAAGCCCACAGGAAGGCCGTGAAGGGCCGCCGAATGTCATTTGAGGGGGAAAATACCAGCAGCTTTGTCAGCGAGCGCTTCAGTTCAGAGCTTGCATGACTTGCGCTTACAATCTCCGCCGATAGCGCCGATCCGCCAGCCCCGCGAACGCCAGCATCAGCCCAGCCAACCCCAGCGCCAGCCAGTCGCCCAAGCGCACGAACAGGGTTTGCCCGGTCAAGCGCAACGGACGGGCATGCAGGACGCCTTCGCCAGATTCCAGCGTTTGCCGGGGCCGCCCCAGATCATCAATTTCGGCGGCGATCCCGAAGTTCACGCTCCGTACCACATAGCGCCGGGTTTCTATGGCCCGCACTCGGCCCATCATGAAGTGTTGCTGCACCCCCCAGCCGTCGTACCAGCCGTCATTGGAGACGTTGACCAACACTTCTGCGCCTTTGCCCACCAGCACGCGGGCCACCCACGGAAACACGGAATCGTAGCAGACATATGCGCCGTACTGAACACCGTTCAGTTGGAGGGTATTCAGGGTTTGAGCGGGCGGTACACTTTCCAGCCCGATGCCGATGATGCGCTCGATCTGGCTCCAAGCTGGGGCGAGGGCTTCCCGGAAGGGAAAGTATTCACCAAAGGGGACGGGGCGGGCCTTGTCGGTTTCGGAGGTGACGCTGCCGCCGTCCCATGCGCGAACCGAGTTGCGGCGGGGTTCCATCTGACTCACGCCGTAAATTCCCGCAGCGGGCACGGCGGGCAGCAGGGCCGGGTCTAAGACGCTGCTTTCGCTCCAGACCACCACTTCTTCAGGGCGGCGGTTGGCGCGGGTCAGGTTGGCCTGCAACTCGAACTGCTCCTGCACACTCAGGCGGCGGGAGGCGCGGTCAAAGGAATCGATGGTGGTTCTGAGCAGCAACATCGGGGTTTCTGGCCCCGTGCCCGCCGTGCGGGTCAGGCCGTAGACCAGCGCCAAGGCCCAAGCCACCGCCATCAACCCCAGCGGGCGGCGTCTCCCCCATCCTTCTCCCCGCTGGCGCACGGTGCCCACAAAGCACGCCAGCGCCGCAGCCGTCGCCGCCACCAGCACACTGCCCAGCAGCACGCCGCCGAGGTCGGCAATCTGAATGGCGGGTGTGGGCAAGAGCGTATAGCCCAGCGTGGGCCACGGAAAGGCGGGCGGGCCGAGGAAGCGCAGCCATTCCAGCACCACCCAGCCGCCTGCCAGCCCCCACACCCGCGCACCCGGTGACCGGAGTAGGCGGCCCACCAGCCACGCCATGCCCGCCAAAAACGCACCTTCTAGGGCAAACAGGGCGAAGGCCAGCACGCCAGCGGGCGGAAAACCGAACAGCTTGCCTAAAAACGCGGTGAGCCACCACAGGTGTACGGCGCTGTAGGCACTTCCTGCCCAGAAAGCGCGGCCCGCCACGTCGCGTGCGCTTTGGCCCTGAGCGGCAAACGCCAGCAGCGCGGCCAGCGGCAAAAAACTGAGAAAGCTCCAGCCCAGCGGCAATCCGCAGAGGGCCAGCAGGACTCCGAGCAGCACGGCGAGCAGGATGGTGGGCAAGGAGGGCGAGACACGCACCGGGTCATTGTAAAGCGGGCGCGGGTGAGCATCTTGCAGGGCATGCGGCACACTGGGGCATGACCGCTGCTTGGGAAGATGACTTGGCCGCCTTGTGGGCCACGCTGGACAACGTGAGTGGCCCGGACTTTGTGGCGCAGATGGAACTGTTGACGGCGCGAATGCCTCCGGCGGAAAGCCTGTTTGAGCGCGGTGCGGCCTTCGATTCCACCGGACATCCGGAGCAAGCCTCCGCGCTGTACCGGGAAGCGCTGGCCGCTGGACTCGTGGGCGAGCGCCGACGCCGGGCGGTGATTCAGTGGGCGAGTTCGCTCCGGAATTTGGGGCAGGCCGAGGAAGCCTTAGCGTTGTTGACGGCCGAAGCGGGCCAGCCCTCCGATGAGTTGGACGGAGCAGTGGCGACGTTTCTGGCCCTCACGCTGGCCGACTTGGGGCGCGAACGGGAAGGCTTGGCGGTGGCACTCACGGCGTTGGCCCGCACCTTGCCGCGCTACAACCGCTCGGCGGCGCGGTATGCGGGGGCATTGATGAACGACACGTTGATGAACGGATAGGGCATCCCCTGTTGGGGGGTTTGCTGCTGCGCCGCGCCGCTGGGCTGCTAGGATAAACAAACCTTGAGAATCGCGTTTATCAGTGACCTGCACGCCAACATTCACGCGCTGACTTCCGTGAAGCGGTTTTTGTCGGAAAATATTGTCAATCAGGTGATCGTGGTGGGTGATCTGGTGGGCTACGGCGCTTCGCCCGGCCCCGTTATCGACTTTGTGCGGCGCGAGGGCTGGGCCACCGGTCTCGGCAGCAGCGATATGCGCGTGTCTATGGAACTGGGCGAGCGCGCCGAGCGCAAGGGCGTGGCCGATCAGGTGCTGACGTGGACGCGCAAAATGCTGACGCCAGAGCAGAATGACTACCTGCGCCGTCTGCCGCCCGGTGGCCGGATCATGACTCCGGTGGGCCGGGTGCGCTTTTTTCACGGTTCGCCGCACAATCCCGAAGACCGGATAGACCTGATGGCGCAGGAGCGGGATCTCGAAGCTTTGGCCGATACCCTCAGCGCCCGCGTGATCGTGGTGGGCGGTTCGCACGTGCCGTTCGTGCGCGTCATCGGAGACACCACTTTTCTCGATCCGGGCAGCGTGGGCCTGAGTCTGAACCACGAACCCGGCGCGGATGTGGCGATTGTGGACTGCGTGGGCCGCCGCCCGAAAGTGTCGCTGCACAAGGTCACGTATGATTTCGCGTCCAGCGCCTTCGACATCATGGCGTGGAACCTGCCGCCTGTGATCGCGGATGTGATTCGCACGGGGAAAATGTAGGCAGTGGGAAAAGAAGAAAGAGGCGTCCGCGTGTGCAGACGCCTCTTTCTTGTGGTTTGAAATCTAGACCAGCACGCTTTGCTTCTCCCCCACCAAGCCCGCCGCTTCCAGTTCTTCTTCGTAGCGGGCCACCAGACCGGGAGCGCCGAGCAAGTCTTGCAGGGCCACCATCAGGGCGCGGTACGGCGCGGGGCGGGCGGCTTCTCCCATCAAGCCCAAGCGCCAGATCACGCCAGCGGTGGGGCCGAGGCCGCCTGTCACGCTGATTTCGCGGGCGCGGAGTGCCAAGCGCACGGCGCTGTCATCCATGCCAGTCGGCAGGCGCAGGGCCAGTACGGTGGGCAGGCGGTCTTCGGGGCGGCGCACATAGTGTGAAAATCCAAGCGGCGCGAGGGTGCGGGTGATGACCTGCCCAAGCTGCTGCACGCGCAGTTTTCGGGCGTCTAGGCCTTCTTCCAATGCGGCTTGCAGGGCGGCGTGAAAGGCGTAGTGCAAGTTCACGGGGATAGTGTGATGGTAGGTATGCTCCACCCAGTAGTCGCGCAGGCCCTCGAAGTCGCAGTACCACAGCGGCGTGGGCGTGCGGCGGGCGGCGTAGCGGGCAAAGGCGCGTTCGCTGATGGCAATGGGCGCGAGTCCGGGCGGGGCCGACAAGCATTTCTGTGCACCCGTGTAGGCGTAATCCACGCCCCAGTCCTGCATATGGAAGGGTTCCATTCCAGCCGTCGTCACGGCGTCTACCGTGAGCAGCACGCCGCTGCCGCGTACCAGCCTGGCAATTTCGGGCACAGGATTCAGCACGCCCGTACTGGTTTCGCCGTGAACGACGGCCACCATCGCTACGCCGTCAAGGTGCGCGGCCACGTCTTCTGGCTTGATGGCTTCACCCAGCGGGGCCGTCACCAGCCGCACGTGAGCGCCGTAACGGGCCGCCATTTCGGCCATGCGCCGCCCGAAGCTGCCGTTGGCGCAGACCAGAATTTCGTCGCCCTTTTCTACCAGATTCGCAAAACCCGCTTCCATGCCGAGGCTGCCCGTACCCGCCAGCAGCGCGGTGAAGGCTTCGGGTTCCGTGCCGTACATCACGCGCAAGTCGGCCTGAATTTCGCGGTTCAGGGCGAAGACTTCGGGATCCATGTGGCCCAGCATTCCGCGCATCAGGGCTTGTTGGGCGCGGGGATGAATCGGGGTGGGGCCGGGCGTCAGGAGTACGTGGTGGTCGTGGGTGTCCTCGAACATTTGACTGAGTGTAGCATTGCGTGGGGCAACTCTAGCAACGGGGTTGCGTCGATGTGCCTAGACGGATCAGCCAAAGCAATAGGATTGCGTCAAAACCGATTTGGCTTGGCGTTCACGGCTCACATAGAGCGGCTGGCTCTTGCGATTGGCCCGCTTCGACCCGCCGCAAGAAATCCAGCGTGTAACGGGCCACCGTCTTGGGGTGAGAATCGGTCAGGGCATGGGTGCCGCCGGGCACGGTTCGCACGACGGCTCCGGGAATGGCGCGGCGAATTTCGCGCACCGTCCACGACTGAATCACCGGATCGGCGTCGCCGTCGAGCAGCAAGGTCGGCACCTGCACGGCGGGCAGGAGCGGCCCGGTATCGTGCTGGCTCTGGTCGCTGGCGAGCCGCAGCATCAGGCCGAAGCCGCTGGTGGAATAGGCGCTCAGGGCGGGCAACAGCAGGGGCAAGCGCTCGCGGGGCAGGTCACGCAGCAGGCGCAGGAGTTGCATGGTCACGCTGGGATTTTCGGGAATGCCGGTGGGGGCGCAGGCGATCAGCGCCGACGTGCAGGTGGGATAGCGGGCCGCCAGATCAAAGATGACCTCGCCGCCCAGCGAATGCCCGAACAGGGGCGCGCAGTTCAGGCCGCACTCGACCAGCCACTCGGCCAGATGATCGGTCAGGTCTTCCATATTGCGTGGGTAGTCGCGGCGGCCCTTGCTGAAGCCGTGTCCGGGCGGGTCGTACACGTACACGGTGCGCTCGCGGGCCAGTTCGCGCGACACGCGCACATACATCCACGACGCGCAGCCCAGCCCCGGCACCAGCACCAGCGGGGGGCCGTCGCCGCGTACCCAAGCGTGGGTCTGCAGGCCGTTCACGCGGGTAAAGTGGGATGTTCCGAGCGGTGAGGTTGCAGCAGATTTGGTCACGCGGGCTGACCCTGACGCAGGAAGTCCAGCACCAGCGCGTTGAAGCGCTCCGGCGCGTCCACCATGACCACGTGGCCTGCCCCCGCGATTTCTTCGTAGCGTGCGCCGGGAACGGCGGCGGCTAGGGCGCGTCCCAGCCGGGCCGGAACCAGCGCGTCGCGGGCACCCCAGATGACCAGTGTTCGGGCATTCAGGGCGGGCAACACGTCCAGCACGTTGTCTCCCAGCAAATGCAGGGTACTGCGCCACATGTTGGGCAGGCCAGCGCGGGCGGCGTCCAGCAGAATGCGCGGCACGAAGGAGGGCCGCCCGGTGATGACGGCGCGCGGCAGCTTGAGCGCCACCCGCACCGGATGCCCGTCCAGTAGGCCGCTGGCACAGGCCAGCACGAGGTTATTCACCCGTCCGGGGCGCAGGGCCGCCACGCGCAGGGCGATGTGTCCGCCCATGCTATGGCCGATCAGGGTTACCTGTTCCAGATTCTGGTTGTCCAGCCACGCCGCGATCAGGGCCGCGTCTTCGCGCACGCCGAGGGAACGCTGCCGCCGCGCGCCGCCGTAGCCAGCGAGATCGAGGACGTAGACGCGGTGAGACTGCGAGAACACGGGCACATTGCGCCGCCACCAGCGGCTCGAACCGCTGAGGCCGTGAATCAGCACCATCGGTTCGCCCTGACCTGTCGCGTCGTAACGCAGCGTAGCCTGACCGTACCGGAACTCGAGGGAGCGCACGCGGGGCAGCATAGCGTTCCGGGGGGTCAGGCGGGCCGAGGGTCAAGATTCGGGGAAGCCTGCACCACACTCTCAGGGCTGCGGCGGCACGATCAGGATTCGGTCGAGGCGCGGGCCGTCCACGTCCACCACTTCCAACGTCCAGCCGCCGACTTCGGCCACCGCGCCCACCTGCGGAAATTCGCCCAGCGCTTCGAGGACGTATCCGGCCAGCGTACTGAAGTCTTCCCGGTCTTGCTGCGGCAAGGGCAGGGTCTGGCGCAGGATGTGCATGGGCAGGCCGCCGTCGACCAGAAACGAGCCGTCGTCCCGGCGCACGATCAGGTCATCGCCCGGCGCGTCTGTTCCGGCCAGTTCGGTCAGCAGGTCGGTGGAGGTCAGTAGCCCCGACGACGTGCCGTATTCATCGACAGCCACAGCGAGGCGGCGCAGGCCTTCTCTGGTCAGGCGGCTCAGGACATCTTCGGCCCAGGCGGTTTCGGGAATGAAGACCACCGGGCGCAGCAAGTCCGTGAGGGCTTCTCCGGTTTGCACCGCGCGCAGGATGTCCACCACGTCCAGTTGGCCTATCACCTCGCCGCGTGCGTCCACCACCGGGTAATGATCGTGCGGATGGGCCAACACCTGATCCACCAGCGCTTCCAGAGACAGCCGGGCGTCGAGGGTCACCACGTCCAGCCAGGGCGTCATCAGTTCGCGGGCGCGGCGGTCATTGAAGCGCAGGACGCGCTCGATCCGCTCGGTTTCCACGTCTTCCAAACTGCCGCTCTCGGTGGCCTGAACCATCAGGGCGCGCACGTCTTCTTCCGTAATCCGTTCTTGGGGTTCTCCGCGCAACCCGGCCAGCCACAGCAGCCCCCGCGTGGTGGTTTCCAGCAGCCACACCACGGGCCGCGCCACCCGTGACAGCACCTGAAAAAGGGGGGCCACCCGGACGGCGAGGGCTTCGGGATTTCGCAGGGCGATGCTTTTGGGGGCCAGCTCGCCCAGCACCAGGGACAAGAACGTGACCAGCAGGATGACGGCCACCGAAGCGACTGTATCGGCAGCGTCGCCCAGCAAGGGCCGCAGCGCCGCCGTAAAAGGCCCAGTCAGACTGCCGCCCGCGAAGATGGCGCTGATGGTGCCGATCAGGGTAATGCCGATCTGAACGGTGGCGAGGAAGACGCCGGGGCGCTCGGCCAGATCGAGGGCTTGCGCGGCGCGGCGCTGTCCGGAAGCGGCCTGAGCTTGCAGGCGCGACTTGCGGGCCGACATGACGCCCAGTTCGGAGCCGGAGAACAACCCGTTGACGAGCAGCAGCAGCACGAGGATGGCGAATTCAAACAGAGGATTGCCCACAGGGGGCAGTCTAGGGGACGGCGGCTAGAATGGCTGATCTATGACTGACGGGATGAACGGGTGCTGATCGACGGACATCTGGACTTGGCGTTCAATGCCGCGCTGGGACGGGACTTGACCTTATCGCTGGCAGACTTGCGGCGCGCTGATCCGGTGGCGGGCGAAACGGCCACCGTGACATTTTCGGAGCTGGGGGCGGCGGGCCTGCGCGTGTGCTTCGGGACGCTGTTTGCCTTGCCCAAAACCGCCGAGAGCCCGGACGGGTACGAGGGTCACGCCGGGGCACGGCGGCAGGCATTGGGGCAACTGGAGCAGTATCGGCGCTGGGAAGACGGCGGGCAGCTGCGGCTCCTGAGAACGGGCGCGGAGGTGGCGGCACATCTGGCACTGGAGGGCGCACCCCCTGGTGTCGTCCTGCTGATGGAAGGTGCTGACCCGGTGCGGGATGTGGATGATCTGGCGTTTTGGGCAGCGGCGGGCGTGCGGGTCATCGGCCCGGCGTGGGGGCGTACCCGGTACGCGGGCGGCACGGAAGCGCCCGGCCCTCTCACGGCGGCGGGGCGGGAACTGGTGGGGGCGATGGCGTCGCTGGGCATAGCGTTGGACGCCTCGCATCTGGACGATGCCAGCTTCTGGGACGCCGCAGAGTTGCACCCGAGGATGATCGCCACACACGCCAACAGCCGTTCCATCGTGGCCGGAAACAGACACCTGACCGACGACATGGCCCGCGCCATTGCCGAGAAGGACGGCGTGACCGGGCTGGTCTACCATTCACGCTTTATTGGGGCGGGCTGGCAAGACGGCGACGAACGTGCCCCGCTGAGCGGGTTGGCCGCCCACGCCGCGCACTATGCGGGCCTGATCGGGTGGAACCGTGTTGCCCTCGGCACCGATCTGGACGGCGGATTCGGGCAGGAAAAGTGCCCGGCGGGGGTGGACAGCTACCGCGATGTGCCGGGCAGTGCGGACGTGCTGCCCCCAGAGGTGCGGGCCGGGGTGCTGGGGGAAAACTGGGCGCGGTGGATGACGCAGTATCTGTAGAAGCCGGGAGGGGTCATCTCCTCACCGCGCCTATGCTCTAGGCTGGGGCCATGACTGCTGCACCTCCCTTAGACACGCGCCTGCACGCCTATGACCCCGAACGCCGCTTGGCCGAAACAGGCTTGCAGGGCCAGTTGGAAGGCGGGGATTGGCACTGGCTGACGCCGCGAGCGCGCTGGGCCGGGAATGCCCGCCTGAGCCTGCGGGCCGCGCCGGATGCAGGGGCCGAGCAGGTGAGTGAGGCCCTGCCGGGAGAGCCGCTGTCGGTGCTGCACCGGGAGGGAGACTGGTCGTGGGTTAAGACTGGGCACGACGGCTATCCGGGCTGGGTGCGGGCGGACGGGGTGCTGGACGGGTTGCCCACCGGAGAAACGCTGACGGTCACAGCTTTACGTGCCCATGCGTATGCCCGCCCGAAGGTCAGTGCGCCCATCATGGCCGAGCTGTGTTTTGGGGCGGCAGTGGTACAGGGCAGCGGCGAGAATGTGACCGAGGGGGGCCGGGTCTGGCGGCCTGTGCTGCTGCCGGACGGCGCGGCGGCGTGGGTGCAGGCGGTGTGCTTTTTGCCTGTTTCAGAGGGTGATCTGGCCGACTTCGCGCTGCGTTTTTTAGAGGTTCCGTATGTGTGGGGGGGCCGCTCTGCGTGGGGACTGGACTGTTCGGGGCTGTCGCAGGTGGCGTATGCGGCGGTTGGCCGGGCCTTGCCGCGTGATGCTGATTTGCAGCAAGAGGCACTGACGGCAGTGACCGAGCCGACGCGCGGAGATCTGGCGTTTTTTCCCGGTCATGTGGGCATCATGCTGGATGAGCGGCGCATGCTCCACGCCAACGCCACGCACATGCGGGTGACGGTGGAAACGTTCGGGGAAGGCGACTACGGCACGCGGCTGGCGGCGAGTTGCACCGGGTTCGGGCGGTGGACGGCTTGAACCTGACTTGGGAGACCCTCTCTTGGGAAACACTGGAACTCCACACCGCGCAGCCGTTCGGCATTGCCCGCTGGACGCATTCGGTGTATCCGCGCACCTTCGTCAGCCTGACGCACGAGGGCGTGACCGGGCAGGGCGAAGCCGCACCCAACGCCTTTTACGGCGAAACGCGTGCTACGGTGGAAGCGGTGCTGCCGCTGCTGGCCGGGGCCGTTTCTGACGATTTGTGGGACTGGGACGGCCTGCATGCCCGCCTCACCGCGTTGATGCCGTTTCACCATCCGAGTGCCAAATGTGCGCTGGAAATGGCCGTACTGGAGTGGTGCGCCCGGCGGGTGGAGCTTCCGGTGGGGCGGCTGCTGGGCCTCTCCCCCGCTCCCATTCCCGAAAGCAGTTACACGGTCAGTTTGGCCGACTTGCCCGAGATGCGGCGGCAGGCGCGGGAAGCCGTAGGGCGCGGGCACGGGATTTTGAAGGTCAAGTTGGGCACAGAGCGCGATGAGCAGATCGTGGAAGCGTTGCGCGAAGAAGCGCCGAACGTGGCCCTGCGGGTGGATGCCAACGCCGCGTGGACGCGCCCGCAGGCGAAACGGATGCTGGGCGTGCTGGACGCGGCCCGCGTGGAGTTTGTAGAGCAGCCCCTCGCGGCGGCGGATTTGGAGGGGCACGCCGCGCTGCGGGCGGTGTCCCACGTGCCCATCGTGGCCGACGAGAGCCTGCACTCTGTCTCGGATGTGCCTGCTTTGGCGGCGGCCTTTGACGGCGTGAACCTGAAATTGGCGAAACTGGGGGGGCCGTTGCAAGCCCTACACGCGCTGAGGTTGGCCCGCACGCACGGCCTACAGGTCATGATGGGCTGCATGATCGAAAGTTCGCTGGGCATCTCGGCGGCGGCACAGTTGGCAGGCGCGTGCGACTGGGCCGACTTGGACGGGGCGTTGCTGCTGGCTGACGACCCTTACACGGGGCTGGACTGGCAGGCCGGAACGGTGGGAAGGCCGACTGGCATAGGCTGGGGCGTGACGCGGGCGTGAGTGAGGATGAATTGCTGGATGCGTTGCGGACACGAATAGCCCATCACGCCGCCGATGAAGTGAAGGATGCGAAGGTCGGCACGCCCCTCACTGCCGCAGATGTGCAGGCCGCCGTCCAAGAATTGGAGATGCCAGTTCCTGCACTCTTGGCGCGTGTTCTGACTGAACTTGGGAACGGTGATTGGGGGCCGGGATACGGTTTCTATCCGCTCCTCGTGCCAGAGAACCAAAACCTGAGCTTATCTGTGACGGAATTGGAAACCAGCAGCGTCCAGTGGATGCGCGACTGCTCTCCGGATGGTTGGCCGCGCCAGCTGCTTTTTTTGGCCTATTGGGGATGTAACGTCAGCTCGATCCTGAACTTGAAAGATGGACGGGTCGGCATCTTTGATTTCTCGGTGTTGGCTGACACTGAGGATTTAACGGGTGCAGCAGAGTCGATCTTGTGGCAAGCAGAGTCGTTGCACGACTGGCTGAGCCGCTGGGTGGATGGGGAATCGCTGTTTTACGAATTGGATCAGTCATGAATTCCGTCCCAACCATCGCCATTCTCGGCTGCGGCAATCGGGGCGCGGATGTCTACGCCCGGCATTTGGCCGCACAGGGCGCACAGGTCACCCACCTGATTGACCCCCGGCCCGCGCGGTTGGCCGAAGTCGCCGCGCGGCATGGGCTGGGTGCGGGTGCCTGTTTTGCCGATACCGACGCCTTTTTTGCACTGGGGCGGGTAGCCGATGCACTGGTGATCGCCACACCTGACGACGCGCATGTGGGGCCGTGCCTGCAAGCGCTCGCGCTCGGCTACGACGTGCTGTTGGAAAAACCCATCTGCTTGCAGGAATCCGATTTAGACCTGTTGCTGGCGGCAGAAGCGGCGTCTGCTGGACGGGTGACGGTGTGCCATGTGCTGCGGGCCACCGCCTTTTTCGGAGCAATACGGGCCGTGCTGGATTCGGGGCGACTCGGGCGCTTGGTGGGCATTCAGCATGCTGAAAACGTGGCGTACTGGCATTACGCGCATTCGTTCGTGCGCGGCAATTGGCACTCCAGCCCGCCTGCCGCGCCATTCATTCTCGCCAAAAGCGGGCACGATCTGGACTTATTGCGCTGGTTCGCGGGTGCGCCGCCGCTGCGGGTCTCCAGTGAGGGTGGGCTGCATCATTTCCGGCCCGAAGACGCTCCAGCGGGGGCCACAGACCGCTGCGTGACGTGCCCGGTGGTGCAGTGTCCCTACGATGCCCGCGCTATCTACGAGGGGCGCGACCCGGCGGTGTGGCCCGTCACGGTTCTCACGGCGGGTGGGGTCACATTGGCCGATGCTTTAGCACATGGCCCGTATGGCCGCTGCGTCTACGGCGGTGGCAACAACGTCGCAGACCATCAGGCCGTGACCGTCACATTTGCCAATGGCGTCATCGCCCAGCTCACGGTCAGCGCGTTTACGCACAACAACACGCGCACGCTGAAGCTGCTGGGCACGCACGGCGAACTGCGCGGCCAGATGGAGCGGGGCGAATTGGAGTTGCACGACTTCCGCACGGGTGAAGTGGAACGCTGGGCGGTGAACGCGGCGGGCAATCACGGCGGCGGTGACGTGGGCTTGGTGGCCGCGTGGCTCGCGTACCTACGGCGTGAAGGTGCGCCGCCTATCCCACTGGCCGAGTCGCTGGATTCGCACCGGATGGCCTTTGCGGCAGAACGGGCACGGCTGGCGGGGACAGTCGAACGGGTGTGATGAAGGCGGAAAATAGGTAAGTGAAATCATTCACGATAAGTCTAGTTCGTGAATAATTTGTTTGCCTATCTGACACTTTCCAAGACCGTTTCGTTGACCAGACCGAGGAAAAGCTCGTGTAGACGCGGGTCAAGCGTCAGCTCCGGGTGAAATGAACTGGCGAGGAGGCGGCCTTGGCGGGCGAGGACGACTTGGCCGTCATGCTCGGCCAAGATCTCTACGCCCTCGCCCACGCGTTCAATTACGGGGGCGCGAATAAAGACGGCGGGAAAGGGTTGCTGGAGGCCAGCCACAGCCAGCGGCGTCGTGAAGGAATCCACCTGCCGCCCAAAGGCGTTGCGGCGGACGCGAATATCCATCAGATTCAGGCTGTCCTGCACGCCGAATTGCGGCGGTGCGCCCTGCACGTCACGGGCCAACAGAATGGCTCCGGCACAGGTGCCCCAGAGTGCGCCGCCGCGTGCGTAAAAGTCTCGGACAGGCTGCCAGAGGACGTAATCGGTCATCAGGCGGGCCATCGTGGTGCTTTCGCCGCCGGGAATGATCAGGCCGGACAGGCCGCGCAGATCGGCGGGCAGGCGCACTTCTTTCACAGGTGCGCCGAGCGTTTGGAGGCGGTGGCGGTGTTCGCGGAATGCGCCTTGCAGGGCCAGAACGCCGAGTGTGGGCTGAGTCATGGGAAACCTCATGGAAACAGGGAGAGCGGTGGTGGCCGTCTCCCCTGTTTGGGTGGTGAGTGGTGGGGTGATTCAGATGACCCTCAGACGTCGCCGCTCTCGTTCCGAATATGCCCCAACACCGGGCAAACTCTACACTTCCACTGCGACGTCTGTTGTTCGCTTCTCGCTCTGCTCGGTTCAGTCGGGGCTAAATGGCGACTGTCTTATCAGCCGCTGTCTTACCAGCCGCGAGAAGCCAGACGCTCGGCGGGAATCAGGTCATCAATATTGATGCCAGTCATGGGTGCGCCGAGGTTTTCGCTGATTTCGGCCAGCATGTCGGGGTTGTCGAAGTGGGTCACGGCCTTCACGATGGCGTGGGCGCGGCGTTCGGGGTTGTCGCTCTTGAAGATGCCGCTGCCCACGAAGACGCCGTCTAGGCCGAGGTGCATCATCAGGGCGGCGTCGGCGGGGGTGGCGATGCCGCCCGCAGCGAAGTTGACGACGGGCAATTTGCCGTGCGCGTGAACGTACTGAATCAGGTCGTAGGGAGCCTGAAGATCGCGGGCCACCGTCATCAGTTCTTCGGGCGGGCGGGTCTGGATGGCGCGAATTTCGCCCAAAATGGTGCGGGCGTGCCGGACAGCCTCGATCACGTTGCCGGTTCCGGCCTCGCCCTTGGTGCGGATCATGGAGGCCCCTTCTCCAATGCGGCGCAGGGCCTCTCCGAGGTTCTTGGCCCCGCAGACGAACGGCACTTTGAAGCCGTGCTTGAGGATGTGGAACTGGTCGTCGGCGGGGGTCAGCACTTCGGATTCGTCGATGAAGTCCACGCCGAGCGCCTGCAAGATCTGGGCTTCCACGATATGACCGATGCGGGCCTTGGCCATTACGGGAATCGTGACTGCGCCGATGATTTCCTTGATCATGGAGGGGTCGCTCATGCGGGCTACGCCGCCGTCTTTGCGGATGTCGGCAGGCACGCGCTCAAGGGCCATCACGGCGGTGGCTCCGGCAGCTTCGGCAATGCGGGCCTGATCGGCGGTGACCACGTCCATGATGACGCCGCCCTTGAACATTTCGGCAAAGCCCTGCTTGATCTGTGGGGTTCCAGTTTGGGGGGTTCCGGTCTGAGAATCGGTCATGAACAGAGCGTAAAGAAAATCTGACCCCAATGATAGGGCCAGATGAGGGGCGAAAATGGGGTCAGTCTGTTGAAATCAGTCCGAGGGGCGATTTCGGGCGGCGCGGGCCACCTGACCGATGACCTCGACCAGCTGAGACGGGCGAAAGGGCTTGACGAGGTAGGCCGCGATCAGGGCGTCTCCGAGGTCGGGCACCTGTGCGGCGCGGTTGAGGCCCGATAGGAACACGACCGGAGGCAGCGCGGGGCCGAGGGCGGCGTGCAATTGGCGCACGGTTTCGAAGCCGTCCCAAGGGGTCATCAGGATGTCGAGGACGATCACGTCGAAGGCCCGCGACTGGGCCAGAGCTAGGGCGTCTGGGCCGCTGCGGGCGGTGGTCACGAGGAAGCCGCTCATGGTGAGGGTCAGGTCGAGCAGCTCCAGAATCTGGGCCTCATCGTCCACCACCAACAGGTGCAGGCCCGCGTCTTCCCCGTGCGGCTGGGTCATGGCAGCAGCGCCAGTGGGTCAACCGTTTGCCCGCCGAGCCGAATTTCGAAGTGCAGGTGCGGGCCGGTGCAGATGCCGGAACAGCCCACGTAGCCGATAAGTTGGCCGCGAGACACGGTTTGGCCCGCAGCAACGGCAGTGCGGCTCATGTGGCCGTAGACCAGCGTGGCATTGCCGCTGGCCGTGAACACGTTCAGGCCATACGCGCCGTAGCCGCTTTGGGTCACCGTACCGCCCGCCGCCGCGTAGATGGGCGTGCCAGTCGGGGCGGCCAGATCGATGCCGCCGTGAAACACCTGCTGATGGAAGGGAATATCGCGCTCGGCGTAGCGGCTGGTGATGCGGTAGGAACGCATAGGCCAGCCCAGACCGCCGCCCGCTGTGACGCGGCCTACCACCTCCCCCCGGCCTATGTTCGAGCTGGAGGCTGCGGTGGTGGCAGCGGCGCGGTTGGCGGCGGTCTGCTGCTGGGATGCTTGTAATTGGTCTGCCCGTTCGCGGGTGCGGCGGGCAGCCTCTGCCGCTTCAAATTGCACCTGACGCTGGTAGGCGGCGATCCTGCGCTGGCGCTCCGGGCTGGTCTTCCAGGCAAGGTACGCCTCGTATTTGGCCTGCTTGGCGTATTTTTCCTCCAGCCGGGCGCGTTCGCGGTCTTTTTTCCACTGCGTGAAGCGGGTGTACTGGGCCAGAATCCGGGCCTCGGCGTCGGCTTTTTCCTCGTTCTCGCGGCGTTCTACGAGTTGCTCGTGAAAATCTTCGGCCAGGATGCCGGGCAGAAGCAGTTCGTCGCCTACCCCCAGTTCGGTGGGCAGCACGCCGTTGGCCTGCGCGGTGGCCTGCAAGTCTGCGCCGTAGCCTGCGATCAGGGACAGGGCGGTCTGACCAGGCTTGATGCGGACAAGGACGCCCGTTTCGGCGGTGGGAATCCGCACGGTTTCGCCGGATTTCAGGTCGTCCAGGCTTTCGCGCTCCAGATTGACGCCCAGCAGTTCGGTCAGCGTCAGGCGGTGGCGGCGGGCTACCAGATCGAGGGTCTCGCCGGGACGCACGGTGTAGTCGATGACCGACTCGGGGCGCACGGGGACAGCTGCCGCCTGCTCGGCGGGCAGTTTGACGCGGCGCACCCGCACGCCCGGCTCCGGTGTCGGCAACAGGTCGACGGCCTCTGCGGGCACGCCGTAGCGCCGGGCCACCGCCGCCGAGGTTTGGCGGGCGTCGGTGACGATCAGGAGCGTGGGGGCGGCAGAGGCCCGCTTGAGGGACACGGCGGGCGGAGGCACCAGCAGCGCGGCGGGGTCGCGCAGCAGGGGTTGAGCGTCGGCAGCGCCGGGCAGCCACGCAAGAAGGGTCAGGCTGAGGGCAGAGAGGATGGGAGCGCGAGAGGCCGGGAAAGGGTGAGAACGGTCAGGCACTAACAGACTCCGGTCAGGGGATACCGCCTGCCCACACGGGAAACAGGCGGCAAGAAAGAAGGAAAGGCAGGCACAGGCAGAGGATCAGCCGCCTGCCAAGGCCTGCAAGAATTCGACGTTGTTGCGCGTTTTGCCCATGCGCCCCAACAGCATTTCCATCGCGTCGGCAGGATCCATGTCACTGATGACTTTGCGCATCAGCCACATTTTTTTCAGGACTTCAGGCTGAAGCAGCAGTTCCTCGCGTCGGGTTCCCGATTTGAGGATGTCCATGGCCGGGAAGATGCGGCGTTCTTCGAGGCGGCGGCTCAGGACAAGTTCGGCGTTGCCTGTGCCTTTGAATTCCTCGAAGATCACGTCGTCCATGCGCGAGCCGGTTTCGACGAGCGCGGTGGCCAGAATGGTCAGGCTGCCGCCCTCGCGGATGTTGCGGGCCGCGCCTAAAAAGCGCTTGGGCCAGTGCAGCGCGTTGGAGTCCAGACCGCCCGAGAGGGTGCGCCCGGTGGGAGGCGTCACGAGGTTGTTGGCGCGGGCAAGGCGCGTGATGGAATCGAGCAAGATGACGACGTGGCCGCCTTCCTCGACAATCCGGCGGGCGCGTTCGTGCACGAATTCGGCCACCCGGACGTGGTGCTGCGGCGGCTCGTCGAAGGTAGAGGCGATCACCTGTGCGCCCTGCACGCTTTCGCGGAAGTCGGTCACTTCTTCGGGGCGCTCATCGACCAGCAAGACCATCACGGTCACGTCGGGGTAGTTTCGAACGATGGAATTGGCGATCTTTTTCAGCAGCGTGGTCTTGCCTGCTTTGGGCGGCGCGACGATCAGGGCACGCTGGCCCCGGCCAATCGGCACGAGCAGATCCACGACGCGCAGGCTCAGGCCGTCGTCGGTGCCGGGTTCTTCCAAGACCAGCTGAATATCGGGAAACGTCGGCGTGAGGTCGTCGAAGCGGGGGCGGCGGCGGGCGGCTTCGGGGTCGAGGCCGTTGACGGCTTCCACCTGAATCAGCGAGCCGTAACGCTCGTTTTCACGGGGCCTGCGGGCGCGGCCAATCACGTCGTCCCCGGTACGCAGGTGAAACTGCTTGATCACGCCCGCCGTGACCAGCACGGAGCGGGACGCCGGATCAAGCAGATCGGACTGCAAGAAGCCGTAGCCGTCGGCGCTGATTTCCAGAATGCCGCGTGCCAATACCTGCCCGTCGCGGTCAGCCTGGCGCTCCATGATGGCCAGCGACAGGGCATCTTTTTTCAGCTTGCGGTAATTTTCTATGCCGTACTCGGCGGCAATCAGGTGCAGTTCGGGCAAAATCTTTTGCTGAAGCTCGTGAAACGGCAGGGCAGGCTGAGACTGAACGTCTGTCATAGAGACTGCTCCTGAATAGTTTTGTGCTGCAGAGGGCTCATCTTGTCTGGCCTCTGGCACGGGCCATTTTTATTGAAATAAGCAGTGATCGGGTTTGAAAACACCGCTGTATCTGTAAAAAATTTCATGTTCTCACTCCCTGTAGGGAATTGTAAGCGCAACTCGTTCAGGAATCCATGACCAAGTCGTCAGTAGCGGAAAGCGGCCCGCCGTTGGCAGGAGGCTGGCTCCGGAAAGCGGGGCAGCGGCGGGAGGCCAGAAACTCTGGCACCATTGCAGCGCTGCTGCTGTTCTTCCGTAGGCCTTAGCATACCCACAAGTGGCAAGGGGGATCTGTAAATGTCTGGCACTGGCGTGTAGAGACGGCCATCCGTCATCTGACGCATTGACCGTTGCCATGATGCCGCCCTACCATGAGCATTGCCCCGGCTCCCAGATGAGCCGGGTGCGACAACACAGCAGCGAACGTCAGGCCAGTAGAGAGTGCAGGGCAGCCACAGCGAATCAGGGACGGTGAAAGCCTGATGCCAGCCGCACCCACCGAAGATCTCCTGCCGCGCTGGGCGAAGAAAGGCCCCACAGGCCGACTAGACCGCCCCGGACACCCCCCGACAGAGGGCCGCAACGAGACTCCTCCACTTTAAGAGGTGAGGGAGTGAAGTTGGGTGGTACCACGCACAACCGCAGCAGACTGTACAGGCGGCGCGTCCCAGCATTTTCCGCTGTGGCGTGCCGCCTTTTTTGTGCCGCCTTCCCCCTCATCTCCGCGAGGTTTCCGTATGCAACTCACCGATATTCCGTTTGGCGTGACCGATTGGGCCACCGTTGCCTCCACGCACCACCCCGGCGAAAGGGGTACGGCCACGTGGCGCACACAATATTTTGGGCCGGATGGGAACCAGACGCGGGTGCGCTGCGTGGAGTACAGCCCCGGTTATCTGGCCGATCACTGGTGCAGCAAAGGCCATGTGCTGCTGGTGCTGGAAGGCGAGTTGCTGACCGAGCTTGAAGATGGCCGCACTTTTACCCTGCGCGCAGGCATGAGCTATCAGGTGGCCGACGCCGCAGAGGCCCACCGCTCCAGCACGGGGGAAACGGGCGCGAAGTTGTTCATCGTGGATTAGGGGCAGTCTAAGGGTCTAGTGTCTAAGGGACTAAGAAACCCAAACGACGATGCAGTTGTCCTCCCCTTTAAGGGGGGGCATTGCGGAGCAATGGGGGGGTTCACCCAGAATCTCACCGCCCCTGCACCCTAGACCCCGCCCCCCAAAACCTCAATCCTCTGCACCTTAGACCCTTGACCTTTAAACCCTTAGACTCCGCCCCCAGAAACTTACCGCCCTATCAACTTCTACCCAAAAGGACACCCCATGACCAAGCCTTCAACCGATCAGCCCCAGACAACCAACAGGTTCTCGCCCGTCCCTTCTCAACCAAGCTTTAAGGACATGGAAGCCGAAGTCTTGGCGCACTGGCAGGCCAGCAGTGTGTTTGCCCGCACGCAGGAGCGCCGTGAAGGGCAGCCGGAATTCGTGTTCTATGAAGGGCCGCCCACCGCCAACGGGAAGCCCGCACTCCATCACGTGCTGGCGCGGTCTTTCAAGGATCTGTTTCCGCGCTACAAGGTGATGCAGGGCTATCACGTGACGCGCAAGGGTGGCTGGGATACGCACGGCCTGCCCGTCGAAATCAGCGTAGAGAAAAAACTGGGTCTCACGGGCCGCAATCACGGGGCCAGCCGCGCCGAACTGGAAGAATTTAACCGCCTGTGCCGCACCAGCGTCTGGGAAACCATTCAGGAGTGGAATACGTTTACGCAGCGCCTCGGTTATTCGGTGGACTTGGACGATGCGTATGTGACGTACAAAAACGACTACATCGAGTCGGTGTGGAACCTGCTGGCCCGCCTGCACGCCAAAGGCTTAGTGCAGCAGGATTACAAGGTGGTGCCGCTCTCTCCGCGCATCAGCACCACGCTGTCTAAGGCCGAATTGGGCGAGGTGGATTCTTACCGGATCGTGGACGATCCCAGCGTGTACGTGCGCTTTCCGGTGATCTGGGACACGCTGCCGGATGCGGCGCGGGCGGCGTTGGCAGGCGTGCCGGAAGGCGAGCGCGTGGGCCTGAGCCTGCTGGTCTGGACGACGACGCCGTGGACGTTGCCGAGCAATACGTTGGCGGCGGTGAACGCGGGCCTGACGTATGTGGCGGCAAAAGGCCAAGGTGGAGTCGTTGTGGTGGCCGAAGATGCCCTAGAGCGCTTGAATGGGCTGCACAAGGATTCCCCGGCGCTGGAAGTCTTGGCGCGGTTTTTGGGGCAGGAGTTGGAAGGCATGGAGTACGAGCCGCCGTTTCCGGAAGTGGCGGTGGAACTGGGGGCCGTGAAAGTGCTGCACGAGCGCACCCCCGAAGGCCGCCCGGTCATGCATTTTGTGACGCTGGCCGACTTCGTGAATGCCGCCGACGGTTCGGGTGTGGCGCACGAGGCCCCGGCTTACGGCGCGGAAGACTTGGAACTGGCCCGCAAATACGGTGTGCCGCCCATGTTCGGCGTGGACGATCACGGCATCTTGCAAGTCACGGCAGAGCGCGGCAAGTTCTTCAAAGACGCCGACAAGGGTTTGATCGCTGACCTGAAGACACGCGGCTTGATGTTCTGGTCAGGCACGCTGCGGCACAGGTACCCGTTTCATGACCGCACGGGCGACCCGATCCTGTATTTTGCCAAGAAAGGCTGGTATATCCGCACCAGCACGGTTTCGGAGCAAATGCAAGAAGAGAACCAGAAGATCAACTGGGTTCCGGCGCACATCAAAAACGGGCGCTTCGGCAACTGGCTGGAAGGCAACGTGGACTGGGCCATCAGCCGGGAACGGTACTGGGGCACGCCGCTACCGTTTTGGGTGGCCGACGACGGTGAGTTGATCGTGGTGGGCAGCGTGCGCGAGCTGAGTGAATTGGCGGGCCGTGACCTGTCGGAGTTGGATCTGCACCGCCCATACATCGACGACATCACCTTCGAGAAGGGCAGCAAGAGCTACCGCCGCGTGCCGGAAGTGCTGGACGTGTGGTTCGATTCGGGGTCGGTGCCGTATGCCCAGTGGCATCTGCTGTTGGACAAGGCAGGCGAAGAGGCTTTGCCGGGAACGGAAGACCAGAAGAACGTCTTCGAGCGGCACTATCCCGCCGATTTCATCAGTGAGGCTATAGACCAGACTCGCGGGTGGTTTTACAGCCTGCACGCCATTTCGACGATGCTGTACGGCCAGCCCGCGTATAAGAACGTGATCTGCCTCGGGCACATCGTGGACGAAAAGGGCGCGAAGATGTCCAAGAGCAAGGGGAACGTGGTGGAGCCGCTGCCCATGTTTGACCGCTACGGGGCCGACAGCGTGCGCTGGTATATGTTCATGGCGTCCGATCCCGGCGATCAGAAGAGGTTTTCCGAGCGCTTGGTGGGCGAGGCGCAGCGCAGTTACGTGAACACGCTCTGGAACGTGTATTCGTTCTTCGTGCTGTACGCGAATTTGGATCAGCCGGACTTGGGGGCCGCGCCTGCGGTGAATGAGCGGCCAGAAATTGACCGTTGGCTGCTGGCGAGGCTGGAAGAAACCGTACAGGACGTAACAGCCGCGCTGGATTCCTACGATGCACGCGGCGGCGGGCGGGCGCTGGAGCGCTTTGTGGGCGACCTGAGCAACTGGTACGTGCGCCGCAACCGCTCACGGTTCTGGGGCGAGGGCGGGCAAGTCGACACTGCTGCGTATGCCACGCTGCACGAAGCTTTGTTGGTGGTGTCGCAACTCACCGCGCCGTTTACGCCGTTCTTGGCCGATGCCCTGTACCGCAACCTGACGGGTGGGCAGGGACAAGACAGCGTGCACGTGACCCAGTGGCCGCAGGTGCGCCCGGAGCGGCTGGATTCGGTGCTGACGGCAGAAATGGACGGCGTGATGAAGGTCGTGGATTTGGGCCGGGCGGTGCGTGGGGCGCACAACCTCAAGACCCGGCAACCGCTGGCAGGCGTGACGGTGCGGGCGGGCACGCCGGAGCGCACGGAATCCCTGCGCCGCTTCGAGGGCCAGATCGCTGAAGAACTGAACGTGAAGGGTGTGACCTTTCTGGAGGCCGTGACTGACTTGGTGCAGTACAGCCTGCGCCCCAATTTGCCCGTGATCGGCAAAGTGTACGGCAAGCAGTTGCCCGCGCTGAAGGCGGCGTTGGCGGCGGCAGACGCGGCGGCGGTGGCGGGGGCGGTACAGGCGGGCCAGAACTTTACGGTTGGAGAGTTTGATTTGACCCCAGACAGCGTGCTGGTGGATGCCCGCTCGCCGGAAGGGGTGGCCGCTGCCGAGAGTGACGGGTATCTGGTGGCCTTCGACACCACCCTCACGCGGGAACTGGTGCTGGAAGGGCTGGCCCGCGACCTCGTGCGCGGCGTGCAGGAAGCGCGGAAGGCGGCGGGCTTTCAGGTGCAAGACCGGATTGCGCTGGGGCTGGTACTGGAAGGCGACGCCAAGGACGCGGCGGAGGCGTGGCAAGACTTCATTGCCGGGGAAACACTAGCGACCCGCCTCAGCTTCGGCCCCGCAGAGGGCTTCGAGGCGGACGTGGAAGGCGGGAAAGCGTACCTGACCAAACAAGGTTAAAACGGACAGAAGAAGGGGGCCAGAGCGTCAATGCTCTGGTCCCCTTCTTCTGTTCCCACGCTCTACGATCTACCCGCCAGGTTCCTCACGCCTCTACGGGCCGCGCCATGAATCCGTAAGTTCCCGGCCCCACGTGCGCCCCGATCACCGGCCCCATCAGTTGCACGCGGCCTTTGGCAACGTTCAGGCCACTGGCGATCATGGCGGCTCGGAGTTCGGCGATACGGGCGGGATCCCGTCCGGCATGGGCGATGGTCACGCTTAGGGGTGTATCGCCGTAGCGTTCCCTGATCGTGCCCAGCAGATCTTGGGTGGCACCTGTGGCCCGCACGCGGCGCACGGCTTTCAGCTGGCCGCCCGTAAAAGCCAGCACCGGGCGCATACCTAGCACATTGCCGAAAAATTCCTGAGCGCGGCCAATGCGTCCGCCCCGGCGCAGGTATTCGAGGCTGGGCACCGTGAATTCGGCGTGTAGGTCACGGCGCACCGTTTCTACAGCCTGACGGGCGGTTTCGGCTGTGCCTCCGGCCTGCACCGCTTCACGGGCGGCGATCACGGCTTCGGCCAACGGCGCAGAAGCGAGGCCCGAATCCACGATATGGATGCGGCGGGCCGCTCCCAAGCGTTCAGCGGCCTCGCGGGCGTGCTTCACCGTTTCTGAGAGTTGCCCGGACAGATGGACGGAGACGATCTGCTCGTGGGTGGTCAACAACGTTCGGTAGGCCGCCTCGAAAGCGTCGGTGGTCACCGGCTGGGTGCTGACGCTGCCACCTGCCCGCAAGTGGTCATACACGGCGTCCGGGTCTACTTCTTGCCAGTCCAGCAGCGAGCGGCTGCCGAGTTGCACACTCAGGGAGACCGTGTGGATGCCCAACTGCTGGGCGGTGTCTGGATGAAGATCACATGTAGAGTCGGTGAGAACGGCGAGCATATCTGGCCGAGCTTAGGCAACCGCTGGGGCGCTGTCTGTACGGTTCCCGGCGCAAAGCGTAGCAAAAATGACAATGAGAGATCATGAAGTGGGGGTGGGGGGTGAAGTCCTCCAAATGTGCTTGACCTGTCCTCTGGTCTGCGCCCCCGATCCCTCGCCCATTTCTTCAGGAACTCGAAACCTGCCTCGGCTGTGCTTGACACGCTTGTGACGTGGGGGGAGTCCTATACTCCGCAGCCATGACCTACTTTTTCTTATTTTGTTCTGATTGTTCTGTGTGCAGGAGCCGCCGTTGAAGGTGGCCGTGTTGTGCCATGCCAGCGCGGGCGGATCGGGCGTGGTGGCTACCGAATTGGGGCTGATGGTGGCGCAGGCGGGCCATGAGGTGCATTTCGTGGGGTCAGCGCAACCGTTCCGGCTCTCTGGGCATGGCGGCGTGCAGGGGCCTTTTTTTCATCAGGTCAGCGGCTTTGCCTACGCGCTGTTCGATCAGCCTTACCCGGAGTTGGCGGCGGCTAATACCCTGACCGAAGTGATTTTGGAAAAAGGCGTGGAGCTTACGCACGCGCACTACGCCATTCCGCACGCGACGGCGGCTATTCATGCGCGGGCCATGACAGGTAAAACGCGGGTGATGACCACGCTGCACGGCACAGATGTGACGCTGGTGGGCGCGGAACCGGCTTTCCGGCACACCACGCGGCATGCCATAGAACGCAGCGACCACGTGACGGCGGTGTCGCAGTTTCTGGCCGACCAGACGCGGGAAGTCTTCGGCCTAGACCGCGAAATAGAAGTGATTCACAACTTTGTGGACGCCGGACGGTTCGTGCGAATTACCGATCCCACCGTGCGTGCCCGTTTTGCCCACCCCGACGAAGCCCTGCTGGTGCATGTCAGCAACTTCCGGCCCGTGAAACGTGCAGAAGACGTAATCGAGATTTTTGCGCGGGTGGCCTCCGAGATTCCGGCCCGCCTGCTGATGATCGGAGACGGCCCAGAGCGGCCCCGCGCCTTCGAGTTGGCCAAGACGTTGGGCGTGATTGGGCGCACGCATTTCTTGGGATCGTTTCCGGATGTGCAGACCGTTCTGGGCATCAGCGACCTGTTTTTGCTCCCCAGCAGCAACGAAAGCTTCGGGCTGGCGGCGCTGGAAGCCATGAGCTGCGAGGTTCCGGTGGTGGCGACCCGCGCCGGGGGCATTCCGGAAGTGGTGGAGGAAGGCGTGACCGGATTCCTGACCGAAGTGGGAGACGTGGACGCGATGGCCGACGCTGCGCTGAGGGTGCTGCGTGACCGCGAACTGTACCGGCGCATGGGGACGGCGGCGCGGGTCGCGGCCACCACACGCTTTCATCCCGACCAGATCGTGCCCAAGTACTTGGAAGCCTACGCACGCACGGTGGCAGGCGGCATGGTGGGCGCTGATCCGGCCAGCACGTACAGCCGCAGCCGACATTGAGCGCCACTTCTAGACAGCTGGCTCTGAACTCAGTCTAAAGACGGGTTGGTGTCCAGAAGACACGAAGCCGCCGCGTACCGGGTAGAGTAGACTCGCTCACGCGTGGTCAGCAGGATGGACTTCTGACCCGAACTCTGTTTGCACTCGATCTCTCAGTAGGCCCATTTCAGGAACACTTCAAGGAGGCAGTATGAAGGTAGGCATCAACGGGTTTGGCCGCATTGGCCGTCTGGTCTTCCGCAATCTGGTGGAACGCGGCGTGGAAGTCGTCGCCATCAACGACCTCACCGACAACAAGACGCTGGCGACCCTCCTGAAGTACGACTCCACCGCCGGACGCTTCAACGGCACCGTGGAGTATGACGACACCAGCCTCACCGTGAACGGTAAGAAGATTCAGGGACTGGCCGAGCGCGACCCCGCCGCCATTCCTTGGGGCGAATTGGGCGCAGACATCGTGATCGAGTCCACCGGCATCTTTACAGACCGCGCCGGAGCCAGCAAGCACATTCAGGGCGGCGCGAAGAAAGTCATTATTACCGCTCCTGCCAAGAACGAAGATATTTCTATCGTGCTGGGCGTGAACGAGCAGGACTACGATCCCGCCAACCATCACATCATCTCTAACGCCAGCTGCACCACCAACAGCCTCGGCGCGCCCATGAAGCTCCTTGATGAAGCGTTCGGCATCGAGAAAGCCATCATGACCACCGTCCACAGCTACACCAACGATCAGCGCATCTTGGATTTGCCTCACAGCGATCTGCGCCGCGCCCGTGCTGCCGCCGTGAACATCATTCCCACCAGCACCGGGGCGGCCAAGGCCGTGTCTCAGGTCTACCCCGCCCTGAAGGGCAAGTTCGACGGAACCTCGTTGCGCGTGCCTACGCCCGTCGGTTCCATCAGCGACGTAGTGGTCATCGTGGGCCGTGAAGTGACCGTAGCCGAAGTGAACGACGTGTTCCGCAAAGCCGCCGAAGGCAGCCACAAGGGCATCATCTCGTACACCGAAGACCCTATCGTGCTTCAGGACATCGTGGGCGACCCCCACAGCGCCATCATCGACGGCGGCCTGACCATGACCATGGGCAACCTGATCAAGTTCTTCTCGTGGTACGACAACGAGTGGGGCTACTCCAACCGCATCGCGGACTTGGTGCAACTCGTTCAGGAAAAAGGCTAAACAAGCTTTGGGAGATGGGCTATGGGTCTGGAGCAGCAACGCTCTCGCCCGTAGCCCATTTTGTATGTTGCCCAGAGAGAAAGCCGGAGCTTGTTGTTTGTGATTCGGCTGTAGAACATAGCGTCGAGCTTGATGTGCTGACGTTCGGCTCAGTGCCGCAAGTGACGCAAGGCGATTCAACCCGAAGAAAAGGAGCAACGATGCAAACACTGGATTCACTGAACGTTTCAGGCAAGCGCGTGCTGGTGCGCGTGGATTACAACGTGCCCCTCAAAGACGGCGTGGTGCAAGACGATACCCGCATCACCTCTAGCCTGCCCACCATTCAGGCGCTCTTAGACGGCGGCGCGAGCGTGGTGCTGATGAGCCACTTGGGACGCCCCAAAGGTGGCCCGGAAGCCAAATACAGCCTGAAGCCAGTGGCCGAGGCGCTGGAAAAGGTGCTGAAGCGCGACGTGCGGTTTATTGGCAGCCTGCCCAGCAGCGACGAAACCCTGAACGACGTGCAGGAAATGCAGCCGGGTGATGTGGCCCTGCTGGAAAATGTGCGCTTTGAGGCGGGCGAGGAAAAGAACGACGCGGCCCTGTCGGAGAAGTTAGCGCGTTTGGGCGACGCTTTCGTGCTGGACGCCTTTGGGAGCGCACACCGCGCTCATTCGTCAGTCAGCGGTGTGGCGGCGCACTTGCCCCATGCAGGCGGAACCCTGCTGGCCGCCGAAGTGGTGGCCCTCAGCAAGCTGCTGCACGAGCCGGAGCGTCCGTATGTAGTCATTATCGGCGGCGCGAAAGTCTCCGATAAACTCTTGGTCATCGAAAACCTGTTGCCGGTGGTAGACCGCATGCTGATCGGCGGCGGCATGGCCTACACGTTCGTGAAAGCGCAGGGCGGCAAGATCGGCAAGAGCATTCACGAGGACGACTTTTTGGACAAGGCGCGTGAACTGCTGGGCAAATACGGCGACAAGATCGTGCTGCCCACCGATACGCTGGCGGGCGACAGCTTCAGCGCCGAGGCCAATACCCGCGTCGTGCCCACCGCCGACATTCCCGACGACTGGGAAGGCATGGACATCGGCCCCGACAGCCAGAAGGCGTTTACGGAGGCCTTGCAGGGAGCCAAAACCGTGTTCTGGAACGGGCCGATGGGTGTGTTCGAGTTCGCGGCCTTTGCCAGCGGCACCAACGCTATTGCCAAAGCGGTGGCCGACTTGGGGCCAGACACCTACAGCGTTATCGGCGGCGGCGACAGCGTCAGCGCCATCAACAAGAGTGGGCAGGCAGACCGCGTGAGCCACATCAGTACCGGCGGCGGTGCAAGCTTGGAACTGCTGGAAGGCAAGGCACTACCGGGCGTGGAGGCGATGAAATAGCTCCTGTCACCTGCTTGTTACGCTATGAACTGAAGGCGGGGCGGGAAGCTGACTTTGAGACCTACGGGCGCAAGTGGATCACGCTCGTGAACCGGTTCGGCGGGCAGCATCACGGGTATTTCATGCCCTCCGAGGGCGCGAGCGACGTGGCCTACGCGCTGTTCACCTTTCCCAGCCTTGCCGCGTATGAGACGTACCGGGCAGCGTCGGCTGCCGATCCGGTCTGTCAGGCCCTTTTTAAAGAATTGCCTGCGCTGATGCACCGCTATGACCGCACCTTTTTAAGACCCGTCCTAGACGGAATGGAGCCCCAATGAAGAACCTACTCGCGCTGAACTGGAAGATGAACAAAACGCCCTCGGAAGCTCAGGCTTGGGCCGAGGAACTGAAAACCCAATTGACGCTAGGGGATGCCGAACTGGCGATCATGGCCCCGGCCATTAATCTGCAAGCCCTGTCGTGGTTCTTGAAAGATTCTGGCGTCGCCATCGGCGGTCAAGATGTCTCGGCGCACGAATCGGGCGCGTATACAGGCGAGATCAGCGCGGCGATGCTGAAGGATGTGGGGGCGAAATACGCCGTCGTGGGTCACAGCGAGCGGCGCGAGTATCACGGCGAAACCGACGCGGTGGTAGCGACCAAAGCAGCGCAGGCTCAGGCGGGCGGTTTGGTGCCGATTGTTTGCGTGGGCGAAGGACTAGATGTACGCGAACGCGGCGAGCAGGTGCCGTACACGTTGGCCCAGTTGCGCGGCAGTTTGGCGGGCGTGGGCGCGGACGTTGTGATCGCTTACGAACCCGTGTGGGCCATTGGCACGGGCAAAACCGCCACCGCTGAGGACGCTGAGGAATTGGCGGCGGCGATTCGTGCCGAGTTGCATACCCTCTACGGCGAGGCTGCCGAGAGCATCCAGATTTTGTACGGCGGCAGCGTGAAGCCTGACAATATCGCTTCTATTTGCGCCAAGCCGAATGTGAACGGCGCGTTGGTGGGCGGCGCGAGCCTGAAAGTGGCTGATGTCGTGGGGATGAACGACGCTCTGAAGTAAGGCTGGAACCTCTGCCCCGCTGTGAGTTGGCGGGGTTAGTGGTAAGATAGTAGGTGAAAGTATTCACGATGAATCTATTTCGTGAAAACTCTGTTTCTTTATCTGATGCGTGCTGTCAGGGCTTCCACCGTTTGCCAGTTCCGCACCGTTGCAGACGCATTGAGCACCCGTTCTATCAGGGCATGGGTCAGCCGCGCCGCTTGGGTCCCATTGGGGTAATGCAGATGCAGATCACGCCCGATGAGTGTCCAGAGATCGGGCGCGAAGTCTTGGGATTGGAGGGCCGCCACGCGCTCTGGCTCTGGTGTGTGCGAGAGGAAGGCGACATGGGTCTGCTTGCCCGCCGCGTATGGGCTGGAGAGAGCTTGAAACTCGGCAGCGGTGCGGAGGGTGATGGCTACGGGGAAGCCGAATTCTGTTTGCAGAGCGGTGAAAATGACGGGCAGCAATTCCGCCTCTCCCCTGTCGCTGCTGAAGACGGCGTTCCCACTTTGAATGTAGGTTTGGACGTCGCTCAGGCCTAAACCGGACAGCACACGGCGCAAGTCGGCCATCGGCACGCGGCGATGCCCGCCTACGTTGATGCCGCGCAGGAGCAAGACAAACCTTCCAACCCCAGCGCCAGCCATAGAAGAAGTCTAGCCCGCCCGCCTATACTTCCGCTCATGGCATCAGAGTTTTCTGCAACCACCACTATTCGTGACCTGAAACAACATATCGGCCAGACCGTGACGCTGGGCGCGTGGCTGACCGACAAGAGCGGCAAAGGCAAGATTCAGTTTCTGAAACTGCGTGACGGCACGGGATTCGTGCAGGGCACGGTATTTAAGGGCGACGTGACCGAAGAAGTCTTTGAGGCCGCCAAACGGCTGACGCAGGAGCAGGCCGCCTGGATCACGGGCGAGGTGCGGGCCGACGAACGCGCTCCGGGCGGCGTGGAACTCAGCGTGCGTGAGGTAATGCCGATTGGCGAGAATCACGGTGAATACCCGATTACGCCCAAAGAACACGGCATCGAGTTTTTGATGGACAACCGCCATTTGTGGCTGCGGCACCGTCGCCCGTGGGCCGTGCTGCGGGTGCGCGACTGCGTACAGCGGGCCATCACCACGTTTTTTCACGGCGAGGGATTCGTGCGCTTCGACGCGCCGTTCTTTACGCCCAATGCCGCCGAGGACACCACAGAGCTGTTTGAAATAGATCTGTTTGGCGAGGACAAAGCTTACCTGAGCCAAACCGGGCAACTGCACGCCGAGGCCGGGGCGATGGCGTTCGGCAAGGTGTATACCTTTGGCCCCACCTTCCGCGCCGAAAAGAGCAAAACGCGCCGCCACCTGCTGGAATTCTGGATGATCGAGCCGGAAGTGGCCCCCAGCAACCATGAGCAGAATATGGCCCTGCAGGAGCGCATGATCAGCTTTATCGTGCGGCAGGTGCTGGCGGAATGTGCAGCAGAGCTGGAATTACTGGGCCGTGATGTGAGCCGCTTGCAGGGTGCGGCGGAGGGCAACTATCCCCGCGTGACGTACACCGAGGCGCTGGAGATCATTCGCACACGCATCGAGGCGGGCGACTTGCCCGACAACGTGCAGGCCGATGTGCAGCCCGTGGAATGGGGCGACGATCTGGGTGCGCCGCATGAAACCATCGTGGGCAGTGCCTTTGACCGCCCGGTGATGATCGAGAAGTACCCGGCGACGATCAAGGCCTTCTATATGCAGCCCGACCCCGAAGACCCACGCTTGGCTCTCTGTGACGACATGATCGCCCCCGACGGCTACGGCGAGATTATTGGTGGCAGTCAACGTATTCACGATTACGACTTGCTGAAAAGCCGGATCGAGGCGCAAGGATTGCCACTGGAAGCGTTCGAGTGGTACTTGGATTTGCGGCGGGTGGGCAGCGTGCCGCACGCGGGCTACGGTATGGGCCTAGAGCGCGTGATCGCATGGATAACGGGAATTGACCATATTCGTGAGGCGATTCCGTTTCCCCGGATGCTGACGCGGATGCGGCCTTGAACTGAGAGTCCGATAGGAAGGTATGCCCCCGGTGTGAAGGCTGGGGGCATTTTGCTCTATATAGTATGGTTTGTTGTTAGTTATTCCATAGTAAACTGACTTGGAATTATCTCCCCTGTCCCAACAGATCTCCTCGCCCACGCTGTCGCTGCTTCCCTGAACGCACGGCTGGCTCACCGATACGCTAGATTCCGGACATGATCGCGTACAGCGAAGTCAGTGCCTTCACGGATACGCCGGGATTTGGCAACCGGGCGGGCGTAGTGTTGGACGCATCCGGCCTGTCGGAGCGGGAGATGCAGGCCTTGGCCGCCTTCTTGGACGCACCCGAAACCGTGTTCGTGACCCGTCTCAGCAGCGGCGCAGTGCGGGTTCGGTACTTCACGCCCTCGCAGGAAGTGGATTTTTGCGGGCACGCGACTGTGGCGCTGGGGCTGATGCTGGCGCAGAACGGGCACTGGGCCGGAGAAGACTTGGTGCTGGAAACGTTGGTGGGGAGGATTCCGCTGCAATTGGTGTGTGACGCGGGCGTGCCGTCGCGCGTGTGGATGAAGCAGCGCTTACCGGAAGTGCGGGCCGTACCGCGTAGCCTGCACGCCGATTTGGCCGAAGCCTTGGGCTTAGACGTCCGGATGATCCACAGAGGTTTGCCGCTGGCTGCGAGCAGCACAGGCTTGTGGAGCGTATTCGTGCCGCTGCTGGACAGCGTGATTCTGGACGGTCTGGAACCCAATCTGGCCCAGATTCGGATGCTGTCGGAGGCGCTGGATGTGGTGAGCGTGTACGCCTACACGCCGGTGGGAGTGAACCGCTTTGCGGCGCGGGATTTTGCTCCGGCGGTGGGCATTCCTGAAGACCCGGTGACCGGCAGCGCGGCGGGCGCTTTGATGGCGCTGTTGGCGGCAGAAGGAAAATTGCCGGTACGAAATGAGCGGGCCTGCGGTGTGGTGTTTCAGGGCCACGCGCTGGGCACGCCGGGAGAGGTGGAAGTGGAGGTGGAAGTGCGCGGGCAGACGGTAACGGCGGTGTATGTGGGCGGGTGCGCGGTGCTGGACAGGGAAGGGGTGTGGAAACGGGAAGTGTAGGGTGGTGGCATGGAACAGATCGGAATACTGGCTCTCACTGCTGCTAGTCGTGGTCATTGGCTTTGGGTTATTCCTGTTTAATTAAATCCTGCTCCTCATTCGAGCGACAGGGACACGAGTGCGGGTCTTCGCACCCTCTCTTCAACACGTCCACCCTGCTAGATTCCTGACCCAGTGCCTTCTGCAAACGCCCTAGACTGCACCCTATATGCTCGGTTTGATCTGTGTGGATGTGGACGGAACGCTGGTGGGAACTGGCAACCTGATTCGGGACGACGTGTGGGCGGCGCTGGCTGGGGCGCGGGCGCAGGGTGTCCGGATCGCGCTGTGTAGTGGGCGGCCCGCACTGGGCCATGCTCTGGGGTACGCCCAGCGGATGGACGCCGACGGCTGGCATGTGTTTCAGAACGGGGCGAGCATCGTGAATGCCGGAGACGGCGAAAGTATGAGCGAACCGATTCCCGATGGGCCGCTGAACCACCTGATCGCCCACGCCCGCCAGACGGGGCGGCTCTTGGAGGTCTACACCGACACCGAATGGGCCGTAACGCAGCCCGGAGATTATGCCGAGCGCCACGCGACGTTGCTGGGGGTGCCGTATGCCCCACGTGAGCCTGAAACGTTGGTGGGCACGCGGGTTCGGGCGCAGTGGGTGGTGCCCAGAGCACAGGAAACCGAAGTGGTGAATGAACCCCACGACGGACTTGACCTTCACCCGGCGGGCAGCCCCGCCATGCCCGACGTGATGTTTATTTCGGCCACCCGCGCAGGCGTCAGCAAGGGCAGCGCCATTCGCCGGATTGCGGCGGGCTACGGCCTGACCCTAGACCGCGTGATGATGGTGGGCGACGGAGAAAACGACGTATCGGCCATGCAGGTGGTGGGGCATCCGGTGGCGATGGGCAACGCCGACGCCCCAGCACGCGAAGCGGCCCGCTACCATGTGGGACACGTGGATGACGGCGGATTGGCCGAAGCCGTGCGGCTGGCGCTGACGCTGTAAACAAGTATTTCTAAGGACGCCGCGCCAGCTTGGGCCGCTATAACAGAGGGGTGATAGAAGGCACGGTGAAGGTCTGGACGGCGTTGGTGGCGACAGGAGTCGAGGCCGCCGCCGCGCTGATCATTACGCTAGCTGTCCTGATCGCTACTTGGCGTGCCCTGAAAGCTTTCCTGTCCCGCTCCGCCGTACCTGATCTGACCAAGGAGCGAATCCGCCTTGATTTGGCCCGCTGGTTAGCGGTGGCGCTGGAATTCACGCTGGCCGCCGACATTCTCAGAACGGCCATTGCGCCCACTTGGGATGAAATCGGCAAACTGGCCGCCATCGCCACCCTCAGAACGCTATTGAACTACTTTCTGCAACGCGAGATAGACGGCCATACGGCGCGGCAAAGGGGAACGCCGGGTGGAGGGGGTTCATCTGAAACCTGAAAACCAGTCTAGATTACCGATAATAAGCAGTCTGAGTTATTCCCATATAAAATTTCTGGATCGGATTCTCCCCCATGCCCAATCGAATCCTAGAACCGAGAATCAATCGGCGTTCACGCTCCGAACGACGCCCACAATTCGCTCCCCATACGCTTGAATGCGTTTCTCCCCCATTCCGGGAATGCCGTGTAGATCGGCCACGCGGCGCGGTTGGCGTTGAGCCAATGCTTCTAGAGTGGCATTGGGAAAGATCAGGAAGGCGCTAAGTTCCGATTCGCGGCTAAGGCTGGTGCGCAGTTCGCGCAGAGCGTCGGTGAGTGTGGCGGGCGGAGTAGCTGGGGACGCCGTCGCCTTCGCGGGGGCCTTTGGCGCGGCCTTCAGTACATTCAGCACCGCCAGATTGGAGGACACGCCGCGCACCGCTTCGGCCTGCTGGCGGGTGAGGGCCGGAGATGAGATGCTGCCGAGATCACGAATCACGGCCAGAACGTCGTCTCCGTAAGCATCAAGCTTGCGGCCACCCACACCCGTGACACTGCCCAGCGCGGCCAAACTGCCGGGGCGCATTTGGGCAATGGCGGTCAGGGTGGCGTCGTGGAAGATGACATACGGCGGCACGCTCTGTTCACGCGCTTTGGTCAGTCGCCATGCCCGCAGCGCATCGAACACAGGTTGATCGGCGGCATTCAGGGTGGCCGAGCAGTTGTTGGGGCGTCGTTCGGCGCGGCTGGCCGTGCGCGGCAGCAACACGTCTTCGCGCAGGCTCAGAGTCGTTTCACCTTTCAGCAGCGGGCGAGCTTTGGCCGTCGCGATCAGGCTGCCGTGCCCATTGGCGTCGGTGTTCAGGTAGCCGAGACTGACCAATTGACGCAGCACATTGCGCCACGTTTTTTCGCTGTGATCCGCCCCCACGCCGAAAGTAGGCAAGAGGTTGTGGCCCATGCCACGCACTTTTTCGGTGTCGCGGCCCAGCAGCACGTCGGTCAGGTGCGCCGCGCCGAAGCGGTTGCCAGTGCGAATGGCGGCAGACAGGGCCATCTGCGCCTCACGGGTAGCGTCACGGGTGCGCGGCGGCGTGAGGCAGGTGTCGCAGTTGCCGCAGGCTTCGGCCATATTTTCTCCGAAGTAGTCCAGCAGCATTTGGCGGCGGCAGGTGGCGGTTTCGCAGTAGGTCAGCAGGGCGTCCAACTTGGCGGCTTCCACGCGGCGCACTTCTTCGGGCGCGGCACTTTGGGCCAGCATCCGGCGCACGTTCACCACGTCGGCTAGGCCGTACACCATCCACGCCGTGCTGGGCAAGCTGTCCCGGCCCGCACGCCCGGTTTCCTGATAATAGCCCTCCATGCTTTTGGGCAAATCAAGGTGGGCCACGAAGCGCACGTTGGGTTTGTCTATGCCCATGCCGAAGGCCACCGTTGCCACCACGATCAGGCCTTCTTCGTTCAGAAAGCGGTTCTGGGCATATTCGCGCTCACGGGGAGCGAGGCCCGCATGGTACGGCACGGCGTCTATGCCCTGCGCCACCAGCCACTTGGCGGTTTCCTCTACCGACTTGCGGCTCATGCAGTACACGATGCCCGCGTCTCCGGCGTGTTCGGAACGAATAAAATCCAGCAGTTGCAACTTGGGACTCTCTTTGGCCGCCACCCGGTACTGGATATTGGGCCGATCAAAGGAACTGACGAAGGCGGGTGCACCCGTCAGGCCCAACACCTGCACGATGTCGGCGCGGGTGCGGTCATCGGCAGTGGCGGTCAGGGCAAGCCGCGGAATGGTGGGAAAACGTCCCGGCAGCACCGATAACTGCTGATACTCAGGCCGGAAATCGTGCCCCCACTGAGACACGCAGTGCGCTTCATCTACCGCGAACAGGGCGATCTGCACGCGCTCCAGCAGTTCAAGGGTACGCGGCAGCAGCAGGCGCTCCGGCGCGGCATACAGCAGATCGAGTTCGCCTGCCATCAGCGCCGATTCCACGTCCCGCACTTCGCTGAGGCTGAGGCTGGAATTGAGGAACGCGGCCCGCACGCCCAATTGCCGCAGCGTATCCACCTGATCTTTCATCAGCGCGATCAGGGGCGACACGATGATGCCCACGCCGGGGCGCAGGAGGGCGGGCAGTTGGTAACACAAGCTTTTGCCCCCGCCTGTGGGCATCAGCACCAGCGCGTTGCCGCCGTCCAGCACAGTCTGCACAATGCCGCCCTGCACGCCCCGAAAGGCGTCATAGCCCCAGACGGATTTCAGAATTTTCAGGGCATCAAGGTGAGAAGGAGCGGCAATCATCGGGCCTAGCATAGCGCGTTCTGCCTACAGCGTAATGAAAGAGGCGGCTAGGGTGTGAGGCAGGGGCGTCTGAAGGGCAAAGTACTGATTTCAAGGTCTGCCCAAAATGTAGGCGACACAGGACAGCAGGGCTCAAAAACGCCTCCGCCCCAGTACTTTAGACCCTTAGATGCCGCCATACACCAAAAGAAAGAAGAGCAGCACTGGGCCGCCCTTCCATCTGGTCTGAGAATTTTTGCGCTCCGAATTTACTTCTTGCGCTTGGTGGAGGTGGAGGCAGGCTTCTTGCCGCCGCCAGCGGTGGTGCGCTCTTTTGCATCACGCATAAACGAACGCAGCTTGGCTTCGAACTGAGGACTCTGACGGCCAATGGCGCGGGGCCGGGGCACTTCTTCAGGTTCTTCCAGCAGTTCTTTGATAGACAAATCGAGGCGGCCCCGATCATCGCGGCCCAGAACTTTAACTTCTACGTTTTCGCCCTCGCGGACGTGATCGTGGATGTTCCGGACGAATGAGTGGGCGATCTGCGAGATGTGCACAAGGCCAGTTTCACCGTTCTCGAACTGGATAAACGCACCGAAATCGGTGACGCGTGTGACGCGGCCTTCTGCGACCGCGCCAGAATCAAGCTGCACCAAGGTTGGACTCCTGAAAGGGCATGAGAAGCATCTTACACCAAATGGGTGAAGACCGCATTCCGATTTGGCACATCTGCTAAACAACACTGTCACGCGCGGCGGAGTGGGAGGCAAAAAACACGCCCCAGCGCACGTCGGCGGCCCTCAAGTGTATGTGTGGAGTAGAAAAGAAATGTCTGTTCGGTGCGGGCAGAGTCAGACACTTTGTGCAAACTGACGCTACAGTGAGGATCATGAAGTTGCGTGGCACTTTGGGTGGACTGAACCTCTTGTTGGAACCGGGCGACACCGGGCCAGACGTGGCCGGGGCACTGGCTGTCCGGGCAGAGTTGCTGACGACCAGTGTGACCATCGAAGTGGATGGAGACGCCGACCCAGAGGCGCTGGAAGCGGCACTCTCCGCGATCCGGGCAGCAGGCGGAATGCCGGGGCGAGTGCGTGCGCCGCGCGTAACAGTCACTGGCCCGAATGCGGCGACACCCACCGATTTCGGCCCCGCTCAGGCCCGCACCGAAGTCGTGCCGCACAACCTGCGGGCCGGATTCCGGGGCGAATACCGGGGCAGCGTGGTGGTCATGGGCGACGTGAATCCGGGCGTGGAAATTGTGGCGGGCGGCGACGTGATCGTCATGGGAGCCTTGCGGGGCGTGGTACATGCTGGATTCGGCGGCCATGAAGGAGCCATCGTGTGGGGGCGTCCAATTGCCAGCCCACAGATTCGGATCGGGAACGCGGTGGCCCGTGCCCCGGAAGGCAGCAGTCTGAGCAACATGCGCCGCATGGAGGGCCATGAGGGGGCGGAACTGGCCCGCCTGCAAGACGGCGTGATCGTGATAGACGCTCAAAAATAACCAGAGTGCAGCGGCCCACACGCTCTTTGTAACGCCTTTCTCCGCGTTCTGGCCCCCATCCTGTATACTGGCCTTCAGAATTCCTCGATTGAGGGGTGGGTGATTTGCCCACCTTTTTTCGTGGAGGGGGTGGTTTTCAGGCCGCACGATTGGCCGACACAATATGAATAACAACGCAGCCGACAACACCAGTGATCACTTAGCCGAGAATTCAGCCGACAATTCATACGATCAGCCCCTCACGCCCGCAACTGCGGGGCAGAAGGAAACTGGTCACAAGTTACAGGCCATCGCTCAGGCGGCGGTGGAGCATCTGGGCTTAGAAGTGCTGGAAGTGCAGATGCAGAACATGGGCGGGCAACCGATTGTGCTGGTGCGGATTGACCGACTGGACGAGCAGCCTGTGACCATGTCCGATCTGACGAAAGCCAGCCGCGCCGCCGAAGCGGAGTTTGACCGCCTTGACCCGATTGCCAGCGAATACCGCCTAGAGTTCGAGTCGCCGGGAGCCAAACGGCCCCTGATTACGGCCCGGCACTTCGAGCGCATGGTAGGCCTGAAGGCCCGTGTGCGCGGCGAAGGGCAGGCGTTTACCGCGCCGATCAAGAGCATAGACGGCGATCAGGTGACCTTCGAGGTGACCGGAGGCGACGTGACCCTCAAAGTCGGAACGTTTCAGGGAAACCTCGCTGAATTCCCGGATCGTCACCGATGAGCCGCCCTCTCTTCAAGTTCTATAAGGAAGCGTGATATGACCCAACCGGAATTTAACTTTGCGGACGCGCTGCGTGAAGTGGCGCAGGCCCGCAACATCAACGAAATGCAGCTGATCGAAGCCTTCGAGCAGTCTCTGGCGCAGGCCTACACCCGCAACGTGGAACCCGACAAGCGCATCGAAGTTCACCTCGATCCCGGCAGCGGCGAGCTGGAAGTGCTGGTTGTGCGGGAAGTCGTGGAGAAGGCCGAAGACGAGCATATGCAGATCAGCCTTGCCGACGCGCTGGAACTCGATCCGGGCGTGGAAATCGGTATGGAAATGGAATTCCCTGTAGACCGCGAGAAGTTTTCGCGCATTGCTTTGCAGGCCGCCAAGCAGACGCTGACGCAGAAAATGCGTGAAACCGAGCGCAACGTGGTCTTCAACGAGTACAAAGACCGCGAAGGGCAGGTGTTGACCGCGCAGGTGGTTCGCAGCGACAACAAGGGCAACTGGTTCGTGGAACTGGGCGCTGGAGAGGCGATTTTGCCCCCCCGCGAGCAGATTCCCGGCGAGAAGCTGACCCCCGGCACCCGCGTCAAGATCTACCTGAAGGAAGTTCGCAAGACGCCCAAAGGCCCCACGATTTTGGCGAGCCGCGCCGACGAGCGCCTGCTGGACTACCTGCTGAAGCAGGAAATTCCGGAAGTCGCCAACGGCATCGTGGAAGTGAAGGCCATCAGCCGTGAGGCGGGGCAGCGTTCCAAGGTGGCCGTGTTCAGCCACAACGCCAACGTCGATCCCATCGGCGCGTGCATCGGTCACCGGGGCAACCGCATTCAGGCCGTCACGGGTGAACTGGGGCGCGAGCGCGTAGACGTGATCTTGTGGGACGCCAACACCCGCGACTTCATCCGCAACGCGCTGTCTCCGGCCAAGGTGGGCCTGATCGAAGTGCATCAGGATCGCCGCGAATCCACCGTGACCGTGACCCCTGACCAACTGTCCTTGGCGATTGGCAAGGGCGGTCAGAACGTGCGTCTGGCGGCCAAACTGACCGGATTCAAGATCGACTTGCGCGAAACGGCGGCCATCAGCGATCTGGACGCCGCCATGCAGCAGGCCCTGCAAGACGAGCAGGACGGCGTCAGCAGTGGCAACGCACAGTCGGCCTTCGACGCGCTGTTTAAGGACAGCAAGTCGGTGGCGACGGCCAGCCCGGAAGACATCGGAGAATAAGCCTTGCCAGACGCCCGGCCCACCACCGACACCCTGCCTCGGCACACGCCTGAGCGCAGCTGTGTCGCGTGCCGCCGCAAACGCCCACAAGTAGAATTTGTGCGCGTGACCAAGCAGGAAGGCGTCTGGGCAGTGCAACTTGGCAAACGCAGTGGGCGCGGCGCGTATGTGTGCAGCGACTCGCCCGCGTGCTGGCAAGACAAAAAACTGCGGCGGGCCTTCGGCGCTCAGGCGGTGCAAGTGGCCGCGCAGTTGCTAGAGCGCCAAGCACCAGCCTCTTGATTCCATCTCATTTAGCACCAACCTCACCGGAGGTGAGCATGTCGAAAGTTCGAATTTATACCCTCGCCAAAGACCTTGGCGTAGAAAATCAACGGATGCTGGAAATTCTCGACGGACTAGGCGTTTCTTATAAGAGCGTCAGCAGCACCATCGAAGAAGAAACCGTAGACCTGATCAAGCAGATTTTGGCTGAAGAAGGCACGGAAGGGACAGAAACCGCGCCGGAAGCAGTGGCGGCGGAAGCGGAAGCGGCCCCAGCCGTAGCAGCGACAGCACCAGTCGTTTCGGCCCCGGAAGCCCCCGCCACAGCAGGCAGCGACGACGTTGCGCCTGTGGCCGTCGCTGCCGAAGCCGCTGCTCCCGCAACTGCCGAAATCCCCCACCGCGCTCCCGTCGTCACCATCATGGGACACGTCGATCACGGCAAAACCAGCCTGCTGGACTACATCCGCAAGACCAAAGTGGCGGCCAAGGAAGCAGGCGGCATCACGCAGCATGTGGGCGCATTCGAAGCGCAGACCAGCAAGGGCCGCATCGTATTTATCGATACGCCCGGCCACGAAGCGTTTACGACCATCCGCGCACGCGGGGCCAACGTGGCCGACATCGCGATTATCGTGATCGCCGCCGACGACAGCCTGATGCCTCAGACCCGCGAGGCGATTGCCCACGCGCAGGCCGCCAAAGTGCCCATGATCATCGCCATCAACAAAGTAGATTTGCCTCAGGCCGATCCTGACCGCGTGAAAACGGACTTGACCCAGTTGAACCTCGTCCCGGAAGAGTACGGCGGCGATTTGGTGGTTGTCCCCGTGAGCGCCAAGACCGGCGAGGGCGTGGAAGAACTGCTGGAATACATCAGCCTGACCGCCGAACTTGAAGACCTGCGGGCCGATCCCAAAGCTGCTTTTGGTGGCGTGGTCATCGAAGGCCGCGTAGACCGTCAGCAGGGTGTCCTGACCACCGTGATGGTGCAGGAAGGCACGCTGCACGTGGGCGACTTCTTGGTGGTGGGCGAGAACTACGGCAAGATCAAGGCCATGAACGACAGCAACGGGGCGCGCATCAAGGAAGCTGGCCCCAGCACCCCGGTGCAGATTCTGGGCTTCAGCGATGTGCCCAACAGCGGTGAAAAGGTGGCGAGCGCCAAGAACGAGCACGCCGCCCGTGAAGTGGTCGCCAGCCGTCAGTCGGATCGCCGCGACATCGAGGACGCCCGCGTACAGCGCCGCAAGACGCTGGAAGAAATGATGGGGCCGCTGAGCGAAGACCGCACCGTGAACCTGATCGTGCGGGCCGATTCGCAGGGCAGCGTGGAAGCCATTCAGGGCATTTTGGCCCGCCGCGAAACCGACAACGTAAAGCTGAACGTGATGCTGGCCGGAATCGGCGCACCCACCGAAGGCGACGTGCTGCTCGCCAGTACCGCCGAAGCCACGATCTTGTGCTTCAGCGTCACCGCCCCGGCGGGGGTCAAGAAAATTGCCGACAACAAGGGCATCGATCTTAAGAGCTACAAGATCATTTACGAGATGATCGACGAAGTAGACCGCCTGATCAAAGGCAACCTTGAACCCGTATTCGAAGAGAAATACTTGGGCCGCGCCGAAGTCCGCATGGTCATTCGTCACCCCAAGAACGGCAACATCGCCGGGTCTTACATCACCGACGGCAGCTTTAAGCGCAATGCCAAAGCCAAAGTCACGCGCGGCAAAGAAACCGTGTACGAAGGAACTATCGTGGGCCTCAAGCGCTTCAAGGACGATGTGCGCGAAGTCAAGAACGGCTTCGAGTGCGGAGTGAACTTGGATTGGGAAGGCGTGATGGAAGGCGACATCATCGAAGCCAGCGAAATGGTGGAAGTCATTCCGGCGTAAGCCAGAGCCAGCAACCACTCCAGCAAAACAGAGAGGCGGTGTCCCAGTGGGGATGGCCGCCTCTCTCTTGTATTGGGTTGGGAATAGTTTTGGTTGATCTGGGGCTGGTCTAAGGGTCTAGGGTCGAAGGGAGGACAAACACCATTTAAGGGCGAGAGGTTACGCGCCGTCAGTGGGCAAGTCTCCACGGGGGCCAGCGGGACGGTCATTGTTGTTGCGGTTGTTGTCGGCGGGGCCACCGTTCCGCCCACCATCGGGGCCGCCACGTCCACCGTTTGGGCCACCATCAGGGCCGCCGCGTGGGCCGCCTGCCATCAGGCCAAAGTTGGCGTCTGCCGTAGCGCGGGCCAAGCGCTGATCGGCCTGAGCCTGCGTCAGTTTGCCTGCTTTGACCTCTGCGGCCAACTGGGTTTTCAGGGCGGCCAGAGCAGCGGCGCGGAGGGTGGCGGTGCTGACGCCTCCTGCTTTGGCAAGGTCAGCGATAGTTTTTCCGGCCTTGAGTTGCTGGCGCAGGGTTTCGGGGGTCAGGCCGAGGGCTTTAGCAACGGCAGTGTCGATAACGGCGCGGGGGCCACCGCCGCGTTGACCGTCACGTGCTTGACCCTGAGGGCCACCGCGCATGCCGGGTTGCTGGGTCTGGTTGTTCTGGTTCTGGGTGGGCCGGGCCTGCTGGGTCTGGTTGCCCTGAGTGCGCTGATTCTGCGCGGCGGGGGCAGCGGGCGTGGTTCCAGCGGCAAAAGCGGCGACGCTGGTCAGGGGCAACAGGGCGGCGAGGACGGTCAGGGGAAAGCGGGCCAGTGTACGGTTCTTCATGGTGATCTCCTTGGTGAAGGCTAGGGGGAAGCTGGTTTCTGTCTTCCTCGGCCACGAGCAGATGATGTGGGCAACCGGTTAAACAAGGGCTAATGACGCGGCGTCAAGTTCAGCAGACGTCCCCGCAGGAAACGGAAGCTTGGTCAGGAGCCGGACAGACTTGTTTTGATATGCTGCGGCGCTTTGAGACGCTCCGGGTTTCCTCAACATTTCTGGTCGCACCTGCTGGCGTGGCCGGGACTGCTGACGGTGCTGTCGGTGTTGGCCGTGCTGCTGGGGTCGCCGCCGCCTTCGCCCGATGCCGGAGCCAGAATGTCGGCGGGCAGTGTCGCGCCTGTGTTGCCGGAACTGCGGCCCGCGCCTCAGCCGTCACCGGGTTCGCCCACGCTGACGCCAGCAGCAGCCGAACCTTTCCGGCTGCCGCGTGCGCCTTACGGTGTCGTGGCCGCGCTCCCCGAGTGGGAAGAACCGCTGCTGAAACTTGACCTGAATGTGTTGGGCAGACGCCAAATAGACGGCGGTTAGGGCGGGTTGCGCCTTTCCGATAACCACTACCCACCCCCCACACCCCACATCAGGAGTTTTCCCTGTGACCTACAGCAACAACCGAAACAACCGCAATAAACGCCCCAATTCACGGAAGGCGGCCCCCACCGGCGCGAACCGCTGGACGGGTCTGCTTCTCCTCTTGGCCCTGCTGGGCAGCCTGCTCTACATCTGGCGGCCTTGGGAACACCGCAACAACCTCTGGACAGTCTGGAACGATCAATATCAGTTCATTACGCTGGGCCTTGACCTGAAGGGCGGCCTGAGAATCGAACTGGCCCCCGAAAGTGGCACGGCCACTCGCGAAGACCTTGACCGCGTAAAAACGGTTATCGAGAACCGAATCAATGCGCTGGGCGTGGCCGAACCCACCGTCACGGTCAGCGGCGGCAAGCGCGTAGTCGTGGAAATTCCCGGAGCCACCCCCGCCGTGCAGCAGCGTGCCCGCGAAATTATTCAGCGCACCGCTCGCCTAGAGTTCCGCATCGTGCAGCAGGGCGCACAGCAGGACGCCGCGCTACTGGCCAGAAATCCACGTTCGGGCGGCTACACACTGGCACAACTGGGGCCAGTGGAGGCCACCGGGGAAGTCATCGCCAACGCAGCTTCGGCCACCGACCCACAGGGGCAGTGGGTGGTGACCTTCCAGAACACCGATAAAGGGGCAGCCACCTTTGGCGAATTTACGGGCAAAAACGTGCAACGGTCTATGGCGGTGGTGCTGGACGACCAAATTCAGAGCGTGGCGACCATTGAGCAACGTCTGTTCCGTGACGTGCAGATCAGCGGCAACTTTACGCCCGAGGAAGCCAGCCAGTTGGCGCTGGTGCTGAAATCGGGTGCCCTGCCCATCAAGATCAAAACCGAAGCCGAACGCGCCATCGGGCCAACGCTGGGAGCCGACGCCATTCGCAGCGGCGCTATTGCCGCCCTGGTGGGCATCGGGCTGGTCTTCGTCATGCTGTTCTTCTATTACGGCCTGTGGTTCGGTCTGGTCGGCGCTTTGGGCCTGCTGTTCTCCAGCATCGTGATTCTGGGTCTGCTGGGCGGACTGGGTTCCACACTCACGCTGCCCGGTATCGCCGGACTGGTACTGACCATCGGCGCGGCAGTCGACGGCAACGTCATTTCCTTCGAGCGCATCAAGGAAGAACTGTACAAAGGCAAAGGCATCAAAAACTCGATTGGCGTGGGCTACGAACACTCCACGCTGACCATTTTGGACGTGAACGCCTCGCATTTGCTGTCGGCTCTGGCCCTTTACAACTATTCCAGCGGCCCCGTCAAAGGCTTTGCCGTGACCCTCATGATCGGCGTGGTGGCGTCTACATTCTCTAACCTGCTGTTTGCCAAATGGGGCATGGAATGGCTCGCCAAGCGCAAACCCAATATGACTGCACCGCAGTGGATCAAACCCACCAACATCAACTTCATTAAAGCCGCGCCGATCATTACGACCATCAGCGTGCTGTTGGCTATAGCGGGCAGCATCGTGCTGGCCAACAAGGGCCTGAATTACGGCGTGGATTTTACCAGCGGTACCACACTCGCCATCAAAACCAGCAGCGCCACCTCCACCGAGCAGGTTCGCAACGCCGTTGCAGGCGCAGGTCTAGGCAAAGTCACGGCCCAAAACGCCAGCATTCAACGCGACATCACCCCCAGCGTCAGCGGCGCGACGTACACCATCAAGGTGCCGCAGCTGACCAGCAGTGAAGTCCAGACGCTCACCGGGGCCATCGTCAAACTGCCGCAGGGCGAAGTGCAGTCCAGCGAAACGGTGGGGCCAGCGGTGGGCAAAGAACTGACCGACAACACCATCCGGGCCGTGCTGCTCGGCCTCGGCCTGATTCTGATCTACGTGGGCTTCCGCTTCGACTTCATCATGGGTCTGGGCAGCATCGTGGCCGTGCTGCACGACGTGGCTATCGTGATGGGCCTGTATTCGCTGCTGGGGCTGGAATTTACGATTGCCAGCGTGGCCGCGCTCCTGACTCTGATCGGCTATTCGCTCAACGATTCCATCATCGTCTCTGACCGAATCCGCGAAAATATCCGCGAAATGCGGGGCAGAAGCTACCGCGACATCGTGAACACGTCAATCAATCAAACTCTTTCACGCACGGTCATGACCTCGGTGGCGACTATGCTGCCCCTCGTCAGCCTGCTGATTTTCGGCGGCCCCGTGCTGCGCGACTTCAGCTTGGTCTTGCTGGTAGGTATCCTTATCGGCACCTATTCCAGCATCTACATCGTGGCCCCGCTGGTGGTCTACTTTGAAGAATGGAACCGCAAACGCAAGATCAAGCCGGACGCTGTAAAGGCGTAAGGCAGGAATAGACAGAGGCGCACCTTGAGAACGGGTGCGCCTCTGCTCTTGGTTGCACCGCCCTACTTCACTTTCACGGCTTTACTCACCGGCTGTTTTTTCACCCACTTCACAAACTTGATGACGCCTTCGTGTTCGCTGAGGGCTTCCAGCGTGCTGTACGGCCCCGACAAGTCAGCGTTGGAAAAAGTGCTGTGGACGTAGCCGTGACAAGCTGAACACAGGCCCACAGTGGGCAAGTCCTGCACTTTCATTCCTTTGCGGCGGCCTTGCAACACGGGCATCAGGTGGTGCTGGGTCAGCGCAGGCGTTTCGCGGTGGCACAGGGCGCACACCAGCGGTTCAGCTTCAGGGAGAGGTTCGGGCCAAGTGGATTCGGAGTTGCGGCGTGCCATAGGTGCAGAGTACGGCACTGGGGCCAAACAAAGCGGCGTACCCGTGAAAGGTACGCCGCTTTTGTTTGCTGTTCTCTTTCTCTAGATCAACGTATTGCGCCCGCGCCGTGCGGAGGCCGCGCCACCCAACACCACCACCAAGGCTGCCGCTATAGCCACCGCAATCACCACCGTGTTCACTTCTGGGCGAGCCAGATATACGCCGTAAAACGCCCACAGCAACACCCCTGCAAAGGCGTAGTCGCGGAAGCGGGCGAGGAAAAACACGCCGATCAGGGCCGCGATGACCAGCAACACCGCCGACCACGCCTGAGCGCCCAGCCCCAGTGCGCCCTGCGTGACGCCCGCGCTGACCAGAAAAGCGGTGACGTTGGCAATCGTCGCCACGCTGATCCAGCCCAGATACAGGCTGGCGGGCAGTTGCAGAGTCAGGGTTTCTGCGCCCTGCGGTTTCATGTCACGCACCGTCAGGTACAGCCAGATCAGGCTCGCCAGCAGCGCCAGCATGATGACCACACTCGGCCCAAAGTTCAGGCTCTGGAAGGCGAACAGCCAAGACACGTTCAGCAGGTTGCCCAGCAGGAACGGCCAGAACAGGCGGTCATGGCGGGGGCCACGCTGGGCGGGCAACGCCTGATACACAGCGAACGCCAGCATCCCCAAAAAGATCGGCCCCCAGATGGCGAAAGTCAGGCCAGCGGGCGTAAAAGCGTTGGGTAACCTGTCGCTGATATCGCCGTTGCTGTTGCCGAACAGCGGGAGGGCGTTACTGAGATAATTCATGACCAAGGTCAGCAGGGTTGCCGCTAGCAGTGTCAGTTGTCGGGGAAGTCCGGTCATGGGGGCATGGTAAGCAAAAATAGTTGATCTGGGCTGTCAGAAAGGGCAAGATTTCAGGCGCAATCGGTTTAGGGAATCTTGATCAACCCAGTCTTGATCAACCTAGTGCGCCGCAAGCCCACGTTGAACGCCGCCGCCGCCAAAGGCACGAACGAGCGGGATTGCCGCCCCAGTAGGCTGAGGGCCAACGCGCCTGCCGCCAATTGACGGGTCAGCCGAATCTGGTCATCGTCCAGTCTGTGCCCGCCATGATCGGCTTTGCTGGAGATGCGTTCGGGGGCAACGAGCGTGGCGGCCAATCCCAGCGCGGCGAGGCTCAGCAGATCGGCGGCGACGCTACGCCCTTGCCCCGGCCTCAGCGCAGGTGAAAGGGCGGGGGCCAGTGCCAACGCTGCCGCTTGGGGTTGAACTTTGCCCGACAGCAGCAACGCCAAGCCGGGCACAAAGGCCGAGAACCTCTCCCCTGTCAGGGCAGCCAAGCCAGCTTGCACACCCAGCGCCGCTTCATCTGCCGGGGTGGGCACTTGCCCAGTGGTGCCCGCCAGCACGCGCAATCCGCTCATCACACTCGCTCCGGCCAGCGGGTTGACCGGGCCGCCGATGAGGGTCACCAGTGCCGCCAGTGGCAACGCGGCGTTGGCGGTGTCGGGATGGTCTGGGTCAAGCTCGCGGGCAGTGGCCCACGCCGTAAATCCGGCCCCACCGATGCCGAGACTGGCAGGCCAACTGCGCCCCGATAGCCTCGCTGCGATCACCCCTACGAGGAGTCCGGCCACAGCAAATCGGTTGGAAGGCACAGAAGGATCGATAGGGCGGGCCAACGCGGATTGAGGCGGAACAGAGATTGACATGGCCCACGCTACTCCCCAGACGATTTAGGGGTGGGGCGCGTGAGCGTTGGCTCAATCACAGCCTCAGCTTGATTAAGTGGTGTATTCCGCGTTGATACTCACATATTCCGCGCTGAGATCGCAGCCCCACGCTTCGCCCACGGCTTCGCCAACACCCAGATTCACGTCGAAGATCACTTCATCGGCTTTCATGCTGGCGCTGACAGCTGCGGCGTCGTAGGGCAGGGGGCGGCCTGCGAAGACAGGTGTGCCCTGCACCGCCACCGTCATTTTCTCGATGTTCACGCCTGCACCGCTGCGGCCCACCGCCATGATCACGCGGCCCCAGTTGGGATCGTTGCCGTGCAGAGCGCTCTTCAGCAGCGGGCTGACGCAACAGGTGCGGGCGGCGGCCAACGCTTCGGCTTCGGTAGCGGCTCCAGCCACACGCACGGTCAGCAGCTTGGTGGCTCCCTCACCATCGGCGGCGATCTGGCGGGCGAGGTCACGCATCACGCCTTCTAGGGCCGTCAAAAATTCGGCGCTGTCTACCGCCCCGGCTTGCCCGTTTGCCAGCACGAGGGCCATATCGTTGGTGCTGGTGTCGCCATCGACGGTCACGGCGTTGAAGGTGCGGTTCACGATGGCCGGAAACGCTGCCCGCAGCGCCGCTTGGTCTACGGCTGCGTCTGTGAAGGCGAAGGCGAACATGGTCGCCATATCGGGGTGAATCATGCCGCTGCCTTTGGCGGTGCCTACGATGGTTGCGCCTGTAGACAGCGTGACCGACGCCGTTTTTGGTACGAGGTCAGTGGTCATGATGGCTGCTGCAAAAGCGTCGGCTTGGGGTGAGAGGTCTTCGGGCAGATGCTCCACGCCGCTCAGCACTTTGTCCATCGGCAGCAGGTGGCCGATGATGCCGGTGCTGGCCGTCAGTACGGCGTCTTGGTCTACGTTCAGCACGCTGCCGAGCGCGTCGGCTATATCGGCGTTGTCGTTTGCTCCACGCTTGCCGGTGGCGGCGTTGGCATTTCCGGCATTCACCACAAGGGCACGCACCGGGCCGCCCGCTGCATACACTTCACGGTTGCGCGTCACACACGCGGCGGCGGTGGTGCTGCGCGTGCCTGCAAACGCCCATACGCAGTCCGTGTCCGACACCACGCAACTCAAGTCTGTTTTGCCACTCGGCTTGATGCCCGCCGCGATGGCCGCCGCTAAAAACCCCTTGGGAAACTGCATGGGAAGGAGTGTAGAGCAAGGGCGCGGGGCGGTTGCGGGGGCTGGTCAGACGGACTCGAAGGGAGGTTTTGATTGGTCGCCATTGGGCGATTCCTTGAATGCTTGGGAGATAACCCCCCATCGCTGACGCAACGCCCCCCTCCCTTCGGGCTGTGCCAGTCAAAGGGAGGATATAACCGCTTTTGCACTCCCCTTCAAGGGGGCTGGCTACACCGCAGACTGGGGGGTTTACCTAGAACCGTCAACTCTGGAGCTTGACCAAATCAAGATAGCCATTTTCCCGCAAGCCCGTTTTCCCACTGACCACCAACAGAACACTGAAAGTCTCGTCTAACGCGCCCTATACTCCTCCCGACATGACAACCCAGACCGGAGCAACTGACTTGCGGGCAGACGTGATTATCGTGGGGGCAGGTTCGGGCGGCTGCGTGCTGGCGCGGCGGTTGCTGGACAAGGGCGCACGGGTGCTGCTGCTGGAAGCGGGCGGCTCCGACACCCAACCCGGCACCGGCCTGCTGATCCGTGCGCCCGCCGCGTTTCCCAAGCTGTTCAAAACGGGCGTGGACTGGGCCTTCGACACCGTAGAGCAGCCCCACGCGGGTGGGCGGCGCTTTTATTGGCCGCGTGGCAAAGTGCTGGGCGGCAGCAGCGCCATCAATGCCACCATCTACATTCGCGGTTCTAAGGCCGATTTTGACGGCTGGGGCGAGGGCTGGCGCTGGGATGACGTGTTGCCCGCGTTTCGGGGAATAGAAAAGTTTACGGGGGAAGGGGGCGAGTTTCGCGGCGACGCTGGAGAGTTGGCGGTGGGCCACCGGGCCGCGTCACATAGCCTGAGTCACGCCTTCGTGCAGGCGGCCAGCGGCGTACTGGGCGTGCCAGCCGTAACAAGCTTCAATCACGGCACGCTGGAAGGCGCGGGCATTCTGGAAAGCAACCACCACCGGGGCGAGCGGCAAAGTGCGTTCCGGGCGTTCCTGCAGCCTGTACTGAACCACCCGAATCTGACCGTACTGACCGGGGCGCGGGTGCTGGAACTGCTCTGGGACGGCAAGCGGGCAGTGGGCGTGCGAATGCGTTGGCGGGGGCGCACGCTGGACGCTCCGGCGGGGGGCGTGGTGCTGGCGGCGGGCGCGGTTCAGACGCCGCAATTGCTGATGCTGTCGGGCGTGGGGCCGGACACAGAACTGGCGCGGCACGGAATAACTGTGCGTGTGAATCTGCCGGGCGTGGGCGGGGGCCTGCAAGATCATCTGGCCGTGCCTGTCATCTTCCGGTCAAAGGTGCAGTCGCTGGACGGAGGCTCGGAAGGGGCAGCCTTCGCGCAGTGGCTCCTCAACCGCACGGGGCCGCTCGCCAGCAATATTGCCGAGGCGAGTGCTTTCGTGCGCTCTGGGCCGGACTTGCCGCACGCCGATTTGCAGTATCACTTTGGCCCGGCCTATTTCCGCGATCACGGGTTTCAACGGGCTGACGGCTGGCATTTTTCGGTTGGCCCGGTGTTGGTGGAGCCGTACAGCAGCGGGCGCATCGGCCTCAGCAGTGCCGATCCGCTGGCCGCGCCGCGCATAGACCCGCAGTATCTCAGCGACGAGCGCGACTTGCGGGCGCTGGTGTCAGGCGTGCGGCAGGCGCGTGACATTGCGGCGGGTGAGGGACTGCGGCAGGTGAACGCGGGCGAAGTCTTGCCGGGCGACGCTTCGACTTCCGATGCGGCATTGGCGGACTATGTGCGGCAGGAATGCGCCACGCTTTATCACCCAGTCGGAACGGCGGCACTGGGCGACGGAGACGACGCGGTGGTAGACCGGACATTGGCGGTGCATGGGACGCAAGGGTTATGGGTAGCCGACGCCTCCGTGATGCCGCGCATCATTCACGCCAATACCAACGCCACATCAATGATGATAGGGGCACGCGCCGCCGAATTCGTGGGCCGCAGCCTGTAGTTCGGCGCGTCAGTTGACCCGTTTTTGATGGGAACCGCACGTTCCTCACCCACGGTTCATGAGGAAGCAGGCCACTTTGAGTAGGGTAGTGGAACATGAAGCAAGCGCTCCTCTCCCTGACCCTGATGATGGGCCTCGCGTTCGCCGCGCCCGTCACCCTTCCCAATCTGCCCGTAACCGTGGAGCCGAACGCCAAACTCGCGGAACTGAACCAGTCGTTCCTGCAAAGTGCGTTCCCCAACCCGGCCACCCGCCCGGCTTATGTGTTCATCACTGAGGACCGCAAAGTGACAGTGGCCTTCGAATGGCGCGAAAGCCGACTGGCCGCCACCGAAATTGAAGGCTTGGTGGCCCAGTTTCCTGCCGTCATCCGCTCTCAGGTCACAGGAATCAAATCGTTGAAAGCCAACCTCATGCAGTTCGGCGGCGGCTCGTGGGCGCAGTTCGTGTTCACGACTCCCGGCAAAGGCGACGATCAGCGCCGTGAACTCCTCGTGACCAGCGCGGGGAACCGGATGCTGGTGGTGACCATTTCCGGCAACGTAAAGGACTACAGCAGAAACGAAGCTGTGGTACGGAACTTGGCGAACAGCATTCGCGTGAACTGAAGGAAGCATCAACCCAGAAGGCCGCTCCCAAGACTCAGGAGCGGCCTTCTGGTTGTGCTTATTACTGGCTGAGCAGGAAGCTTGCGCCTGTTTTGGCGTCCCAGACGTGCAGCGCCTTGCCGAACGCCACGATGAACTTGCTGGTGCCGGGGATGGCGGCGACGATGTTGCTGCCCGAGTCGCGGGCATCCTTGAGCGAGCCCGTAGCAGAAGGCATTTTCCGGTCTCCGGTCTGAGAGTTGACCATCACTGGCTCGAAATATTCAGTTCTAGACGCGCCGCGCAAAGTGGCGATTCCCGCACTGCCGACGGCCAAAGTCCCGAGGTAGCCCACTTCGGCTTCCCCTGCGCCTTTGCTGCGGGCAGGCGTCTGAAGGTTTTTGGCGCTCAGGGTGCGGCGTTCGCCCGTTTGGGTGTTGATGGCAAACAGGGTGTTGCCGCTGGGATTTGGGCCAGTGGCCGCCACAAATTCGCGTCCCAGCAGACTGGAGGCAAATACGAGCGGAGACAGGGTGTTGATGGTGGGGCCTGCGCCGATTTCGCTTTTGCCATCGGGCCAATACTGGCTGACCCAACTGCAATTGCCGCCACTGAGGGGCACTTTAACCAAGCCGATGCCTGTGCCACTCGGACTATTTGCGAGGAAAAAGTAGGCAAACTGTCCATCGGTTTCAAAGGTTTCGCTGGGCTTGAGCGCCGTTTTGTCTCCGCCCCGGCACAGGGCGTTGCTGCCAAAGTTGAAGCGCTGCGCTTCGATGTCACGGATGGCTGTGGGGCCACTAGGGGCGGCGTCGTTGAAGACTTTGCTGGCCCAAACCAAGCTGCGGTTGCCGGTGTTGGGGTCTATCTTGATCAGTTCGCTGCGGGACTGGAGGCCCTTATCAACTAGAGCCAGAATGCTTCCGCCGGGGCCGGGGCGCACCACTTTCACGCGCCCAAGGTCATAGGCCTCGCCCCTTGCGCCCCGGTCACTGACATATGCCACGCCCGCGCCCTTCCATTCTTCGCCGTCGTAGCCACTGACGATGCTGCGGTTGCCCGTCGCCAAATCCACGCGCATGACCACGCCCTGAGTGTCGTCCTGACTGCCGAATTCCACGGGCACGACAACGCTGTTGCTGGCCCCATCAACGTAGCCGCTGCCAATAAATTCGAAGCCGCCCAATTTGAAAGGCAGGCCGGTTCCCGTCTTCCCGATACGGCTGCTGGCATCCGAAAACTTGCAACGGGCGTCGCTGGGCGTTTTGGCGCAGTCGGTGGCGGGAAGGCGCACGGCGGCCTGCGCGGTACCAACAAGAGTCAAGGAAAGAGAGAGTAGTAGCGTGATATTTTTCATAGCCAGCCATACAATAGCAATTGTTGTATGAGATTCTGACCACATGTTTTTTTATGGGCTGCGGGAGTGGCGTGGTTTCCCACCCTGTTCGGCGGGCAAAAGTTGCAAAGTGGAAAGCTGAACTGGACAGCCTGCTACTATTGTGTACAATTTTCGTGGTTAAATAGAGCGAGTGTTAGATTTATCCGGTTCGCAACCTATTGAACACCCCCGCACGGTGGCGGCGCGGGGCGGCGTGCTGAGCGAAACAGGCGAGTGGCGCGGCCAGAATGTCTTCGTCAAGACCCTGCTGACGGCTGACCCCGATGTACGCGAACGCTTTAAGCATGAGGGCCAGATTGCTGCCATGCTGGATCATCCGCTGGTGGTGCCGTTACTGGCCCGCACACCCACGCAGTTGCTCTTTCCTTTTATTCCCGGCGGCACGTTGCGCGATCTGGCACTGTGCGGCCCCATGTCGGCAGCCGAGGCGAGCGCGGTGGCCATGGGCGTGCTGCACGCCACCGCCCACCTGCATTCGCGGGGCGTGACCCATCAGGATCTGAAGCCGGAAAATGTATTGCTGATGCGCGGGCCTGTGCAGGCGGACTCGGTGCGGGTCATCGACTTCGGCATGAGTCACGCCCGCACCTTGCCGCTCGATATTCACAGCGGGACGCGCATGGGCACGCCGCATTTTATGGCTCCAGAACAGTTCAAAGGCGTGCGCGGCGATCCCCGCAGCGACCTGTATTCGGTGGCCGTGCTGATGTTCGATTGCCTCGCCGGACACCCACCCTACGAGGACGCGCTGGGCTGGCTGGTGGGCATCCATGAGCGCCGCGCCGCGCTGCCCGGCCCCGCCGAACTACATCCGGTGATGTTGGCAGCCCTTGACCGAGACCCCAGTGGACGCCACAACAGCGCCGCCGAGATGCTGCAACAACTGTGTGCAGTGCGGCGTCAATTGGGCTTTTCGGTCAGTGGGCCATACGAATCTGCGCTGTCGCCGGACATTACGACACCGGGCATGACTGTGGGGGAAACCGCTTGAGCCTGGTCGTGTTTACGGGCAACCGCTTTCTGGCCGAAGAAACGCTGCGCGACACCCTGACCGCGCGTGGACTGAATCCACGAGAATTGCCCCGCATGGGTGCCGAGGACGTGACCGCTGAGGCCCTGCGCCCCCACCTCTCGCCCGGCCTGTTCGGAGACGGCGGCGTGATCGTGGATTTTGACGGTGTGAAGCCCGACAAGGCGCTGTTGGAACTGCTGGCTTCAGCACAGGTGACGGTGGCAATTTTGGATGAAGCACCGCCCGCCACGCGCCTGAAGGCCTACGCTGGGGCCGAACAGATCGCCTCGGCGGCTCCGGCCAAAGCGGGCGAGGTGGCCGGATGGGTAGGGATGCGGGCCAAAAAAATGGGGATCAAGCTTGAACGGGACGCCGCCCTGTACTTGGCCGAAGTGTTCGGGGCCGACCTCGCGGGGATCGCGTCGGAATTGACCAAGCTCACGCTGATAGACGGGCCATTTACCGCCGACGCCGTGCAGCACGTGGTGGGCCGCGAGCCACCCGGAGACAGCTTTGCCATGTTGGGCGCGGCCACGGCGGGGCGTCCGGGTGAAGCCGTGATGCAGCTGCGCCGCCTGATCGCGTCGGGCGAAGACCCCTTCAAGCTGATGGGCGCGGTGGTCTGGCAATACGCGCTGGTGGCCCGCTGCGTGGCCCTGCTGCAAGAAGGGGGTCGCGTGACCGAAGCCGCCGCCGCCCAACGCCTAGGCGTGAAACCGTACCCGGCGAAGAAGGCGCTGGACGTTGCAAGGCGTCTGAACGAAGGCAAGATTCGCGCTCATTTGGGCCGGATTCTGGATGCGGATTTGGCAATGAAGCGCGGGCTGGATGCGGGAGTAACGATGGAACGGCTGATGGTGCAGTTGAGCTTGTAGGATGGGTGATACTGACCGCCCATGTCTCTTCACATCTTCTATTATTCCCGTGTTATTCCCTATTAACTCCTACCCTATTTCGCCCAATCAGAACAGCTAGTTTTGACTGACGCCAGACTCTGTGGGCGAAGCAAGACCAGCTTTGGATTTAGATAGTTTTTTCCGGTTATTCCTCAGTAATTTTATAGAGATGAGGTGACTCGCTTAGGCTTACGCTTCAGGCGACTGGCCCCGCCCTCCCCCATTCCGTACCCCTGAATCTGATAGATTGAACTCAGTTCAAAACCTTCTCCCCCACCTTTTGATACAGCCATTCCCACAGGAGCGCACATGGATTTCACCTTGTCTGACGAGCAACGCCAGTTGCAGCAACTTGCCCGCGATTTTGCCCGCAAGGAAATTATTCCGATTGCCGCCGAGTACGATCAGCGCGAAGAATTGCCTTGGCAAGTGGTTGAAAAGGCCTTTGAAGTGGGCCTGCTGAACGCCGCCATTCCTGAACACGCGGGCGGGCTGGGACTGGGCATGTTCGACGAATGCCTGATCGGAGAGGAACTGGCTTACGGCTGCATGGGCATCTACACGATTCTGATGGCCTCCGAGCTGGGCATTACGCCGATTCTGGTGGGCGGCACCGAGGAGCAGCAGCAGCGGTTTTTGGGGCCGATGACCGAGAAAGCCAGCCTCGCCGCTTTTGCCCTCAGCGAACCCAACAACGGGTCTGATGCTGCCGCCATGCACACGACGGCTGTGCTGGACGGCGACGAGTGGGTCATCAACGGCACCAAAATGTGGATCAGCAACGGTGGGATGGCCGAAGTCACGGTGGTATTCGCCACCACAGACCGTCAGGGCGGGCATAAAGCAAGCGTCGCCTTGGTGGTTCCGAAGGACGCGCCCGGCTTCAGCTACAACAAGATCAAGCACAAGATGGGTCAGCGGGCCAGCCTGACCAGCGAACTGGTGTTTGAAAACGTGCGTGTGCCGCGTGAAAACCAGTTGGGCGGCTTGGGCGACGGCTTCAAGATTGCCATGAAGACGCTGGACAAAACCCGCATTCCGGTGGCGGCAGGTTCGGTAGGCATTGCACGGCGGGCGCTGGATGAATCGGTGAAGTATGCCAAAGCGCGGGAAGCCTTCGGGAAGCCGATTTCCACCTTTCAGGCCATCCAATTTAAGATTGCGGAAATGGCGATGGGCATAGAAACGGGCCGCCTGATGTACCAAAAAGCCGCGTGGTTGGTGGATCAGGGGCAGGCGCACGGGTTCGAAAGCGCCATTGCCAAGGCCTACTGCTCCGAAATGGCCTTCGACGCCGCCAACGAAGCGATTCAGGTACACGGCGGTTACGGCTACGTGGGTGAATACCCGGTAGAAAAACTGCTGCGCGACGTGAAACTGAACCAGATCTACGAGGGAACCAACGAGATTCAGCGCGTGGTGATCAGCCGTCAATTGCTGAAGTAAATGGGATGGATGCGGGGCCGTGAACTGTGCTGGGGTTCACGGCCCCGCTCTGTTGCCCCTCTGTCTTCTCACATTGTCAGGCTTCCTGCGCCACACGCCGCCCGCGCCGCCTATGCTGTAGGCATGAGTTACGGCGATCTAGTAGGCAAAACAGTGTTGGTCACGGGGGCCACCAACGGCATCGGGCTGGTGACGGCGCGGGAACTGGCGAACCGGGGCGCACGGGTAACCATCGTGGGGCGCGACGCCGCCAAAACCGAGCGGGTGGCACGGGAAGTGAACGCGGTGGGCACGTTGCTGGCCGATTTGAGCGAAATGAGTCAGGTGCGCCGCGCTGCTGCCGAATTTGCAGAGAAAAATACTGCGCTTGACGTGTTGATCAACAACGCTGGGGCGTTCTACTCCAAGCGGCAGGAGTCACGGGAAGGCGTAGAGCTGACGTGGGCGCTGAACCATCTGGCCCCGTTTTTGATGACGCAGGAGCTGTTGCCGTTGCTGCGGGCCACAGTGGGCGCACGGGTCATCACAGTGGCATCGGCGGCGCACGGGATGGGCCGAATCCGCTTCGAAGACCCCGAATTCCGCACGGGCTACAGCGGTTGGGCAGCCTACAGCCAGAGCAAACTCGCCAACATCCTGTTTGCCCGCGAACTGGCCCGCCGCGAACCGGGCATTCTCAGCAACAGCCTGCACCCCGGCATGGTACGCAGCGGGTTTGCCCACAACAACGGGGGCGCGGCTTCCCTGCTCTGGGGCGTGATAGACCGCTTTGCCATCTCGCCGGAAGACGGGGCTAAGACCACCGTACATCTGGCAACCGAGGGCGGCGACGGCATTACTGGACGGTATTACAGCAACAGCCGGGATACGATGCCCACGTCGCAGGCGTTGGACGATGGGGCGGCGGCGCGGCTCTGGGCGCTGAGTGAGCGGTATGTGGGCGGGGCGGTGTTGGCGGGCTGAGGGAGAAGGGAGATCACTGACCACTTACAGCTTATCCACGATCTACCCTCCACACTCTCTCGCCTCACCAAGCGGCGATATGCCCATCCGTCCGGCTTTCCGTGCCGCCTTCCAACACGCCCGTTTCTGGGTTACGGCGAATCATTTGACCCCGGCCAAACGAGCCGGAATCGAGTTGCACGCGCACGTCGTGGCCTAATCCAGCCAGAGCGCGGGCGGTGGCGGCGGGCAGGCTGTGTTCCACCTCTACCGTTTTGCCCGCCAGCCATTGCCAACGCGGGGCATCAAGCGCTTGCTGGGGGTTCATGCCGTAGCGCACGGTATTTAATACTACTTGCAGGTGGCCTTGCGGCTGCATAAAGCCGCCCATGACCCCAAACGGGCCAACCGGCGTGCCGTCGCTGCGGGTCAGGAAGCCGGGGATGATGGTGTGGTACGGGCGGCGTCCGGGCGCGAGGGCGTTGGGATGGCCCGCCTGTAGGCTGAAATTGTGGCCCCGGTTGTGTAGCGCGATGCCTGTGCCGGGAACCACCACGCCGCTGCCGAAGCCCATGTAATTGCTCTGGATCAGGCTGACCATCTGGCCCCTATCGTCGGCGGTGGCGAGGTAGACCGTGCCGCCCGTGCTGGGTGCGTGGGTGCTGGGATCGTGGGCAGCGGGGCCAATGTGGGCGCGGTGGGCAGCGGCGTTGGCACTGGACAGCAGGTGCGCGGCGTCCACAGGCACATGGCGCGGATCACCGACGTGAGCGTGGGCGTCATGAAACCCGCGTTTCATGGCTTCGATTTGCAGGTGCAGCCCCGCTGGATCGCCCCAATGGTCGGGCAGCGGCAGGCCGTCCAGCACATTCAGCGCGATGAGGGCGGCAATGCCCTGACCGTTGGGCGGAATCTCGTGGACACGGTGGCCCATGTACTCGGCAGCAATAGGCGTGATCCACTCCGACTGGTGCGCGGCGAGGTCTGAGGAGCGGAGCAACCCGCCTGTGGCTTGGGCGTAGGCATCGATTTGGGCTGCTAAGTCGCCGTCATAGAACGACGCGCCGTGTGTGGCGGCAATCGCTTCCAGCGTGCGGGCGTGGGCCTCGCTGCGCCACAGGGCACCGGGCGTGGGTGTAAATCCGTTGGGGGCGAAGGTGCGAAACCATTCCTCGAAAACAGGCAGATTCAGACCGCTGTAAATGCGAATGGCCCGCGCCCAGCCCGCCGCCAGCACGGGCGAAAGCGGGTAGCCCTCGCGTGCGTAGGCAATGGCTGGAGCCAGCACCGCCGCGAAGGGCAGGCGGCCAAAACGGGCGTGCAGGTCGGCCCAGCCGCGCACCGCGCCGGGTACGGTCACGGGCGTCCAGCCATGTTTCGGCATCTGGCCGCCGTGCCGCTCCTCTAGGGCGTCCAAGCTCAGGGCTGCCGGGGCCGCGCCGCTGGCGTTCAGGCCGTGCACTTCCCCGCCGTCCCACACCAGCGCGAACAGGTCGCCGCCGATGCCGTTGCTGGTCGGCTCCAGCACCGTCAGGGCGGCAGCGGTGGCGATGGCCGCATCAACGGCGTTGCCGCCCGCTGCCAGCACACTCTGGCCCGCCTGCGCCGCCAGCGGTTGAGAGGTCGCCACCATGCCGCGCCGCGCATACACCGGACGCCGCACTACCGGAAATTCAGGTTGAACCGTCATGCAGGGAAGCTTAGAGCAGTTGTCCAAATCACACCACCGAAAAAGGAGAATTCCGGTGGCTCCGTTCTCTGCTCCTTGCGCTCTCCGAGTCCGTCCTGATCGGTAAAATTCACTCGCTCCGCTCGGTCATTGTTAGAACAACTGCTCTAGAGCGTGGGTGGGTTGGGAAATCCTTAAGCGGACAGGCCGAGCGCGGGCTTCATCAACACCGCACCGCAGGCAATTTTACGCCGCCGCCGCCCGCACTCCCGCCTGCCGGGTCACGCCCAAGGCCAGCCCCGCCGCCAAAATGGCCAGCACGCCCGCCGCCAGAAAAGCCGGGCCGTAAGTGCCCAGCGATTCCCGAACGAGGCCACCCAACGCGGTAGCGGAAGCCGCGCCCACCTGATGAGAAAAGAAGACCCAGCCGTAAACCGTGCCAACGTTGGCTGTGCCGAACGTGCGGGCGGTGAGCGCCACGGTGGGCGGCACGGTGGCGATGTAATCCAGCCCGAACAGCACAGCAAAAAATACCAGCCCTGTTCCGGGCGGCAGCAGCGGCAACGCCAGCAAGCTCAGCCCCCGAAAGGCGTAGTAGGCGGCCAGCAACAGGCGTGGGTCTAGGCGGTCTGTCAGGTAGCCGCTGCCCAGCGTGCCCACGAAGTTGAAGGCCCCCATCAGGGCCAGCATTCCGGCGGCGTAC